>CAZVPK010000146.1:0-6610 GCA_964628505.1 uncultured Chthoniobacter sp.
GAGCAGGGGACTCATAAGCCCTTGGTCGGGAGTTCGATTCTCCCCTCTGGCACCAACATTCCATGGCCAACATCAAATCCTCCGAAAAAAGCGCGCGCCAAAGCTTGAAGCGCCGCGCCCGCAACGCGTCCGTCACCACGGCGATCAAGTCGCGCCAGAAAAAACTCCGCGCCACCCTCGCGGGCGGCGACGCCGCGGCCTCCAAGGCCGAATTCGACGCGCTCTCCTCGGCCCTCGACAAGGCGGCCAAGCGCGGAATCATCCATCGCAACGTCGCCAACCGCCGCAAGAGCCGCCTCGCCAAGGCCCTCGCCGGCGCGAAGGCCGCGAAGTAATTTTCTTCCGCAGCGGGAATTTCCCGACGCCGCCGCGCGACCGACCGGCGGCGGAGTTTTTTTGCCGTGAGGCGGAGAGCGGCCTTTGATTGATTGCGTCATGCCTTCGAAGCCCCGGCGTTCGAAACCCACGCGCTCGCTCTACACCACGCTCACCGGAGTCGAGCCGGGACACGTTCCGAAGAAGTGGGTGAAATTTCTGGCCGGCGCGTTTCTTCTTCTGCCGGGTTGGGTGCTGACGCTGGCGTTTTTTCACACGCTGGCGCGGACCGCGGGAAGCGGGGAGCTGCTCGGGAGCCCCGAATTTCTCTGGTTCGCCGGGGGAGCGGCGCTCGGCGTGGGCGCGTATTTTTCCATCAAGCCGCTCGTGTGGCTCTACGTGATCGGGCACGAACTCACGCATGCCGCGCTCGTCTGGCTGCACGGCGGCAAGGTCCACGATTTCCATGTCGCGGCAACCGGCGGACACATCGTGACCGACAAAACCAACACGCTCATTGTGCTGGGACCGTATTTCGTGCCGTTCTACACGGTGTTGTGGATCGGCTCGTATGCCACGGCGCGCCTGGCGCTGGGCCTCCCGGCCTGGCCGGAACTGTTCCAGGGCGGGATCGGCGCGACCTGGGCGTTCCACCTCGCTTTCACCGTGGCGATGATCGTCCGCGGCCAACCGGATCTGGAATACGGCGGGGTGTTTTTTTCGCTGGTGCTGATTTATCTGCTCAACCTCGCGTTGATCTGCGCGATGCTGGTGGCCCTGTCACCGGCGATGGATTGGGCGGGTTTCGCGAGGGAACTTTTTCGCCAAGCCCAGGAGGTCTCGTCACAAATCCTCCGCGCCCTGGCGGCGGCCGCTTCCCTGTGGCCGGGAAGTCCCGCCTGATTTTTTCTCAAGCGGCGGACGGGGCGCGGTAGCCCGAGGGATCGATTTCGACTTCGGCGAATCCGGTTTTTTTCAAAAGATCGACGAGTGTTTTTTTCCAATCCCCGCCGGGAGGCATTTCCTCCGGGGCGATTTGGACCCGGGCGGAGGGCGGGGTTCCCTCCAAATAGCGGACGCGGAAAATTCGATATCCCAGCGAGCGCAGGGCCGCCTCGCCGCGCTCGACCAGGGCCAGCGCCTCGGGCGTCACGCGCGTTCCGTGCGGGATGCGTGAGGAAAGACACGGCTGCGCGGGCGCGTCATGGGTCGGCAGGCCGAGTCGGCGCGAGATTTCGCGGATGTTCGCTTTTGTGAGGGCTGACTGTTTGAGGGGGGCGATGACACGGAATTCCGCCGCGGCCCTGGAGCCCGGGCGCAGATCGGCGGGATCGTCGGCGTTTTCGCCATAAGCGATGTGGCGGAACCCGCGATGGCGCGCGAGGGATTCCATTTTCGAGAAAAGCTCGGCCTTGCAAAAATAACAGCGGTTCGGCGGATTCGAGAGATAGCGTTCGTCGCTGAATTCCGAGGTGCCGACGACCTCGATGCGGGCGCCGATTTTTTCCGCGACGCGGAGCGCCTCGTCCAAGGCGGCGCGCGGCAGGCTGGGACTGTCGGCGATCACACCCAGCGCGGCGGAACCGAGTTCCCCATGGGCCAACGCCAGCAGGCACGCGCTGTCCACTCCGCCCGAATAGGCGATGAGCAGCGGAGAGCTTTCCCGAAGGATGGCGCGACAGCGCTCGAGCTTGGAATCCAGATTCGCGAACGACGTTTCCATCAGGCCGCAAGAATCGCGCGGGGGTTGTCCCGGCGCAAAAAACAATTGCAATCCGGACGTCGGCCATGGATTTTGCGGACCCGATTCACAAAAGCTTTTATGGCAGACGCAGCGAACAAATACAGCGACAACGTCACAGGAAAATTCTACGTCGATGACCAGTGCATCGATTGCGACCTGTGCCGCGAAACCGCCCCCGCGAACTTCAAGCGCAACGACGACGGCGGTCACAGCTTCGTCTTCAAACAGCCTGAAACCCCCGAGGAGGAGGCGCTCTGCCAGGAGGCCATGGACGGCTGCCCCGTCGAGGCGATCGGCAACGACGGCTAGTCCTCCCGGCGCGTTCAGCCGATGACCCCGGAATATCTCAGGGCGCGGGTCCTCGCGGAGTGGCGCGGACTCGAGGAGCCGCTTCCAAAAAAAGACCGTTGCGCGCCGGTCGCGGATATTCTCCAAAAACTACTCCCGCGCCTGGGCCTCGGCGAGCGTCTCGGCGAGGAGGAGGTTCGGGAGGCCTGGAGCGGAATCGTGGGCGAGTTTTTGGCCTCCCACGCCACTCCGGTCGGCTTGAGCGGCGGGGTGTTGAGCGTGCAGGTGCTCCAACCCAGCGTGCGCTACGAACTCGAGCGGAACTGGAAGTCGCGGATTCTTGGAAAACTCCAGGACCGGTTTGGAAAAAAATGCGTCCGCGAGATCCGTTTCCGGATTTCCTGAGGCCCAGGCTTCAGTCTCCCGAGGGGCGCGCTTGAATGCCGAGGGCGGTGAGGAGTTCGGGCGAGATGGTTCCCGTCACCGGCATGCTGTTTTGCATCTGGTATTGCTCGATCGCCCCGGCGCAGGAGGCCGCGTTGCCGTTGATCGGACCGCTGTAGAGCCCGAGTTTTTGCAGCGCGACCTGCACGGCGGTCTGGACCGGGTAGCTCGCGTAAACAGGATATTGAACAAACTCCGGCTGGGTGATCACGCTCCATCCCGCCCAGAATCCGAATGGCGCGGCATAGGCGACATACGGATCGCAATCCACGGAAACATACCCTCCGTTCCGCCAAATGTATCCCGAGCGGAAACCGTCGGGACCTTCGACGTTGGCATCGTAGTCCCTCCCGTCGGCGGTGCGCACATTCACGTTGGCCGTGTCATCGCCCTCCGGTCGCACATCCACTTTGGCGCTCCCGTCGGATCCATCCACGCGGAAGCTGTCCTGCCCGGTGCGGTCGACCTGGACATTGTCTCCGAAATTTTCCTCCATCCGGGATTCATCGCGGAATTCCCCTCCGCCGAAATCCCCTCCCCCGCCATGGAAACCTCCTCCGCCGCCGCGGGCGAGGAGTGCTTGCAAGGGAGCGAGGCAAAAAACGAGGAGCAGCGGCGGGAGGATTTTCATGACGTTGTTGCCCATAGCCCCGTAGTGCCGCGCTCGCAAGCGCGAAAATCCCCGGCGTCCGTCGCTGCATGTAAAACGTAGAAACTCCACGATGAAAATCCTCGCCCTCCCCGCCACTCTTCTGGTGACCGTTTTTACAACTTTCGCCGCGGAGGAAAAAATCCTCTTCGATTTCCAGAAAGACGCCGACGTCCATGGCTGGGCGATCGAGGACGACGGGGTGATGGGCGGTCTCTCGAAAGGCCGCTTCCGCCTCACGCCCGAGGGAAATGCGGAGTTCTCCGGCAATGTCTCGCTCGAAAACGACGGCGGGTTTTCCTCGCTCCAGTGGAATTTCGATCCGATCGACACACAGGGCTTCTCCCGCTTCGTCCTCCGGATCCGCGGCGACGGCAAACGCTACCTCCTCCTCACCGAGGCCGCGCCCGGCGACCGCCATTACTATCAGGCGGAGTTCCAAACCAACGGCGATTGGCAAACCCTCGAGATTCCCTTCGCGGACATGGTCCCGCATTTTCGCGGCGATCGCCTCGACCAACCGAACCTCCCTGGAAAAACCGTCGCCCAAGTCCGTTTCATGATCGCCAACAAAAAGGCCGAATCCTTCCGTCTCGAAATCGATCAGGTCGGTCTGCGCTGATCCCTCGCGCGCCAATTTTTTTCACGCCCGAATTGCCCCCCCTCGACGAATCTGCTTTTCTGGCGGGCTCATCATGAACGTCGCTCTGGATCCACAGCCAAACTGCATCGTCAACCTCGATATCGAACTTCCCGCAGACCGGGTCGCGAAGGAGTGGACCTCCGTCGCCAAGGAGTATCAAAAACACGCCCGCATCCCCGGCTACCGCCCCGGCAAGGCTCCGATGTCCATGATCGAGTCCCGCTACGGTCGCGAAATCGAATCCGAGGTCCGCGACTCCCTCTCCCGCGAAGGCGTGCTCGAAGCCGTCAAGGAAAACAAAATCTCCCTCCACGCGATCAAGGAAATCTCCGACGTCGCCATCGCCCCCGACAAGACGATGAAAATCCGCGCCGTCGTCATCCGCACGCCGGATTTCGATCTCCCCGATTACAAAAACCTCCAACTCGAAGTCCCCCGCCGCGTCGTCACCGAGGCCGACGTGGACCAACTCCTCGAATACCTCCGCGAGCCCCACTCGACTTTCGATCCGGTCACCGACCGGCCGCTCGCGATGGACGATTTCGCCGTGGCGACCTACGAGGCTTCCGTGGATGGAAAACCCCTCGCCGAAATCGCTCCCAACGCCCCGGCTCAACTCGGCGGTCGCCGCAACGCCTGGCTCCTCATGAGCGAGGGCACGCTCGTTCCCGGCTTCGCCAAGGCCATCGAGGGAATGGCCATCGACGAACAACGCACCATCACCCTCGACGTCCCCGCCAACTTTCCCGTCGCCGAAATCCAAGCGAAACAAATCACCTACTCCGTCACCCTCCACGGCATCAACGTGCGCCGCATGCCGCCGCTCGACGACGCCCTCGCCGACAAGATCGAACCCGGCTCGACGCTCGAATCCCTCAAACAAAAAATCCGCGACCGCCAACAGGAATCGTCCGACTTCCAGTTCGACAACGCCAAGCGCAACGCGGCCGTCAAAAAACTCCTTTCGCTTTTCACCTGCGAACTCCCCGAGGAAACCGTCGCCGCGGAAACCGGCTCGATTCTCAAGGACATCGTCGCCGAATCCCAGGCCCGCGGCCTCAGCGACGAAGACATCAAATCGAACACCGAGCAAATCATCGCCAGCGCCACCGAGGGAGCCCGCGAGCGCGTCCGCGCCAATTTCCTCCTGCTGCGCATTGCCAAGGAGGAGAACATCGAAGAGACCGAGGCCGAGCTCTACCAGGCCCTCTTCGAGATGGCGCAACGCCACGAGATCCCCATCAAGAAGCTCGCCAAGGACCTCGCCCGCGGCGCGGGAATCGGCCGCCTCCGCGAACAAATCCGCATCACCAAGGCCCTTGATTATGTGGTCTCCAATGCTACCGTCACCGAGCTTGCGGAACCTGAAAAATCCGCGCAACACGCCACAACCTGACCTTTCCTTTCCATGCTAGTCCCAATCGTCGTCGAACAAACCGGCCGCGGAGAACGCAGCTACGACATCTACTCCCGCCTCCTCAAGGACCGCATCATTTTTATCGGCACGCCGATTGACGACAACGTCGCCAATCTCGTCATCGCCCAGATGCTCTTCCTTCAAATGGAGGACGCCAAAAAAGACATCAACATCTACATCAACTCGCCCGGCGGATCCGTCACCGCCGGCCTCGCGATCTACGACACCATGCAATTCGTCACCTGCGACGTGAACACCTACTGCATGGGCCTCGCCGCCAGCATGGGAGCCGTTCTCCTCTGCGCCGGCACCAAGGGCAAACGCTACGCCCTCCCGAATTCCGACATCATGATCCACCAGGTCTCCGGCGGCGCGCGCGGCCAGGCCAGCGACGTCGAGCGTCAGGTGGAGTTCATGTTCAAACTCAAAAAACGCCTCAACCGCATCATCTCCCACCACACCGGCCAACCAGTCGAAACCGTGGAGAAGGATGCCGACCGCGACTACTACATGACGGCCGACGAAGCCAAGAATTACGGCCTCGTGGACGAGGTCGTGAAGTCCCGCAAGGACCTCCCCGAAGCCGTCAAGGCGGCCGAGAAGTCGTCCGAAAAATCCTCCGACTAAAAGGCCCCGCCGAAATGGCCCGCGCAAACAACCTCACGATGTGCTCCTTCTGCGGAAAGAGCCAAGCCGAAGTCCGCAAGCTCATCGCCGGGCCGGGCGTTTACATTTGCGACAGCTGCATCACGATTTGCCGCGGCATTCTGGAGAAGGAATTCAAGGACGAGAGCCGGAAAACCAAACCCTCCTTCCGCGTTCCCAAGCCCGCCGAGATCAAGAAACTCCTCGATCAACACGTCATCGGGCAGGACACCGCCAAGAAGGTTCTCTCCGTCGCGGTCCACAACCACTACAAGCGCCTCGCGCCCCCATCCTCCGGCCTCGCGCGCCTCGAAGCGCTCGACGATGTCGAGATCGAGAAAAGCAACATCCTGCTCCTCGGCCCAACCGGCTCGGGAAAAACCCTCCTCGCCCGCACGCTCGCACAGGTCCTCGACGTCCCCTTTGCCATCGCGGACGCCACCTCCATCACCGAGGCCGGCTACG
>CAZVPK010000147.1:0-6455 GCA_964628505.1 uncultured Chthoniobacter sp.
TTGTCGCACGGCGATCCCGTGGGGAAACAAAACGGGCTGCCGGCCTTGTTTTCGTGTGTGGAGGAGGGTCGGGCTGAATCGGAAAGCGCTTCAAGAACCCCCGCGTGGCCCTTTCTTGGCGGGACACGCGGGTCGCACACGAATGCCCCGTGGAATTTTCAACCAAAGCCCGGAAACCAGCCCTGCCAGGGCCCGGCCACCCCCCCCCCGCAACCACCACCCGCTACCGCCATCATTCCAACAATTATTTTCACCGATCGGTGAAAATAATTGTCAAAATTTTACCAACCCCTACATCGCCGATCACCCGATTTCCGCAGTTTCAAAACCAAACCCGCAGCACAAAACCCTGATAAATACTACTTCCTCGAGATCCTCCCCGATCAAAACCCTGGGCTCGGCTGTCGGTTTTTTTTGACAATTATATTCACCGATCGGTGATTTTAATTGTGTCTTGGAGATTCGTGGCGCTTCGCCTTCGAGGCGCAATGGCTTTTCCCGTCCCGGAAGACACCGTAGCGGCCAGCCCGCCGGACGCCTCTCCTGGTCCGTGTTCGAGCACCCCGGAAATCTCTCGCCAGGGTTACGTCGGGGGCCAATCGCGCCGAGGGGCTTCTCCACCGTTTGCGCAAAACCCTCCTCCCTCGTCTTCACGACCATCGAATCGGCGGCTTCGCGCATGGGGAGGGCCAAGCACCGAGGCCGCCGGACCGCCTCGAAATGCCGTCTACGGTTTGAGTTCTTAAAGCACTTCTGGATTCAGCCCTCCACGCACCGGTTTGAAATCAAACTCTTCGCTCTGTTTCGATGCCCCAGGGGATGGCTGTGGCTTGTCAGGACCGGTGCGGCCCGGGCAAACACGACGATTCCGGACCTGACAAGCAGGTTCCTCCTGCGCGAAGCGGTTTCGGCGGCTGGACGAGTTATTGTTCCGGCAACAGTCGCTCCCTCAGGCGGCGGAGCTGGGAGGGGAAATCCACCCTCGCGCGCAGCGGGGTGAGTTTCACCGAGTCGCCGTCGGGTTCCAGCAGCCACGAAAAAATCGAGACGGGCGGGTTGGATTCGGAGAGGGGTGCGTCGGCGGTGCGCCATTCGCCGAATCGCCAATCGCTCACGAGCCAGCCCCGGTTGGTTTGGCGGACGCTGAAAAATCCGTCCGAGAACCAGGCGAGGCGCGCGGCTTCGCGCGAGTCGGCGATGGAGGCGAGGGCTTCGTGGTGTTTCGGGATGATGTCGAACGAGGGCGGGGCGTCGGGGTTGAGAAGCGAGTGGTAGGTGATGACGAAATCCTGGTCCCGCTCGGCGAGACCGCGCCAGAGGAGCGTGTTAAACGGCGTGGGATTCGAAACGAGACGGCGGTGCTCGATGCCTGCGGCGGCGAGATTTTCGCGGATGCGGGATTCGGCGAGAGCTTTCGCCCCCAGGCTCCATGCGGCGTAGATCGAGGCGAGAACCAAGCCGGCGGAGTTCGCGCGTTGACGCCAGCGGGCATCGGATCGGCAGAACAGGGCGACGGCGAGGCCGAGCAAAAGCGGGGCGGTGAACAGCGGATCGATGATGAAAAGATTGTCCAGCCCCGCCCGGTAATCGCTGAAGGGCGCGAAGACCATGGTTCCATAAACGGTGAACACGTCGATGAGCACATGTGTGGCGAGGATGGCGAAAACGGTCCATGCCGCCCGCGCGATGGAAACCTTGCCGTGGTGGATGCGGGCGACGAGCCAACCGATCAACGGCGAGGCGAGCACCAGCAGGAACAACGAATGCGACCAACCGCGGTGCCACTCGAGGCGCTCGATGTGGTCGAGCCACGGGTAGGCGATGATGTCGAGGTCGGGGAGCGTGCCGAGCGCGGCTCCCCAGACGATGGCCTTGTTTCCGATGCGGCGTCCCATGCCCGCCTCGGCCACAGCGGCGCCGAGGGCGGCTTGGGTGATCGAATCCACGGCGGAGGTGCGCGGAAACCTACTCCAGCGTGTCGTCGAGGGCGGCGAGGAGTTCGGCGATCGTCTCCTTCGTTTCGTCGCCCATGTTCGAGAGGCGGAAGGTTTTTCCCTTGAGCTTGCCGTAGCCGCCGTCGATGGCGATGCGGTGTTTTTCGCGGAGGCGCTTGACCCACTCGGCGATGTCGATGTTGCGGTTGTTGGCGACGCAGGTGAGCGAGACGGAGCGGTAGCCCTCGGGGGCGAAAAACTCGAATCCGCGCGCCCTCACCCAGTCGTGCACCATGGCGTTGAGCGCGGCATGGCGGGCGTGGCGGGCCTCGACGCCTTCGGCGAAGATGTCGTCGAGCTTCGACTCCAGCGCGTAGATCAGGGAAATGCACGGCGTGCTGGGTGTCATGTCCTGCTCCTGGTTTTTGGCGAACTCGACGAAGTCGAAATAGTATCCGCGGTCGCCCGTCGACTTGGCGCGTTCCATGGCGCGCTCGGAGACGGCGAAGAGGGCGAGGCCGGGAGGGAGCGCGAGGGCTTTTTGACTGCCGGTGAGCAGGACGTCGATGCCGAGTTCGTCCATCGGGATGGGCAGGGTGGAAAAGGACGAGACGCTATCCACGATGAACAGCACCTCGGGAAATTCGCGCATGACGGCGGCGATTTCCTTGAGGGGATTCAGGATGCCACAGGAGGTTTCGTTGTGGATGAGCGTGAAGGCGTCGAAGCCTCCCTGGGCGAGTTTTTCGCGCACTTGCTCCGGGCGGATCGGTTGGCCCCACTCGACCTGCAGGGCCTCGGCCTGCTTGCCGCAGCGTTTGGAGACATCGAACCATTTGTCGGAAAACGCGCCGCACATGCCGTTGAGGACCTTCTTGTGGACGAGGTTGCGGATCGCGCCCTCCATCACGCCCCAGGCGGAGGAGGTGGAAAGAAAGACCGGACGGGTGGTGCCGAAGAGGGTTTGCAGGCGGGGTTGGATGCCGCCGTAGAGTTTTTTGAAATCGCCGCTGCGGTGGCCGATCATCGGACGGCACATGGCGCGGTAGGTTTTTTCGGAGACCTCGATCGGGCCGGGAATGAACAGCTTGGTGTGTGTGCGTTGGGACATGCGTGGGAAGGATACGAAAACCGTGGTCGGCGAGACGAAGAAATTTTGCAATCGGACGTCCCGCGCGGCATGGTTTCCGCCCATCCATCCAACCTGCCGTGCCCGCCAAAAAATCCCAATCCCCCGTTCATTTCGTCACCGGATCCGACGACGCGGCCGTGAAGAAAACGGCGCTGGAGTTGGCGGCGAAGCTGGCACCGGGTGCCGACGCCTTCGGTTTGGAAACCATCGACGGCGCGGTGGATTTGGTCGATCCCTCGATCTCGCGCATCCGGCAGACGATGCAGGCGCTTTCCACCCTGCCGTTTCTCGGCGGGACGAAACTGGTGTGGCTCAAAAGCGCGTCGTTTCTCGCGGACACGGTGGCGGGCCGCTCCGAGGCGGTGGTCGCGGAACTCGAGGCGCTGTGCGATTTGCTGGAGGCGGGACTGCCCGGCGGCGTCGGTTTTTTGTTGAGCGCGCCGGGGGCCGACAAGCGCCGGAGCGTTTACAAACGGCTTTCGAAGGCCGGCGAGACGGTGGTTTGCGACAAGCCTTCGCTGGGATTCGGGGCCGGCGAGGAGGAGGTGGTTCACTGGACCGCGCAACAGGTGTCCAGGCACGGATTGAAAATCGCGCCCGAGGCCGTCGAGATGCTCGCGGCGCGGATCGGCCTGGACAGCGGACGCCTTCAAGTCGAGTTGGTGAAGCTCGACACCGCGCTGGGGGCCGGGCACGAGATTGTCGCCGAGGACATCCGCGCCCTGGTGCCCTCGACGCGCGAGAGCGGGATTTTCGATCTGGGAAACGCCATCTCGGCTCGCAATCTTCCGCTGGCGCTCGAGACGCTCGGCCACTTGTTCTATCAAGGCGAAAAGGGCGTGGGGATCCTGCTGGCCTCGATTGTTCCGACGGTGAGGAATTTGCTTTTGGCAAAAAGCCTGCTCCTCCGCCACAAGCTGCGCCCGCCCTCCGAGCCGCAATTTTTCGCGCGCGACCTGGGCCGCATTCCCGCCGGCGAGACCGCGCATCTGCCGAAAAAAAAGGACGGCACGCTGAACACCTACGGGCTGGGCTTGGCCGCGAAGCACTCGGTGCATTTCACGCTCGAGGAATTGCGGCGCGCCTTCCACGAATGCGCCGACGCGAACCAGCGGTTGATCAGCAGCCAGGGATCGGAGAGCGTGGTGCTCACGCGGTTGCTGGTCGGCTTCCTGCAACGGCCGGCTTGAATCCGGGAAGCCGGTGTCAGCGCGCGACGGCGATCGGGACTTCGAGGATTTTGGGGTCCGGTCCGCCGAGGTGGATGCGGAGGGGTTTGCCGTTCAACGCGCGGTCGGGGGTGATGTTGGCGAGGACGATTCGGCTCCGGTTTTTCCCGGCGGCTTCGATTTTCACGGTCATTCGCGGATCGGGAAGATCGACGGAATCGACGGTGAACGAGATGCCTTTCGGGCTGGTGACCATGATGGTGCGCTGGAGCGGAGCGGCGGCGGTGGCGTCGAGCCTGAGAACGGAGGGCGCGGTGAGAAACTCGACGGGCCGCAGGATGAGGACGTCGATGGTTTTTTCGGATCGGGCGGAACCGCGCAGGCGGAGTTGGATGGTTTCGCGGTGCTGTCCCGGCGGAAGGCCGGCGGCGGCCGTGGCGCGGAGCGTGAAGCCTTTTCCATCGGGGTGGGGAGTTGTGGTGGCGACGGCTTTTCCTTCCAGGGATTTCGCCTCGAGGCATTCGAGGGGTTGGCCTGCGGGGTGTGTGACACGGACCTCGCCGGCGACGACGCCGGTTTTCGGGTCGTGCCGCAACACGAGCATCGGCGGGTTGATCTCCAGATCGGAGCCGACATGGCCGCGCAGGGTGAGTTGGAGCGTGGGCGTGGCGGGATCGTTGGTTTCGAGGTAGAGGCTTTTTTGTTGCGGGCCTTTGCGTCCGGCGAGCGAGAGGGTGACGGGGATTTCCAGCGAGGCGCCGGGCGCGAGGGTTTTGTTGTCGACGCGGAAGGTGGTGCAACCGCAGGGGGCGTGGATTTTTTTGATGACCAGGTCGGCATCGCCTTCGTTGCGGACGGTGAACGTGTGGGTCGCGGGCCGCGAGCCGTCGACGGTTCCGAATTCATGGAGGGGTTGCGCGCAAACGAGCCTGGGTGCGCAACGGGCCGTTGCGGCCAGGCCGAGGACGCCGAGCAGGCAAAAAAACAACGTGCGATTCATCGGGTGAGCGGGAATCATAAGTTCGCGCGGCATGGTCCGCAACGCCTCATGGATTTCATCGATCTCAAGACCCAATACCGGAAGTTCGAACCCGCCATCAAAGAGCGCATCCACCGCGTGCTGGAGCACGGAAGGTTCATCATGGGGCCCGAGATCGGGGAGTTGGAACAGGTGCTGGCGGAGTATGCGGGCTGCCGGCATGCGATCACGGTGGCGAGCGGCACGGACAGTCTGGAAATCGCGCTGCGGGCGCTCGACATCGGGCCGGGCGACGAGGTGGTGACGGTGCCGTTCACCTGGATCAGCACGGCGGAGGTGGTTTTGCAGGTGGGGGCGAGGCCGGTGTTTGTGGACATCGATCCGCTGGATTTCAACATGGCGGTGGACCGGATCGAGTCGGCGATCACGCCGAGGACGAAGGCGATTCTGCCGGTGAGCCTGTTCGGCCAGATGCCCGACTGCGAGGCGATCAATGCCATCGCCGACCGGCATGGGGTGGCGGTGATCGAGGATGCGGCGCAGAGTTTCGGAGCCACGCGGCGCGGAAGGAGAAGTTGCGCGGCGACGAAAATCGCGAGCACGAGTTTTTATCCCGCAAAGCCGCTGGGTTGCTATGGCGAGGGCGGGGCGTTGTTCACCGACGACGGGGGGTTGGCTGAAAAGATGCGGGCGATCCGGACGCATGGCGGAATCCGGCGTCACTTCCACGATTTGGTGGGAATGAACGGCCGGTTCGACACGCTGCAAGCGGCGATCATGCTGGCGAAGTGGCCGGGTTTCGCGGAGGAGGTCGAGGCGAGGAACCGGATTGGCGCCCGTTATTCGGAAGGGTTGAGGGACGTTTGCCGCACGCCCGCGGTTCGCGAGGGGAACACCCATGTCTATGCGCAATACACGATTCGTGTGGCGGACCGCGACGCGCTGGGCGAGGCGTTGCGGGCCAAGGGAATTCCGACGGCGGTTTACTATCCGAAATGCCTGCACGAGCAACCGGTTTTCGAGCATCTCGGATATCGATGGGGGGATTTCCCCGAGGCGGAATCCGCCTCGCGCGAAGTGATCAGCCTGCCGCTCAATCCCTACCTCGCCGAAGAGGAGCAGGACCGCGTGGTGGCGGCGGTGAGGGAGGTTTTGGGGAAGGCGTAGCGCCTTTGGGCAGTTGGGGGTCAGTCAAAGATTCTTGACATGTCGGGATGTATTTTGGGCCGTGGGATTGAGGA
>CAZVPK010000148.1:0-6255 GCA_964628505.1 uncultured Chthoniobacter sp.
GTGGAGACGCGGGAAGGAGCGGCGCGGCGAAGGCGTTCGGGAGGGGCTGGCTAGCGGGCGGGCTTGGAGCCTTGCGTGTCCTTATACCAGAGGATGCCGTGCTTGCGGAGGTTGAGGATGAAGGCGCGGAGGTTGTCGGCCATTTCCTTGTTGCTGACGAGCGTTCCCAAGACGCCGCGTCCGGTGTGGGCCTGGTCGGCGAGGTCGCGGAAGGCCTCCATGGTTTTCTTGAATTCGGCGGCCGCCTTGGCGGTGGTGTCGAGCGTGGTCTTGCCGCTTGCGAGGAGTCCGTCGATCCGGCCCGAGGATTCGGCAAGCTTGCCGCTGGTCGTCTCGAGGTTTCGGATCGTGGCGGAGAGGGCGTCGAGTTCGGCTTTGGAGAGGACGGTGGCGTCGAGTTTTTTGACAACGGCATCGATGTTTTTGACGGTGGTGCGCAGGTCGGCGATGAGGTCGCCGGCGCCTTCGGTGAGGCCGCCGAAGCCGTCGCCGGCATCGGTTCCACGCACGGTGCTGCCGGGTTCGATCTCGGGTCCGCCGGCCTTGGCCTCCTTGAGGATGATCTGGATGTATTTGTCGCCGAGGAGGCCGGAGCTGCCGATGGAAAACTCGCTGCCGACGGGAATCCTCACCTGCTCGAGGATGCGGAGGTCGACGTAGACGCCCTTCATGTCGGGCATGATGGCGGGCTCCTGGAGCACGCGGCCGACCTTGGCGCCGGCGAGCAGGACCTCGGAGCCGCGGAGGATTCCGCTGGCGTTCGAGAACTCCACCCGGAGGTTGTAGTAGTTTGCGAAGCCTTCGCCGAGGCGTCCGAAATAGACAACCATCAAGGCGACGGTGACAAGTCCGACGAGGAGGAAAATTCCCACCCTGTATTGCGTGCCGCGGTCCTCGGTGCTCATGGAAGAAGGTCAATAAACGGTTTCGCCCGATCTTCCATCCACAAAATCCCGGATGACGGGATCGGTGGAGGCGGCCAGTTCGGCGGTGGTGCCGAGAAAATAGATGCGGCCCTCGTGGAGGAGGGCGACGCGATCGGCGATGTGGTTGCAGCTGACCATGTCGTGGGTCACGACGATCGAGGTGACGTGGAGCTCGGCCTGGAGGTGGCGGATGAGTTTGTTGATGCTGTCGGAAACGATCGGATCGAGGCCCGCGGTGGGCTCGTCGTAGAGGATGACATCGGGGGGGGAGATGATGGCGCGGGCGAGGGCCACCCGCTTGCGCATGCCGCCGCTGAGATTGACGGGCATTTTGTGCTCGTGGCCGGTCATGTTGACCATTCCGAGGGACTCGGCCACTTTTCGACGGATCGCGTCGGGGTTCCGCTCGCCGCGCTCGCGGAGGGGGAAGGCGACGTTGTCGAAAACGTTCATGGAATCGAAGAGGGCGCCGTCCTGGAAGAGCATGCCGATTTTTTTCCGAACGGGCTCGAGTTGGCGTTCGGTGAGGCAGGTGATTTCGCGGTCCTCGAAGCGGATGCTGCCGGAGACGGGCCGCATGAGGCCGATGAGGTGGCGGAGGAAAACGCTCTTGCCGCCGCCGCTCTTGCCGAGCAGGACGAGGGTCTCGCCGCGGCGCACGTCGATCGTGAGGCCCCGGAGGATTTCCTGGCCGCCGATTTTCTGGCGGAGGTCCCGCACCTGGATCAACGCGCCGCTCATTCCTGGCCGGCGGGGAAGACGATGTTGAGGGCCATGGTGAGGAAGAAATTCGCGATGAGAATCGCGAGGGAGCAATTGACGACGGTGGAAGTGGTGGCGCGGCCCACGCCCACGGCACCGCCCTTGGCCTCGAGGCCCTCGCGGCAACTGATGAAAACGATGACCCATGCGAAACAAAACCCCTTCACCAGGGCCATGACGATGTCGCTGTAGTCGGAAAATTTCTGGGTGTTCGCCAGAAAGTAGACACCGGAGATTCCGAGCACCTCGACGCCCACGTAGTAGCTGGCGAGAATTCCGAAGGCCACGCATTCGACGACCAGGAAGGGCATGGAAACAAACATCGCCACCGCGCGCGGGACGACCAGATAGTCGATCGGGCTGACGGCGAGGGCGCGCAGGGCGTCGATTTGCTGGGTGACCTTCATGGTGCCGATCTCGGCGCTCATGGCCGCCCCGACACGGCCCGCCACCATCACGCCGGTGAGAACGGGACCGAGTTCGCGGAACATCGAGAGAGCCACCACGGGGCCGACGGCGGTCTCCATGTTGAGGCTGGCGAATTGAAAATAGGCCTGCGCCGTGAAGACCGCGCCGGTGAACGCGCCAGTGACCACCACCACCAGTTGCGAGCGGAAGCCGATCTCGGCGATCTGACGCAGCACGAGGCGGAAGCGGATTTTCCCCCTCGAGATCGAGGCGACGGTCTCGCCCGCGAGGATCGCGACCTGCCCGAGGAAACGGAAAAACCTCTCGAGCAGGCGGGCGGGAGCTTCGGCGACGGGCATCGGAGTGGTCTGGCGCGCGGAATCCGTTCGGGGGAACGGAATCAAAAAATCCGCTGGGTGGTTTTTCCCGATTCCCGCTCCAGCGGCAACTGGCCCACGAAGCGGGGAACGAGCGAAATCTTCCGGAAGACGGATTCCAAGGCGGAGAGGGTGGGAACCTCCCCGGCGAACTCCATGTAGACGATGTCGTGGTTCGTATCGACCTTGTAGCGAAGGCTCGGCATCACATCCAATTCGAGGGCGAGGCCCAGCATCTTGTCGGGCTGGCGAACCCCGGCGGCGTAAACTTCAACCTCGATCATGCCGGCATCATCACGCGCCCCCCGGCCAAATCAAGGCGGATTTTGAGCCGTGGCGGAGGCGTCGACGGGAGGGGCCCGCGAAAAAACCGCCCCGCGCCTGGCGCGGTTGACAGCGGATGACGAGCGCCTAACCTCTCGCGGGTGATGGTTGGTTTTTGTTCCCTTCGAAAAATGGCGGGCCGCCGCCTGGCCGCGCTCCTGCTGGCGGGATTCCTCGCCGGTTGCTCCGGCGGGCAGGGCGATGCGAGACATTCCAGGATTTCCGTCTACTCCACGGCCTACCTCACCGAGGACAACCAGGTCGTTTACTCGGTGAACTCCGGCCCGCGCCCGCGCCCCGCTCCCGCGCCCAAGACCGATTGGACGTGGACCGGCGACGGAGTGCTCGGGGATCCCTCGATCGTCATCGACCTCGGCGCGCAGACGGCCACCTTCTACAAAGGCCGCCAGCCCGTCGGTCAATCCCCCGTTTCCACCGGTCGCGAGGGCTACGGCACCCCGACGGGACATTTCAAAATCATCCAGAAAAACAAAAACCACGTCTCGAACCTCTACGGCGACTATGTCGATTCGGCCGGCAACGTGGTGAAGGCGAATGTGGGCGTGAACCGCGACAGGCGCCCGCCCGGCTCGGTTTTCCGCGGCGCGCCCATGCCTTTCTTCATGAGAATCCACGGGGCGGTGGGAATGCATGCGGGGTATTTGCCCGGGTATCCGGCCTCGCATGGCTGCATCCGCCTGCCCCGCGGGGCGGCGCAGAGGTTTTTCGAGAACGCGCCGCTGGGAACCCCGGTGCGCGTGGTGCATTGAACCGCCCGCGCGCTTGCCATCGGGGCCGGGGCTCCGCATGATGCCGCCCCGCTTATGGAAGGCATCATCGATTTGCTGCAACAAAACGCGCTCATGCCGCGCGACGAAATGGCCAAGCTGCTCGGCCTGTCCCGCGAGGAATTGGACTCCGCGATCGCCAAGCTCGAGGGCGAGGGAGTGATCCTCGGCTACCAGGCGGTCATCAACAGCGAAAAATGGGACACCGAGAATGTGACGGCGGTGATCGAGGTGAAAATCACACCCGAGCGGGACGGCGGCTTCGACCGCATCGCCTCGCGCATCGCCCGGTTCGACGAGGTCCGGAGCTGCTATCTTGTGAGCGGCGGCTACGATCTGCTCATCGTCGTCGAAGCCCCGAACCTGCGCGCCGCCGCGGCCTTCGTCGCCGAGAAGCTCAGCACCATCGACGCCGTGCAGGCCACCGCCACCCACTTCCGGCTCAAGACCTACAAGGAGAACGGCACCTTCCACCTCTTCGAACCCACCTCCGAGCGCCTCGCCGTCTCGCCGTGAGCATCGCCATCGCCGACCACATCCGCGACATTCCCCGCTCGGGAATCCGCGACTTTTTCGAAATCGTCCAATCGATGGACGACGTCATCTCGCTGGGAATCGGCGAGCCGGATTTCGCCACGCCCTGGCACATCCGCGAGGCCGCCATTTTCGCGCTCGAGCGCGGGCGCACCGGCTACACCTCGAATCTGGGCCTCCCCCGCCTCCGCCGCACGATCGCCGACTATGTGCGGAAACATTTCGGGATTTCCTACGAACCGCTCTCCGAGGTGCTCGTCTCCGTCGGAGTCTCCGAGGCCATCGACCTGGCCTTGCGCGCCCTGTTGAATCCCGGCGACGAGGTGGTCTACCACGAGCCCTGCTACGTCTCCTACGCCCCCACGATCGCGATGGCCGGCGGCGTGGCGAAGGCCGTCTCGACAAGGCCCGCGGACGGGTTCGCCCTTCGGGCGGAGGACTTGGAGAAGGCGCTCACGCCCCGCACCCGCGTGGTGATGCTGAATTTTCCCACCAATCCCACCGGCGCCACCATGGACGCCGCCGGGTTGGAAAAAATCGCCGCCGTCTGCGTGCGCCACAACCTCGTCGTCCTCACCGATGAAATCTACAGCGAGCTGACCTACGACGGCGGCACGCACACAAGCATCGCCACTTTTCCCGGCATGAAGGAGCGCACGGTTTTCCTGCACGGGCTCTCGAAGGCGTTTGCCATGACGGGATGGCGGATCGGCTTCGCCTGCGCCCCCGCGCCGCTCGTCGAGGCGATGATGAAAATCCACCAATACTCGATCCTCTGCGCCCCGATCATGGGCCAGGACGCCGCGATCGAGGCGCTCGAGCGCGGTCAGGAAAGCGTCGCGCGCATGCGCCGCGAATACGAACGGAGGCGGAACTTCATCGTCGGTTCGCTCAACGAAATGGGCCTCGAGTGCCGCAGCCCGCGAGGCGCGTTCTATGTTTTTCCCCGAATCGCCGACACGGGACTCGCCAGCCGGGATTTCTCGCTGCGTCTTTTGAAGGAAAAAAACGTGGCCGTCGTTCCCGGCACGGCCTTCGGCCCCTCGGGGGAGGGGCATGTGCGCTGCAGCTTCGCCACCGCCTACGACCAGATCAAAATCGCCATGGAGCGCATGGCGGAATTCTGCCGCGACCTCCGCAAATAGCCGGAACCGGCTTCGTTTCCAGCCCCCGCCGCGGCTCCGGTTCCATGCGGACGTTATCTTGAAATTTCCCTTGTGCGGGTCGGGTCAACGGCATTGGATCATGCAAAAACACCCACAGAACGATGTTCAAGCTTCTCCTCGCCACCATCCTTCTCGCCTCAGCCTCCTATTGGGGGTGGAAAAAACTCACGCCCCCGCCCCTCACCGTGGAGGAAAAAATATCCGCCGTTTTGAACCAAGGCGGTTGCTCGGCGGAGGAACTCGCCGACCTCTCGGATCGGAATCCCCACGCTGTGGAAAGAATCCTGAAAGGGCGGATGGTCGCGATCTCGGGTGTTTTGTCGAAAGCCTTGCCCAAAGGCGTCGACTCCTCGGATTTGGTCTTGGAGTTGCAAGGCAACGCCGCACGCCGGATCGACTTCAAATCGGACTTCCAACAATTCACCCGCATGAGCGACGGAATCCGCCCCGGGGATTTCAAATTCCGGAAATTCGGGCACGAGATGGTCATGGTGGCGCGCAATCCAAAGAAAACGAAAGCGGAGGATGTGGTGGAGAGCGGAGGAAAAGCCTTGGAGAGTTTCGAGCCAACCGTGGTCTTTCGCGAGGGCGATCGGGTGACTTTGAAAGGAATGCTCAAGCACGTCGGCCAGCACAACGTCGCGTTCGAACTCCGCGAGATGCCTTGAAACGGGCCGACGACGGCCACAGCAAGCAATCATCCAATCTTAAAGCATGTCGCGGGAGCATGCGGGTGTGCGCCAGCGCGGCGCGGCATCCGGGGCGTCATTCGGCAACACGGCGAGGCTGACCCGACAAACGGCTCCCACTTGGTCGAGGCGGTCTTGGTTTGAAGGTTTTGGAGATTGCAAAATCACCGCCACGCACCACCGATGCCTCCGGCATGAAGAACTCATACCGAATTCGAATGTTGGTTGGACCCTTTGCAGTTGGGTGCTGCAATCACGAGTCCCCTAGCCAAGAACGGAAC
>CAZVPK010000149.1:0-6246 GCA_964628505.1 uncultured Chthoniobacter sp.
TGCCGCCGCCGATTTCGACGCCGTTGAGGACGACATCGTAGGCGACGGCGCGGACCTTGCCGTAGTCGCCGGCCTCGAGAAGCGGAATGTCCTCGGCACACGGGCGCGTGAAGGGATGGTGCACGGCGTTCCACTTGTTCTCCTCCTCGCTCCAGGCGAGGAGCGGGAAATCGACGACCCAGAGGAAATTCCATGCGGTGGAATCTTTCAGCGTTCCGAGCATTTCGGCGACGCGCAGGCGGACGCGGCCGAGGGTTTCGCAGGCGGTTTCCCAAGTGTCGGCTCCGAACAAAATCAGGTCGCCCTCGGCGATGGCGAGGCGTTCGGTGAGGGCGGCTTTCTCGGCGTCGGTGAAGAATTTGACGATCGGGGATTTCCACTCGCCGTTCTCGACCTTGATGAAGGCGAGGCCTTTGGCACCGGCTTGTTTGGCGAGTTCGGTGAGGTTTTCGATCTGGCCGGTGGTGATGCAGGCGAGGCCTTTCGCGTTGATCGCTTTCACGACGCCGCCGTTGTCGAGCGCGGCGCGGAAGACCTTGAACTGCGACTCGCGAAAGACATCGCCGAGGTCGGTGATTTCCATCGCGAAGCGGGTGTCGGGTTTGTCGCTGCCGTAGCGGTTCATGGCGTCGCGATAGGTGAGGCGCGGGAAGGGGAGCGGGATTTCGAGGCCTTTGGCTTCGCGGAAGACGGCGGCGAGGAGTTTTTCGATGAGGCCGAGGATGTCGTCCTGCGTGACGAACGAGGCTTCGACATCGAGCTGGGTGAATTCGGGCTGGCGATCGGCGCGCAAGTCTTCGTCGCGGAAGCAGCGGGCGATCTGGAAATATTTTTCCACGCCGGCGACCATGAGGAGTTGCTTGTATTGCTGCGGGGCTTGCGGGAGCGCGTAGAAAGCGCCGGGCGTGAGGCGGGACGGGACGAGGAAGTCGCGCGCGCCTTCGGGGGTGCTTTTCGAGAGGATCGGCGTTTCGATTTCGAGGAAGCCTTCGGAGTCCATCACATCGCGCATGGTCTTCACGACGCGGTGGCGGAGGCGCAGGTTGCGGCTCATGGTTTCGCGGCGCAGGTCGAGGTAGCGGTAGGTGAGTCGCAGGTCTTCGTTGGAAACCTTGTCGTCGAGCTGGAAGGGCAGGACTTCGGCGGCGTTGAGGATGTCGAGGCTGGTGGCGACGAGTTCGATTGCGCCGGTGGCGAGCTTGGAATTTTCAGTTCCGGCGAGGCGGGGGGCGACTTTGCCGGTGACCCGGACGACATCCTCGCTTCGGAGCGCGTGGGATTTCGCGGCGGCGTCGGGATTTTCCTCGGGGCGGAAGACGACCTGCGTGATGCCTTCGCGGTCGCGGAGATCAATGAAGATGAGTCCGCCATGGTCGCGGCGGGAGGCGACCCAGCCGCAGAGAGTGGCTTCGGTGCCGGAGTGGTCGGGGCGGAGGGCGTTGCAATGGTGGGTGCGGTAGGGCATGGCGGGCAGTTTTAAGAATTAAGTTTGTAAGTTTTAAGTTTTGCGGCGAGGGCGGCGTGGTCGAGGGATTCCTCGGTGCGGGTGGGGAGGTGTTTGAGTTTGATTTGAGGCCATTCCTGGCCGACGAGGACGGCGTGGCGGGCGCCGAGGTGCTCGGCTTCCTGGAATTGCTTGCCGATTTTGGCGGGCTTGAGGGGGAAGTCTGTGGAGAGGCCGAGTTCGCGGCAGGTTTGGACGAGCGTGAGGGCTTCGGCGCGGCGCGATTCGTCGGCGATGATGACAAACACATCGCTGGAGGGTGCGAGGGCGGCGGCGAGTTTTTCGGAGGCGGCGGGGGTTTCGTCGATGAGATGGCCGAGGACGACATCGCCAAGGCCAAAGCCGATGGCGGGGAGGTCGGCGGCTCCGTCGCTGAGGGCTTTGACGAGTCCGTCGTAGCGGCCGCCGCCGGCGAGGGCGCGGAGGTTTTTCGAGCGGTCGAAGATTTCGAAGACGGCGCCGGTGTAGTAGGCGAGGCCGCGGACGATCGAGAGGTCGGGCTGGACGAAACCGGTGAGGCCGCGCGCGGCGAGAGCGTCGAGAAGCGGGGCGAAGGCGGCGGGACTGCCTTCGGCGATGAAGGCTTTCAGGTCGGAAACGGTGAGCCCGGCGGGTGCGAGCTTGGCGTTGAGTTTTTCCTCGGGTTCGCGCTCGAGTTTGTCGGCGCAGGCGAGGGCGAGGCGGCAGGCGGACTCGTCACAGCCGCGGGATTGGAGGAAATCCATCCAGGCTTTTCGGTCGCTGAGGCGCACCACGAAATGCTCGGCGGTGAAGCCGAAGGCGCGGAGCAGGTCGATGGCGAGGGCGATGATCTCGGCGTCGGCCTGCGGCGAGGATTCACCGAGGATGTCGGCGTTGAATTGAAGAAATTCTCGCAGGCGGCCTTTTTGCTGGCGCTCGTGGCGGAAGAAGTTCGAGACGCAAAACCATTTCATCGGTTTGCGGTAGTGCTTCTCGCGGGCCGCGACCATGCGGGCGAGCGTGGGCGTCATCTCGGGGCGCAGCGCGACTTCGCGGCCTCCGCGGTCGGTGAAGGAGTAAAGTTGCTCGAGAATCTCGGCACCGGATTCGTTTTTTTTGCGATAAAGATCGGCGCTTTCGAGGACGGGTCCATCGAACTCCACGAAGCCATATCGGCGCGCGACATCACGCCACACCGAGACGATGTGGTTGCGGCGGGCGCACTCTTCGGGAAAGAAATCCCGGAAGCCGGGAAGACCGGAAATCATCGCGGGAGAATGCTAGGTCCGAGCGGTCCTGCCCAAGAAATTTTTCGGAAGGCGGGCGTTGGCGACTCGACGGCTTCGTTCATGGAAAATACAAACGCCACCATGAAACGGGTGCTTTTTGTTCAGCACGGGGAGGTGGACAAGCCGGGGCTTCTGGCGCGGGCGCTGGAGGAGTCGGGAGTGGAATTGGTGGTGGTGCATCCCTATGCGGGCGGTGAGTTGCCGGCGGACTTGCGGGAGTTTTCAGGGCTTGCCCTGGGAGGTGGAGGTCAGAGCGCGTGGGAAACCGGGGAGCATCCGTATTTGGAGCGCGAGGCGGAGTTGGTGCGCGCGGCGCTGGGGGAGGGCAAACCGGTGCTCGGGTTGTGCCTGGGCGGGCAGATTATTGCGCGGGCGCTCGGAGCGGAGGTTCGCCGGGCCGGGGCCAAGGAGATTGGATTTTTTCCTGTGACGATGAAGGAGGCGGCGCAGGCTGATCCTTTGGCGCGGCTTTTTCCGAAAAAATTCGGCGCGGCGCATTGGCACGGGGATGTGTTCGATTTGCCGGCGGGCGCGACGGGGTTGGCTTCGACCGAGGCCACGGCGCACCAGATGTTCCGGTTCGGGCGGTCGTGTTACGGTTTCCAATTCCACCCTGAAATGACGGCCGCGCTTTTCGAGGAATTGGTGAAGGACGAGATGGAGTGGTTCCGCACCGAGGGACTCGACGGGGAGGCGCTTGTGCGCGAGGCCGCGGAGGTTCTGCCGACGCTCGAGTCCGCGGCGAAAGCCTTCTTCAAAGGCTGGGCCGGGCTTTTGTAGATGGGGTCAAGCGGGGCCGCCGCCCGCGACGAGGTGGATGTCCTCGGGCTGGATGCGCGCAAAAATCCGCTCTCCTTCGTGGAACTCGGAATCGGGCTCGCCGTCGTTCGTGAGGAGGGCTCCGAGTTGGAGGCCGCCTTCGACGGTGATCGTGAGGTCGTCCACGGCTCCCTTGAAAATCTCCTGCTGGACCACGCCGGGGAAGGAATTGACGCCCCCGGGATTCGAGCGGTGGAGGCGGATTTTTTCCGGGCGCAGCGAGAGGAGGATTTTGGGATCGGGGGGATTTTTTTCGGAACGGACCTGGAGTTCGAGGCCGCCCTCGAGGCGGCATTGGAGAAGGCCCTGCGAGGATCCGACGACCTCGGCCTCGACGATGTTCGACTCGCCGATGAAGGTCGCGACGAAACGGGTGGCGGGTTTGTAGTAGATTTCGTTGACGGTGCCGATTTGCTCCACGCGCCCGTCGTGGATCACAGCCACGCGGTCGCTCATGGTGAGAGCCTCCTCCTGGTCGTGGGTGACGAAAATGAAGGTGATGCCGAGTTTTTTCTGGAGCTGCTTGAGCTCGATGCGCATCTGGGTGCGGAGCTTGGCGTCGAGGGCGCTGAGGGGTTCGTCGAGGAGAAGGACCTTGGGTTCGCAGACGATGGCGCGGGCGAGGGCGACGCGCTGGCGCTGGCCGCCGCTGAGTTGGGCGGGCTTGCGGTCCACGAACGGCTCGAGGGAGGTCATGGCCACGACGCGGTCCACCCGCTCCTTGATCACGGCGGGCGGGACTTTTTTCATGCGCAGGCCGAAGGCGATATTCTCGCGGATGGTGAGGTGGGGGAAGAGCGCGTAGTTCTGGAAAACCTGGTTCACGTCGCGGCGGTAGGGCGGGTCGAACGTGACATCCTTGCCATCGAGGAAAATGCGGCCCGAGGTGGGGGTGTCGAATCCGCTGATCAGCCGCAGGCAGGTCGTCTTGCCGCAGCCCGAGGGGCCGAGGAAGGTCATGAACTCGCCGGCGCGGATTTCGAAAGTCGCATCCTTGAGGGCCTCATAGGATCCGAAGCGTTTGGTGACGTGGCGGAGTTCGACCATGGGAACGCGGGAACACTACGGTTCGCGGGTGGCGAGTTCCACGAATTTATGCGCGTTTTTTTTGAGCTTCCTCGAAAAGCCGACGCCAATGCTCGAGGCGTTCCTTGATGCGTTTTTCCAAGCCGTTTTCGGTGGGTTCGAAATAGCGCCGTCCCTCGGGAAGGTAGGCCTGGGGCACGAACGAGCCTTCGAAATCGTGGCTGTAGAGGTAGCCCTTGCCGTGGCCGAGGCGCTCGGAGCCTTTGTAATGGCCGTCGCGCAGGTGGTCGGGAACGGCCAGCGTGCGCCCTTCGCGAACCTCCTTCGACGCCTTGCCGATGGCGACGGTGGCGCTGTTGCTTTTCGGGGCGGTGGCCAGATAAAGCGTCGCGTGCGCGAGGATCAGATTCGCCTCGGGGAGGCCGATGAATTCCACCGCCTGCGCGGCGGCCTGGGCGACGACGAGCGCGTTGGAATCCGCCAGCCCGATGTCCTCGCTGGCGCAAATGACGAGCCGCCGCGTGATGAAGCGCACCTCCTCGCCGGCGTGGAGCATTTTCGCCAGCCAGTAAATGGCGGCGTCGGGATCGCTGCCGCGGATGCTTTTGATGAAGGCGCTGATCGTGTCGTAGTGGTCGTCGCCGGTGGCGTCGTAGACGACGGCCTTGCGCTGGATGCTTTCCTCGGCGGCGGGCAAATCCACGCGCACCCGTCCATCGGCGGCGGGCGTCGTGGTGAGGACCGCGATCTCGAGGGCGTTGAGGCATTT
The DNA here is from genome assembly GCA_964628505.1 of uncultured Chthoniobacter sp. Lineage (GTDB taxonomy): Bacteria > Verrucomicrobiota > Verrucomicrobiia > Chthoniobacterales > Terrimicrobiaceae > UBA967. The sequence goes on from CAZVPK010000149.1 coordinate 5,369, forward strand.
TCTGGCGTCGCCGTCGGAGACCCTCGCGAGGAACGATGCGGCGTCGGGGGAGATTTCGGCGTTGTGTTTTCCCAGCCCACGAATCGGGTCGGACATGGCGCGTTCGATCAGCACCAGCAAATCGGATTCCGACAACGCGCGGAGTTCGAAAATCTGCGAGCGCGAGACGAGCGCGCTGTTGATGCTGAAGAAGGGATTTTGGGTGGTCGCGCCGATCAATCGCACGACCCCGTTCTCGACCTCGGGCAGGAGCACATCCTGCTGCGCCTTGTTGAAACGGTGGATCTCGTCGATGAACAAAATCGTCCTCGCCCCGTTCGACCGGCGCTGCGCCGCACGGGCCACGACACGGCGGATGTCCGCCACCGAGCTTTCCACGCCGCTGAGCCTCTCGAAGGCCGATTTCGTCGCGCCGGCGATGACCTGGGCCAGGGTGGTCTTTCCCGTGCCGGGCGGGCCGAAGAGAATCAGCGAGGAAACACGATCCGCCTCGATCGCGCGGCGGAGAAGTTTGCCGGGACCGAGAATGTGCTGTTGGCCGACATATTCCTCCAGCGTGTCCGGCCGCATCCGCGTGGCCAAAGGCGCGTCGACGGAATCGGGCGCGGGTTTTTCGGAAAACAAATCCTCCATGGCAGTAAGGGGAGATTCGCCGATGGCGGCTCGAAATGAAGGATCGATTTTCAAAACGGCGCGCCGGGAGTCGGCGATGCGGGACACGGCATGGCACGAGGGAAATTCTGTTTCCGCCCGACGGCAAAGCAACGCCCGGTTCCAAGCCTCAACGCCGGGGGCGGTGTTTTCCATCCGCCAAAAAGCAGGGACTTCCATCGCGGAGTGTTGGAAAAAGCGATAATACGCGGGACTGACCCCTTGCG
>CAZVPK010000150.1:0-6168 GCA_964628505.1 uncultured Chthoniobacter sp.
CTCGGCGAGAAGGGGATTGTGGGGAACGGAGGCGTGCGGGCCTCGCAGTTTTTCAAGTGTGAGGTTGGGTGGCAGTGAGCCGGGGTTCCACACTTCGAGGCGGTCTTTGAAAAGCATGACCTGCACGCTGGCGTTGCTGGTGTAGTCGCGATGCACGATGGCGTTGACGATGGCTTCGGCGACGACCTCTTGGGGAATCTCGTATTTGGTGGGAACCTGCGTGCTGTGCTCCCGCGTGCCGACCCAGAGGTCGATTTTGGAGAGCACGAAGTCTTTGGCCTGATCGACAAGATCGAAGACCGTGCCTTTGTAAACTTGATAGGAGGGGATCGGCTTTGCGACCTCGTAACCGTGAAAGTGGGCGCACTTCACTTCGGAGGTCGTGAGGAAGCGTTGGGGGCGCTTGCCGAAGAGCAGGACCGCAGCATGGGTGGGACGCCCTTTGTCGAGCAGGTTCAGATGGGCCAGCACCTCGTGGGCCGGTGTATCACCAGCCAGCGGAAAATGCCGTGCCCGGCGGGCAAGGACGAGGAAGCGAGTGATTTTTTCTTCATCCAAATCGTCCAGCGAGGCGTTGCGGCAAAATGTGGCATCGAACGGACCGAAGCGGATCAATTCGCGCTCCTCGAGGATTCTCACCAAGCTGGCGTAAACCGAGGCGACAAGGTCCTCGGAGGATTGAAAGCGCCGCCGGACAAGGCCCTGATTGGCTTCGCGGATGAGGCTCTGCATTTTGGGATGTTTCGCCTCATCGGTGGCCCCTTTGACAAAGATCAATCGCATTTTTCCGAGGCGGGTGGCCTCGTTGAATTCGAGATGCGCGGGAGAGAAACCATCCTTGTTTTCCAAACCGTATTCGTTGCCGAAGAGACCGAGGTAGAGATCGCAGTGGCGGACTTCATCGAGATAGACGGCTTCGGGGCGTCGGTCTGATGCGGGGATATCGCGCTCGAAGAGGAAGGTCTCGAAGAAGCGGCGCAGCAACGCATCGCCGGAAAGGTATTCGGCCAAGGCCCGGCGCTCGGCGGCGAATTCCTTTTGCACACTGCTGATGAAAATCTTCATCATAGGCCGAGTTGTTTCAGAATCGCGCGCTGGGCGGCATCCCTTTCCTCAGAAATCTCGGTGATCGCTCGGCGGTCCTCGGCTTCGCTGGTGGGGATGTGTCCGTTGTTCTTTTCAAGACTGTTCGAGGCGCGCATAGGGCTGGAGGGTTTGTATCACGGACCAAAATTCCGAGTCATTCTGGAAGCGGGCACGCCTCGACTGTTACGAGTAATTTACTATCAGACTGCGCGGTTCGGTCATTTCCTCCATCGCGTAGCGCAATCCTTCGCGGCCGAAGCCGCTGTCCTTCACTCCGCCGTAGGGCATGTTTTCGACGCGGAAGGTGGGGACTTGGTTGATCAGGACGCCGCCGGCTTCGAGTTCCTCGAAGGCTTGAAAGGCTTTGGGTAGGCTGTTGGTGAAGACTCCGGCCTGGAGGCCGAAGCGTGAGTCGTTCGCCATCGAGAGACCTTCCTCGAAGGAGCCGTAATGCTGGAGAATGGCGACCGGGGCGAAGGCTTCCTCGCGGAGGATGACGGCGTCGGACGGGACATCCTCGAGGAGAACGGGGCCGAGCAGGGAGCATGGTTTGAGGGTCAGTGGAGTGAGCAAGGATGCGCCTGCGGCGGTGGCGGACTCGACCCAGTGGAGGATTTTCTCGCGGGCCTCGGGGGAAATCATCGGTCCCACGACGGTGTCGTGGAGGGCGGGATCGCCGGCGGGAATTTTTTCGCGGATATGGGAGACGAGGGCGGCGCGAAACGGGGTGAAGATTTCCCGGTGGACGAGGATGCGCTGGACACTGATGCAGGATTGGCCGGCGTAACCGTAGGCGGCGGCGGCGATTTTCGGAATCGCGGCGTGCCAGTCGGAATCGGGTTCGACCAGGACGGCGGCGTTTCCGCCGAGTTCAAGGGCGACTTTGAGTTTTCCGGAGCGCGCTTTGAGGTGCCAGCCCACTTCGGCGCTGCCGGTGAAGCTGAGCATTTTCAGGCGGGGATCGGTGAGCAGGTCCACGACGAGTTCGTGGTCGAAGGGGACGACATTGATCTGTCCGGCGGGGACGCCGGCTTCGTGAAGCACCTCGGCCAGGAGCAGCGCGGTGAGCGGGGTGCGGGGCGAGGGCTTGAGGACCATCGTGTTTCCGGTCGCGAGGCAGGGCGCAACTTTGTGGGCGACGAGATTGAGCGGAAAGTTGAAGGGTGTGATGCCAAGGATCACGCCGATCGGAAACCGGCGAACCAATCCGAAATGTCCCGCGCCGGGTTTGCTGGCCTCCATGTTGATCGCGTGGCCATCGTCGGCAAGGGCCAGCGCGGCGGCGAATTGGAAGGTCAGGCTCGCGCGGTCCACCTCCGCCTCGGCGAAGGAAACAGGTTTGCCGGCTTCGGCGATGATGACATCCACGAATTCCTTTCGTCGCTCCGCAAGCAGTCGGGCGATGGATTGGAGTGTTGCGGCGCGGTCGGCGGGCGGGATTTTTCGAGTCCGCTGGAAAGCGGCATGGGCGCTGGCAAGGGCGGATTCGACATCCTCCGCCGAGCCGAGGCAGACATCGGCGAGTTTTTCTCCGGACCAGGGATTGTGAACCGGGATGCTGGATTTCGTCTCCACCCAGCAACCGTCGAGATGGAAGGGTTTCATCAGATCCGCTCGACTTCGCGCTTTTCGACGAAAGTCGGCAAGCCCTCGCGGGAAAAGCACGACATCAACTCCTCCGGATCGAGAGCCTCGGGCATCATCACGCCGCGCTCGGGGATTTTCCCCGTGGCGAGAAGACGGGCGGTGATGGCGGGCGGGATGCCGGTTTGCACGAGGGTGAGCGAGTAGCCGTATTTCTCGTAGGTGTCGCGGTGGCTGTCCATCGAGTAGACGAAATACTCCACGCGTTTGCGGTCTTTCGTGCCGCGGACCTCGGTGCCGACGCACGAGTAGCCGTCGACCGTCGCGCCAAGCTGGGCGGGTTTCGGAAGGTGGGCGCTTGCCACGCGCACCGGCGCAACCTCCACGCCATCGACCTTCACTTTTTTCCAGGTGTCGAGGTTCAAAAGCTGCAGTGTTTTTGAAATGTTCACCACCTTGTCGGGGATGCTGTATTTGAAAACCGAATACCGGACGCCCTTCTCTACGAAGGGCGGGTAGATGCCGAGACTCACGCCCTCCTCGTGCGCAACAGCGTAGGTTTTTTGAAGTCCGATCGGATCGGGGAAACGCACCCACTCGACCTCGGTCTCGAGCGGTTTGCCGCTCACCACTCGGCCGTCCTTCACGAAATACGGCGGAGCGCCGAGTTCCTCGAAAAAGGTCTCCGGAGAAAACAAAACGGCGAAGCGGTATCCGCGCACCTCGGCGTTGTCGGCATCGAGCACGCGGATGCTCGAGGCGGTGTCAAGCCGGTCGATCGCCCAACGCGCAAAAACATTCACCGCACCGGGATCCATGCCCATGCAGAGGATGCCCGCGAGGCCACGGTCGAGGTAGGGTTGGTTGAACTTTTCGATCTCGGCCTCGAAGGAATTCTTGCCCGGTTTTTTCACTCCCGGCGCGGAGTAGATGTCCGCCGCCATGTCGATGTAGTGGGACCCGGCACGCAGGCAGGCCTCCATCACCGAGTGGTTCGTTTGGCAAACACAGGCGTTGCAGGTGACCTCGATGCGGTGCTCTTTCATGAGGGCCGCGAGGGCGTCGGTGTGCATCGCGTTTGCTTGGACGACAACGAACCGGCTCTTCGGGGTGCGGGCCGCGAGTTGATTGGCGAAAACAGGATCGAGGTCCGCGAGCACGATGCGATCGAAGCAATCGTATTCGTGCAATTTTTGTCCGATGACGGAACCCACTCCGCCAATTCCGATGACCATTGCGTTTGCCATAAACGGCGGCCGCAGCCAACCGTCACAAACCTAGCCCAGCCCCGGCGGACTGGCAAGCGGGGGCGTCAAGGCCGGACTTTGCCGAGCTTCGGCGCGATCACCGAGCGCACATAGGGGTGACCGGGATTTCTCTCGGCGAAATCCTGATGGTAGCCCTCCGCAGGGAAGAACTCCGTGAAATCCGCGATCTCGGTGACGATAGGATCGCGAAATCGCGGTTGCGCAGCGGTTTTGGATTTTTCCGCCGCGACGCGCTGGGCCGCGTTTTGGGCGATGATAATAGAGCGGTATTGCGTGCCGTGATCCGCGCCCTGGCGGTTGAGCGTGGTCGGATCGTGGGCGTCCCAGAACAGCTCGAGGATTTTTTCGTAGGAGACCACCGCGGGATCGAACGAGATTTTCACAACCTCCGCATGGCCGGTTTCGCCGGTGCAAATTTCCTCGTAGGTGGGATTCGGCGTCTTGCCGGCGGCATAGCCGCTCACCACCGACTTGATCCCTGGAAGACCCTCGTAAACGGCCTCGACGCACCAAAAGCATCCACCGCCCAACACCGCGTGTTCCTCGTTCATGGATTCAGAAAAACAAATCCCGAGGGACAAAACCAGCGCGACGAGAGTGCATGCGAACGGAAATTTCATAGCGGGGATTTTACCCGCCAGCATTCAAGCCGCAATCGCGGGAAAAACAGTCGACGCTCCGATTCCGCGGCGCGAGGATTTGATCATGAGCATCACCGACCTTGTCGACTCCGCCATCGCCGCCCGCGCCCAAGCCCACGCGCCGTATTCGAACTTTCCCGTTGGCGCGGCCCTCGAGTGTGCGGATGGAACCGTCTTCACCGGTTGCAATGTCGAAAACCTCAGCTTCGGACTCACGATGTGCGCCGAGCGCGTGGCCATCGGAGCCGCTGTGGCAGCGGGGAGTCGCGACTTTCACTGTATCGCCATTGTGGCCGACACCGATGCGCCGATCAGCCCCTGCGGCGCCTGCCGCCAGGTGATGGCGGAATTCAACCCGTCGCTGAAAATCATTTCGTCGAACCTTGAAGGGCGCGCCGAGGAGTTTTCGCTGGCCGACCTCCTGCCGCGCGCGGCGACCGGCATTCTGAACCGGCCTTGAAAACCAAGCCCTGCTGCTGCCACGGCGCGGAAACGGTCACGCCCGCGACCACAGCGAAATACTTCTGCCCGATGTGCCCCGGCGTGGAAAGCGGCTCCCCGGGCTTCTGCCCGAAATGCGGCATGGCGCTTGAGCGCAACCCGCTATTCGCCGACGACGAGCCCGATCCGCAACTCCGCGATTTCAACCACCGCTTCATGGTCGGAGTCGTTTTCACGATTCCGATTTTTGTTTTGGCCATGGCTCCAATGCTGCCCGCTTGGAGGCATGTCGAGTGGTTTCACAGCGACTCTGCACGGCTCTTCCAGATGTTTTGTAGCCTGCCGGTGATCCTCTGGTGCGGCGTGCCGATCTGGAAGGCGGGCTGGCTCTCGATCCTCAACGCCTCACCGAACATGTTCACGCTCGTCACGCTCGGCGTGGGGGCGGCTTGGGTCTACAGCGAGGTCGCCATCGTGTATCCATGGGCTTTCCCGGCCGGGGCGCACGGACCCGATTTGTATTTCGAATCGGCGGCCGTCATCACGATCCTCGTCCTCCTCGGCCAGATCCTCGAACTCCGCGCGCGCGAAAAAACCGCCGGAGCCATCAAATCCCTCCTCGCCCTCTCGCCGAAAACCGCCCGCCGCCTGGAGTCCGACGGCGAGCGCGACATCCCGCTTTCCGAAGTCCAAGCCGGCGACCGCCTTCGCGTCCGCCCTGGCGAGAAAATCCCCGTCGATGGGATCCTTCTCGAGGGCTCGACCTCGATCGACGAATCCATGCTCAACGGCGAGCCGATGCCGGTCGAAAAAAATGCGGGTGATTCCGTTACCGGTGGCACCGTCAACTCCACGGGCGGCTTCGTGATGCGCGCAGAGAAGGTCGGCTCCGAAACCGTCCTCGCCCGCATCATCGCGCTCGTCGCCGAGGCCCAGCGCAGTCGCGCACCCGTGCAGGCGCTTGCCGACAAGGTCGCCGGCGTGTTCGTCCCGGCGGTTCTCGTGGTGTCAGTGATCACTTTCGCGATTTGGTTCCTCCTCGAAAAAAATTCCGCTGTCGCGCTGACCAATGCCATCGCGGTGCTCATCATCGCCTGTCCCTGTGCGCTCGGCCTCGCCACGCCGATGAGCGTGATGGTCGGCATGGG
>CAZVPK010000151.1:0-6164 GCA_964628505.1 uncultured Chthoniobacter sp.
TGTGGGGGAGTCTGTGGTTCGCGCACCCGTAGCTCAATTGGATAGAGTGACGGCCTCCGGAGCCGTAGGTTGTGGGTTCGATCCCCGCCGGGTGCAGAATTTCCTCTCCATGGGACGATCCATCACATTCCGGGCCTGGCTGGGCGTCTCGGTTCTACTGGTCCTCTGCGCCGCCGGTTACCTGTTTTTTGTTCTCACCGGGGTCGGTCAACAGATCGACAACGCCGCGTATTTCGGGCGGGGAACGGCCGGGGCGGAGGTTTTGCAACTCGACCGGCGGCTTCTGGGGTCGGTGACGAAGGGGTTTCTCGCGGGGGTTTTGGTTTTGCTCGCGGCGGTCGCCCTGGCGCGGCGGCGCTGGATGTCCGGAATCGCGGCGGTGATCGCGGTGGGCCTGTCGGTGGGCGGCGCGGAGCTTCTCAAGGCGAATCTGCCGCATCCCGAATTGGCCGTTCCGCAGGGGGCGGAGCCGGGGTATTTCCGCGAGGACACCTATCCCAGCGGCCACACGGCGTCGGGATGCTCGTTGGCACTGGGGTTGATACTGGTCTCCGCCGCGCGCTGGCGGGCGGCGGTTTCGGGAGTTTGCGCGCTGGTCTGCGCGGCCTACGCCACCGGGGTGGTGTTTCTCGGATGGCACCGTCCGAGCGACGCGCTGGGCGGGATTCTCTGGACCGGGGCGTGTTTCGCCTTGGCGGCCGGCCTGCTGGTCCTGTCGCGGGGGAGTCCCAGGGCTTTTGTTTTTCGCGGACCGGCGGCCCTGGTCCTGCTGGTTTTCACGGGAATCCTCGCGCTGGTTTGCGCCTGGGTGGGGGCCGGTTTCGCCGGCGGGGGCTGGGGGCTCGCGTTCCATTTCATGTTGACGTTGATTGTCGCCGCGGCCTTCGCGACCGCGGGCTGGTTCGGGTTTTTGCTGGACGGCCTGGAGGAGGTGTAGGCGCCGCGCCGCGCTTCGGGCCGTTCCTGCTTGCCACGGGCGGTCCTGCGGTTATGAAGTCGCCCATGGTCACCGACATCGCCCGGGTTTTGTATCACGAGTCCACCATCCTGAGCCGGCTCGACGAGATGGCGCACGAGATCACGAAGGACTACGACGGCAAGGAACTGACGGTGGTTTCGATCCTCAACGGCAGCTTCATTTTCATGGCCGACCTGCTGCGCCGCGTGCCGCTCGCGTTGCAAATCGATTCCTGGAGCGTCTCCAGCTACCACGGCACCCGGTCCAAGGGGCAGATCAACTTCCGCCAGCACCAGATCGCCGATGTGCGGGGTCGCCATGTTTTGATCCTGGACGACATTCTGGACAGCGGACTCACGTTGCAGGCGATCAAGGAGCGTTTGGCCGCCGAGTCCGGAGCGGCCAGCCTGCGGTCCTGCGTGCTCCTGCGAAAAAACGTGCCCCGCGAGAGCGACATCCAGGCCGATTATGTGGGGTTCGACATCCCGAACGAGTTCGTGGTCGGCTACGGGCTCGACTACAACGAGCAATACCGCAACCTGCCCTACATCGGGGTTCTGAAGGAAGAGGCGATCCGGCGCTACGCGCGCTAGGCCGACGCGCTCCGTTCCCGTTCGTCGCCGTGTGCGCGGTTTTCAAAGTCGATGGGAAAATTCACCGGCCCGGTCGCGAGGTGCCGGCCATCTCCGCCGGCGGGGCCTTGACGCGAACCTGGGCGGGATTCGCCCGGAGCGAAATTCTCAAATGGTGGCTCGAGCGCGGCGGGGAGTTGCTCGACATTCCCGCCACCGAATTCGCCGAGCGCTCCGACCGGACGGGCGGGTTGATTTGGGACGGCGTGCCCGGGGGATTGGTCCTCCGCGCCCTGCTCGACCGGCAGACGGGCCATGAGTTGATCAAGATCGTCACCCGCGCCGCCACGCCCGCGGAGGTCGAGAAATTCCAGCACGACCGCATGCCGCTCCTGGAAACGCCGCTCCACGCGCCGCAACCGGTCGCGCCCCCGGAGGATCGCCCCTCCCCAGAACCTCCGAAAAAAATCCCGCCGAAAGCGCCGGGGATGGTTCAGGAGATGTTGTTCGATTTTTGAGAAGTCCTTGCCGGGGCGTTTCAGAATCCGATGGAAACCCCCGCCCGCGTTGTTTAAGAATGTCCCTTCGCATGAAAACGCTCCCCGTTCTTCTCACAGTCCTGCTTTCCGCCCTACCCGTCCTCGCCCAATCCCCGGCCGCCGCCGAGGAAAACGAAAAAGCCTACACGCTCTTCTCCGGCGGCGATTACAAGGGCGCGGCCGAGGCCTACGAGGAAGTGATCCAGGGCTATCCCACCGATCTGCTCGTCCAAGGAGCCACCATCCAGCTCGGACTCTGCCGGTTTTTCCTCGGGGAGTTCGACCAGGCGCTGGCGAGCCTCGACAAGGCCAAGGCCGGTTCGCCCCCGCTCTCCGCCCAGCAACTCCAAATCGTCGACAACGTCCGTCCGCAAATCCTCGCCGCGAAGGCCATGGCCCTCCCGCCCGGCGACCCGGGCCGCAAGGGGCTCCTCGAGCAGGCGATCCAGGGCTACTCGGAGTTTCTCTCGAAATACCCCCAGTCCCCCGAGGTCGAATCCGCCACCTACGGCCGCGCCCTCGCCGAATACCAGATCGGCAACTACGACAAAACCGTCGCCGACCTCGAATCCAACATCCAAAAATTCCCGAACAGCCCGACCATTCCCGGGAGCCGCAACCTCCTCGCCATCGCCTTCGCCACGCAAGGCGGCGAGCAGCTCTCGAAAGAGGACGGCGACAAGGCGCGGGGCCTCGAACTCCTCAAAAAGGGCGAGGACATCCTCCGCAAGATCATTGCCGACAAAAAAGACCTCGCTCTCGTCAACGACGCCAATTTCCAGCTCGGTGAAATCCTCTTCATGACCGCCGCGTTCAGCCCCGAGGACCGGCGCGCCGCCATCTACGAGGAGGCCGCCGCGGCCTACATGGCCGTCATTCCCAAGGCCGATGTCATCTCCATGCAGCAGGAGAAGGTCCAGTCCTTCGGCCCGAAAAAAGCCGACGCCCTCCGCGCCCGCAACATGACGCTCAAGGCCCAGCTCGACCGGGACAACGAGCGCGAACTCAAGAAACTCGCCGAGATCTCCGCCAAGCCCGACCAGACCGCCGCCGCCCTCCTCAAGCTCGGCGAGATCTTTTTCAACGCCGGAAAATACAACGAATCCCGCGTCGTCATTTCCCACGTCACCCCCTTCCTCTCCACCGACGACGAAAAAATGCGCGCCGGCTACTACAAGACGCTCGGCTACGCCGTCCAAGGGGCCGCCGATCCCGCCGTGAAAGCCTACGACGCCTTCCAATCCGCAAACAAGGGCAAGCCCCTCGCCGAGAATCTCCCCTTCGTCATGGGCGGCATGTTCCTCTCGCAGGGCGACAACGAATCCTCCATCCGCTACTTCGAGGAGTCCCTCCAAATCTACCCGCAGGGTCGCTTCTCGGGTCTCTCGGTCGCCCAGAAGGCGCAGGCGCAGGTCGGCCTCAAGCAATACGACGAGGCCCTCAAAACCTTCGAGGCCAGCCTCGCGAACAACCCCTCGCCGGAGGTCGCGCTCGTCGCCCAATTCGGCATCGCGAACATCCACCGCGACACCGCGAAATGGGACGACGCCATCGCCGCCTACAAGCTCGTCGTGGAAAAACACCCCGGCACGCCGCAGGCCGCCGAGTCCGCCTACTGGATCGCCGCCTGCACGCAGCAGAAAGGCGACAACGCCGCCGCCGCGCCGCTTCTCGAAGCCTTCCTGCAGGCCAATCCCGGCCACCCCTACGAGGCGCTCGCCCTCTTCGCCCTCGGCAACGCCCGCGTGGCGAACGGCCAGAAGGACGAAGGCATCGCCACCCTCGCCCAGGTCGTCGAGAAATTCCCCGACTCCCAGCCCGCGCCGTTCACCTACTTCACCCGCGCACAGATTCTCGCCGCCGACCAGAACGTCGAAGGCATCAACGCCCTCATGCGCGAGTTCATTTCCAAATACCCGCAGGACGACAAAATTTTCTTCGCCTACAACAGCATCGCCGGCAACCAGGTGAACAGCGCCGACCCCGCCGGAGCCGTCGCCACTTGGCAGGAGTTCGTCAAAAACCATCCCGACCACCCGAACACGCCCGCCTCGATGGTCAAGATCGCCGACCTGCAGCGCGTGCAGGCCGAGCAACTCGCCACCAACTACACCTCGCTCAACGAGGCCGACCGCGCGAAGTGGATGGAGGCCGTGAACGCCTCCATCGGCACCGTCGAGCAACTTCTCGCCGCCTACCCGCAAAGCCCCGACCTCGCCGGCGGCCTCCAGTCCCTCCTCGCCGCGAAACGCCTCCTCCTCGGCTCGCAGCAAATCGACGGCGCGCAGGTCGAATCCTATTTCCAGGACCTCTCCGGAAAAACCTCCGATGTCGGCGCGCGCAGCAAGGTGCTCTTCACGCTCGCCGGTTTCATCGCGCCCAACGACAAGGCCCGCGCCCTCGAGAAAATGAACGAGGCCTACAACGCCCAGGTCGTCTATTCGCCGAAGGACATCGACATCTACGGCCTCGCCCTTCTCGATGCGGGCAAGCCCGACGAAGCCCTCGCCGTTTTCGAAAAACTCGCCGCCGACTTCCCGGTCCCCGACGGCGTCGAGCCCGGAGCCGCCCCGCCGAATGTGCAGGAGGCCCAGGCCACCGTGCTCTTCGGCCGCGGCCGCGTCGCCCAGGAAAAAGGCCAGACCGCCGAGGCCGGCGAATTCTTCCAGCAGCTCAAATCCCTCTACCCCTGGTCGCCCAAGGGCCTCGAGGCCGACTACGGCATCGCCCAATCCCTCCGTGCCCAGAACAAGGGCGACGAAGCCATGCCGCTCCTCGGCGCGATCATCCGCGCCCCGAACGCCACCGCCGAACTCCGCGCGAATTCCTTCCTCCTCTACGGCCACATCATGAAGGAAAAAGCCGCCGCGGAATCCGACCCCGCGAAAAAAACCGAGAACCGCGCCTCCGCCATCGATTTCTTCCTCAAGATTCCGCAGTTCTACTCCGGCGTCCCCGCCGCCGCCGCCGAAGGCCTGTGGGAGGGCGGACAACTCCTCGAGGAACAAGCCGCCGCGAGCCAGGACGCCGCCTTCAAAAAACAGCAACTCGGCCGCGCCCGCGCCTCCTACGAGCAAATCGTGAAGGAATTCTCAAACGACAAATTCGCGCCCCAGGCCCAGCAACGCCTGCAGGCCCTCCCCGCCCAGTGACCCGCGCCGAACGCTCCCGCGAGCTGCTCGAGCGGCTTCCGAAGATCTACCCGGACGCCCACTGCGAGTTGGACCACACCAACCCGCTCGAGCTTCTCGTCGCCACGATGCTCAGCGCCCAGTGCACCGACAAGCGCGTGAACCTCGTCACCGCCTCGCTCTTCCAGCGCTGCCGCACCGCCGCCGACTACGCCGCCATTTCCCAGGAGGAATTGGAATCCCTCGTTCGCTCCACCGGCTTCTTCCGCAACAAGGCGAAAAACATCCGCGCCATGGCCACCGAGCTTCTCGCCAAGCACAAAGGCCAGGTCCCCGACACCCTCGAAGCCCTCGCCGTCCTGCCCGGCGTCGGACGCAAAACCGCGAATGTCGTCCTCGGAAACGCCTTCAACAAAAACGAAGGCGTCGTGGTCGACACCCATGTCGGCCGTTTGTCCCAGCGCCTCGGCCTCACCAAATTCCCCGACCCCGTCCGCATCGAGAAGGACCTCATGAAACTGTTCCCGCGCGATTCGTGGACCGACCTCAGCCATTGGCTCATCTTCCACGGCCGCCGCCGCTGCCCCGCCCGCAAGCCCGACTGCCCGCACTGCGAGCTCCGCGACATCTGCCCCTCGGCCCCGAAATAACACTCCGAGCGCGCGCGGGTTTCGTCCGGTCCGGGACGGCGTGCGCCAACACACCGATACGGCTCTGACAAGCAGAGCCCTCCTGGGCGGAAGGCGAAACCAAACCGGTTTGCAGGAGGGACCTGCTTCTCCGCTTCGCTCCGGTTGCCCTCCCGGGCCAAACATTCGTCTTTCCCTTGGAACCAATGCGCTGGCGCGCGGGTTTTGTCAGGTCCGGTGCGGCTTGCGCAACCACGCCGGTGCGGCTCTGACAAGCAGAGCCCTCCTGGGCGGAAGGCGAAACCAAACCGGTTCGCAGGAGGGACCTGCTTGTC
>CAZVPK010000152.1:0-753 GCA_964628505.1 uncultured Chthoniobacter sp.
GGAGGACCTTCGCGAGTTTGGCGGGTTGGTTGACCTCCCAGAATTTTTGCGGGGCGAGTCGGATGCGGGCGCCGTTCGCGCCGCCGCGGCGATCGGACCCGCGGAAGGTCGAGGCCGAGGCCCAGGCGGTGGTGACGAGGTCGGAAACGGAGAGGCCGGAGGCGAGGATTTTGGCTTTGAGCGCGGCGATGTCGTTGGCGTCAACGACCGGATGGTCGAGCGCGGGGATCGGGTCCTGCCAGATCAATTCCTCTTTCGGCACTTCGGAGCCGAGGTAGCGCGAGCGCGGGCCCATGTCGCGGTGGGTGAGCTTGAACCACGCGCGGGCGAAGGCGTCGGCGAACTGCTCGGGGTTTTCCAGGAACCGGCGGGAGATTTTTTCATAGGCCGGATCGAAGCGCAGCGAGAGGTCGGTGGTGAGCATCGTCGGGAGATGGCGCTTGGCGGGGTCGAACGCATCGGGGATCGAGGCCTCGGCGTTTTTGGCAACCCACTGGTTCGCGCCGGCGGGGCTTTTGGTGAGTTCCCAATCGTATTTGAAGAGGTTCTCGAAATAATAATTGCTCCACTGCGTGGGCGTTTGGGTCCAGGTGACTTCGAGTCCGCTGGTGATGGCGTCCGGGCCTTTGCCGGATTGGAAACTGCTCTTCCAGCCGAAGCCCTGCTCTTCGAGCAGGGCGGCTTCGGGATCGGGGCCGACATGGCTGGCGGGGCCGGCGCCGTGGCGGGCAAGCCGGAGGAGAGTCATCTGCT
>CAZVPK010000152.1:763-6051 GCA_964628505.1 uncultured Chthoniobacter sp.
ATGGGCCGCGGAGGCGGCACCGTGGGTCTTGCCGAAGGAGTGGCCGCCGGCGATGAGGGCGACGGTTTCCTCGTCGTTCATGGCCATGCGGGCGAAGGTCTCGCGGATGTCTTTCGCGGCCGCGACGGGGTCGGGGTTTCCGTTCGGGCCTTCGGGGTTCACATAGATGAGGCCCATCTGGACGGCGGCGAGGGGATTTTCGAGATCGCGGTCGCCGGAGTAGCGTTTGTCGCCGAGCCACTCGCGCTCGGAGCCCCAGTAGATGTCCTCCTCGGGTTCCCAGATGTCCTCGCGTCCGCCGCCGAATCCGAAGGTTTTGAAGCCCATCGATTCGAGGGCGACATTGCCGGCGAGGATGAAGAGATCGGCCCAGGAAAGTTTGCGGCCGTATTTTTGTTTCACCGGCCAGAGGAGTCGGCGGGCCTTGTCGAGGTTGGTGTTGTCGGGCCAGCTGTTGAGCGGGGCGAAGCGTTGGCTGCCTCGTCCTCCGCCGCCGCGTCCGTCACCGGTGCGGTAGGTGCCCGCGCTGTGCCAGGCCATGCGAATCATGAACGGGCCGTAGTGGCCGAAGTCGGCGGGCCACCAGTCCTGCGAATCGACCAGGGCGGCCGCAAGATCCTTCTTCACCTCGGCGAGGTCGAGGGTTTGGAATTCCTTGGCGTAGTCGAAACCGGGATCCATGGGATTCGACTTCGCGGTGTGCTGATGGAGGATGCGGAGGTCGAGTTGGTTCGGCCACCAGTCGCGATTGGTGGGGCCGGAGCCGGTGGGTTGACCGTGGTTGAAGGGGCATTTGGATTCGGTGGACATGGCGGTTTTTTGTTGGGAAGGGTGATACGAATGGAGAGCCGGAATGGCTGCGTGATTTGATGGAACCGCAAAACCGGGGGAGCGAAAATCCCAAAATCACCCCATGGGCGAATAGGCGAAAAGGTGGGAGGTGAAGGGCGCTGTCGCGCCGCGTGAGTAGGCGCCGAGCACCCCGGCTCGTAGAGCCTGCGCCCCGGAGAGACATCGCCCAGCGGATTTTCGAAAGGCGCTGCCGCGCCGTCGGCATCAAGGAGGCACGACGGACTCTCCGATCCGCACCCTCCCCCGGCGGAGGCGCCGCCCGGGAGAGGCGCCAGCGCGGACATCCCTCCACAAAGCGACAATACGCGGGACCGACCCCACACCCGGCCTGCATCCAAGCTCCCCCTCACCACGACAATCACGACAATTATTTTCACCGATCGGTAAAAATAATTGTTGAATATTGAGGGGGGCGGGCGCGGGAATGAAAGTTACTCCTCAAGATCAAAAATGTGGCTGGAGCGGCTTAAAATCTATGCAAAATTGACATGACTCGAAAAAAATGTGCGAAAAACGCATGAAAAAATCCGCTGGCGAGCCAGGCAGTTTTTTCAAATCGATTACAAAAAAAATCACCGATCGGTGAAATGAATTGTTGGAAAAGGCAGGCGGGAGGGGATCGGAGCGGACGGTGATTCGAGACGGGGCTGGGGCGGTTGCGCGTTTTCCACCAACTGCCTTTGGAGGGACGACCTCCGGGGCATTCGGACTCGGGGCCCGTAACCAGCGCCTTTTTTGGCGCTGTCGCTCGGATGTGTGAAATTCCCGGCTGCCTGTGAGGCAACCGGCCCACAGGGTCCGCCGAAATTTAGGCCGCGTGGAGAATGTGGAGGGTGATTTCGGGCGGGCAGTTCCAGCGCGCGGCGACGCCGCAGGCTCCGGTGCCGCGCGAGGTGTAGCCCTGGAGAGCACCGTGGGTCCAACGCCCGGCGATGAATTTCCGCGGAACCCGGCAGGGAACGACGGGAGCGAACCCGCCGGGCAGACATATCTGGCCGCCGTGCGTGTGGCCGCCGAGTTGGAGTTGGAATCCGGCCGAGGCGGCTTCCGCATAGGTCTCGGGGCTGTGTGACAGAAGCACCGAGCAAGCGCCGGAAGGAATTTCCGAGCGGGCCTTGGGAATGTCGTGGGTTTTGTAGAAATGCGGATCGTCGATCCCCGCGATCCAGAGACGATGTCCGTCGCGCTCGATCCAGGTCGATTCGTTGAGCAAAACCGGGAGGCCGATTTCCTCAAGCTCGGGAACCATTTCGAGAAAGTCGTGGTTGCCGAGGATCGCGAACCGCGGCGGCGACAGCACCTCGCAAATCCGCGCCAACTCGCGAAGGCACGGCCCGTGGTCGCCGTCCATGCCGTTGCGGAAATCCCCTGTCACCACCGCCGCGTCATGCGGAGTGGATCGGACGAGATCCACCACCACCGGGGTGAGCGCAAAATCCAGATCGCAATGAAGATCGCTGATCTGGAGCAGGCGGAATCCCTCGAAGCCCCCCGGCAAAGCCGGAATTTTCCACTCCTGCCGGACCACCCGCACATCGAGAAAACGCCGACGCATCTCCTCGCGAAGGCCAAAAATTCGCAGCAGGCGGTCCACCACGGCATCGAATGGAATGAATCGTTCCAACCGGAAAACCCCCTCTCCTTGATGGATGAGTTTTGCGCGCTTGCCGGCCTGCCGTTCCAGCCTCTTCTCGAAAAGCGACGCCCCCAAACGCCCGCAGAGCCGGGCCGCCAGACCGGGATCGTGGCGGACGGGGCATGGAAAAACGGAGCTTGAAGGAATGGTTGCCAAGAGCCGCCAAATATAGAACGCCCCGCAGCCTTGTCACCCACAGCGAGCGTTCCGGGGAAAACATGCGCTTGCATTTTTCCACTCGGGCGGGAAGTCTTCGGGTTTTCCGGACCGGACCGGCTTCACAGGTCCGCCCGGCCAAGAAACGACGCACCGAACACGATGGCGACCACCACTCTCGAGCATCCCGACGCGCTGGCCCGCAGCCTCAAGGCCATGCAGGAAACCGAAGAAATGCTGGGAGAAAAACTCGTCATCAACATGGGCCCCTCCCACCCCTCGACCCACGGCGTTCTGCGCATGATTCTCGAGTTGGACGGCGAGGTGGTCACCAAGGCCACGCCCGACATCGGCTACCTCCACCGCGGAGACGAAAAAATCGCCGAGAACATGCAATACAACCAGTTCGTTCCCTACACGGACCGCCTGGACTATCTCGCGCCCATCGCCAACAACGTCGCCTACGCGCTCGCGGTGGAAAAACTCATGGGCTGGGAACTCCCGCCGCGCGGAAAAGCCATCCGCGTGATTTGTTGCGAACTTGCCCGCATCTCCTCGCACCTCCTCGGCGTCGGCTGTCTCGGCATGGACCTCGGCGCCACCTCCGTCTTCCTCTACACCTTCACCGAGCGCGAAAAAATCTACAACCTGGTGGAGCAACTCTCCGGCGCGCGTTTCACCACCAGCTACACCCGTGTCGGCGGCCAGACCCGCGACCTCCCGCCCGCGTTTATCGCGATGCTCCGCGATTTCCTCGACACCTTTCCGAAGGCCTTCGAGGACGTGGACCGCCTGATCACGCGCAACCGCATTTTTGTGGATCGCTGCAAGGACGTCGGTGTCATTTCCAAAGAGGACGCCATCGCCTACGGCCTTTCGGGTCCGAATCTGCGAAGCAGCGGCGTGGACCACGACCTTCGCAAAAAGCACCCCTATCTCGACTACCAGAATTACGATTTCGAGGTCCCGATCGGCTCGGTCGGCGACAGCTACGACCGCTACCTTGTGCGTCTCGAGGAGATCCGCCAAAGCGTTTCGATCCTCCGCCAGGTCCTCGACAAACTGCCCCCCGGTCCGATCAACTGGCACGACCCCAAGAGCACGCTCCCGGACAAAGTGTCGGTTCTCACGAAGATGGAGGAACTCATCCACCACTTCATCGTCGCCACCGAAGGCATCGACGCCCCCGCGGGCGAGGTCTACTTCGGGGCGGAAAACCCGAAGGGCGAACTTGGTTTCTACATCTACAGCAAAGGCGGAGGCGTTCCCTACCGCCTGAAAATCCGCTCGCCCTCGTTTTGCAACATCAGCATCCTGTCGAAGCTTCTCCCGGGATCCATGGTTTCCGACGTCGTCACCATCCTCGGTTCGCTCGACCCCGTCTTCGGCGAAGTGGACCGTTGAGCCCCACGGCTCCCGGTTGCGCCCGACCACACCCATCCGCACCCAATCCATGACTCTGGCAAACCTCTTATCAGAGCCCCAAATCATTCCCGAAATGGCCGCCAACGAACGCTGGCAGGCCATTCGCGAACTGGTCGACCGCCTCGTGGCCTCCGGAAAAATCCAGCGCGCCGACGAGGAATCCATCCTCGAATCGATCCGCCAGCGCGAGGAGACCATGAGCACCGGCATCGGCTTCGGCATCGCCATTCCCCACGCCTCGTCCTCGAAGGTTGGCGACGTCGTGGCCGCCTTCGGACGCTCCACCGCCGGCATTCCCTTCGACTCGCTCGACGGCGAACCCGTTTTCTTCATCGTCCTCTTCGTCGTGCCCAAGGACCAATTCCAAACACACCTGCGCACCCTCGCGGCGATCGCGAAATTTCTGAACGACAAAACCGTCCGCGAGGAACTCGCCAAGGCCGACAACTCCGCCGCCATCCTCCAGGTCTTCGAAAACCGCTCCGGCCGCGCCTGATCAAGAAGGGGGGCATGGGCGTCCCGCCCGTGAAATGCACCGGCTCCGCATTCAAAAACGCGCGCCCGCCCCCCCCGGCGTCCCCCAACTTGAAACTTAAAACTTAATTCTTAAATCCTAGATGCCCACCCCGCGCGAACTCCTCTCCGCCCGGCTCCATGACGCCCTCACCGCCTGCGGCCTCGATCCCGCGCGCGGCGAAGTCGGCCAAGCCACCGACAGCCGATTCGGCGACTACCAGTCGAACGCCGCCATGGTCCTCGCGAAGGAGAAAAAATCCAATCCCCGCCAACTCGCCTCCGAACTCCTCGCCAAGCTCGACACCACCGGCCTGTGCGCAACGCCCGACATCGCCGGGCCCGGCTTCCTGAATTTCCGCCTCGAAGATTCCTTCCTCGCCTCCGCCGTTTCCCAACTCGCCACCGATCCCCGCCTCGGCGTCGCCCCCGCCGCGCACCCGAAAAAAATCCTCGTCGATTTCAGCTCCCCGAATGTCGCGAAGCCGATGCATGTCGGCCACATTCGCAGCACCATCCTCGGCGACTGCCTCGTCCGCGTCGCCCGGTTCCTCGGCCACGACGTCACCGCCGACAACCACATCGGCGACTGGGGCACACAATTCGGAAAAGTCATCTACGGCTGGAAACATCTCCTCGACCGCGCCGCGCTCGACCGGGACGCCATCGCCGAACTCGTCCGCCTCTACCGCGAAGTCACCCGCCT
>CAZVPK010000153.1:0-6025 GCA_964628505.1 uncultured Chthoniobacter sp.
GCATCGAGCGGATCGGTGCCTGCGAGATATTCTTGATGGTCGGAGACGCCGTCGCCATCGGCATCCGTGGAGACCGAGGAGAGCGTGAGTTTTTCAAAATGCTCCATCTCCCAGGTATCGGAAATTCCATCGCCATCCGCATCCGCTGGCGCGGCGATCGAGGAGGCGACGAGGTCCGAGAACGGGGTGTCGAGCGCGATCCAGCCCGCGTTGGCGGCGTGCGCGTGTCCGCTGAACCGGCCGGTGGAGTAGTCGAGGCGCGGCTGGCCCCGGTGTTGCTCGAAGGTGATCCAGCCGATGTTTGCCGAGTAGGCCAGGCCGCTGAGCGAGCCGTCGGGCGCGAGGTTCACTCCATAGTCGGTGGACGAGGTGTTCGTGTAGGCGTGGCCGTTTTCCGGCGAACCGTCGCCGAAGTGAATCCACCCGAAGTTCGCGGCATAGGCGTAGCCGGAGAGAAAGGATTCGTCCACGCGAACGCCGTGAGTGCCATCCGGGCGAAAATCGATCCAACCCGCATTGGCCGCATGGGCAAATCTGTCGGTCGCGGAAATCGTGGACGAGGCCGCCGCCGACATCGCCAGAAACGCAAAGACGAGAATGCCAAGGATCGGATGAAAACAAGCAGACCGGCTAGGGAAAGGGCGATCCACCAAGCGGAAACCGCCCCTCACCGCAGAAATACGGACGGCCCACAGACAAGAGAGCGATTTCGGCAGCGGGCGGGAATTCAGGTTGCAGTTTTTCAAGGGTTGCATGGATTTGCTTGCGCGGACTTTTCCAAACGCCAGTTTTCGGTAGGTCACACGCATCCACGATGCAACAGAAAGGCCCTACTTCGCTGTCACCCTTTAGGATGACATCCCTTGGATGCAGATCAGCCGTTGATCGCCGGACTTTCCTAAGAGGCTTTTATTCCAATGATGCCAATGGCCCATAGCAATTGGACTGCTGGCAATTCAACCTTCGCGCTTTGCGAGGAGGGCTCTGCTTGTCAGAGCCGGATTGGTGCGTTTGCGCAGGCCGCACCGGACCTGACAAAACCCGCGCGCCAGCGCCTTCGTTCCGAGGGAAAGACGAAGGTTTGGCCCGGGAGGGCAGCCAGACGCCGAGTGTAGGCGCTCGGGAATCGAGGCGCTGGGGTGCGCCGAGATAGACTGCAGCGCAGCGGAGAAGCAGGCCCCGCCTGGGCGTTTTGCGGGGATCGAAGTTTTGGACACTTCACCGATCCCCCTGAAAAGTCCAAAGGCAAACAGCCATTGGTATGCCTCCAAGATCGTGGATTTTCGAAAGCGCCCATTTCCGTCAGGCGTCTCGCCTGACATCGAACAACTTCCGCCCCGCAGGCGCGACGCCCGCGCCACATTCCAGAAGGCCAAAAGCGATCGGGCTTTTGGTATTGCAAGTTGCGGAACCCCGCCGAAGCCAGAAAACGGATCGTCGACCGGCTGGCCAAGCCGTTCCAAGCCGGGAACGCCATCTTTCGCCGAAATGATTGCACGCCCCGAATCATCACCTCCGTCGTCGCCCAGCACCCTTCCAGCCAGGCGAACCTGCTGCTTACAATTATTTTCACCGATCGGTAATTTTATTTGTAATCAGGTCGGGAAAATTTCCTCCGTCCACAAGGGGATTTTTTTATGATTCTAGCCCGGATTTTTTCTAGTCATATCTAATCCATCCTGTGTTCAAGCCATTCCAGCCACATTACCAATCCCACGAAAAAGGGCACATTCCGGGAACTACAATCCCAAATACTCAACAATTATTTTCACCGATCGGTGAAAATAATTGTAAAATTTTCACACAAGATGAAAAGCCTCGGGCAACCCCGAATCCAAACACGCGTATTCGGCGTATTCGTCCCCTTGTGGACGGGCGGACATTACTTTTGAGACACCGGACCTTGTGCGGCCGCGAAAAAGGACCCGGTTACTTCCCGCTTGAATCGCCGACCGGCAAACGAAAATCCATCGCCTTCCTCGCGGCACGGCCCAGGCATTTCACTCTCGCCTGCCAGGCGATCTCGCCCCGATAGCCCTCCGGCCAAAGCGCCCTCGGCAACAACGGATCGATCGACACCGCATCGATCCAGGCCTCCCGTTCCCGGCGCCACCAGTCCCGCAAATCCACAGCCGCCGACTCGTCCAGCAACTTGAGTTTCGGGACCTCCCGAAGCACCTCCTCGAAGCACCGGTAGCGCTTGTTGATCTCCTCGAAATCCCAAGCCCCCTCGACCAAATCCATGTCGCTCTCCCCGGCGGCCGGACGGCCCTCGAGAACCGTGAAACTTTCCGCATGGATCTTTCCCTTCTCGAGAATCGAGCGCTCCAACTCCACCGGATGCGGCGAAATCCACACGCTGTTTTGCAAATACCCGAATTCCCTCGACCTCAAATACCGCCTCAATTTCCAGCGTTCCGTCCCCCTTTCCTCCGGAATGTCAAACAACACCATCCTCCACATGCCATCCCACGGCCGCGCCCAGCACGCCTCGGGATCCCGACCGCCCAGCGCCGCCACCCGTCCCTTCGCGCTCAACCGGTAAACCCTGTTCCGCGGATCCGCCCCCATCGCCCGCGACTCCACATGACCGCTTTCCTCCAGCGCGTTCAACTGGCGTTCCCATCCCGTGCTGTAGGCCCACGACTCGTAGCCGCCCATCAAGTTCCGCATCGTCGGCCGGGAGGCCACACTGAGAATCCAAAGCATCCCGTTCAAAAAATCCACCGTCTTGGAGCGCATTTCCAAGTGTTATCAAGAATCCCGAATTCTGACAATTATTTTCGCCGATCGGTGAAAATAATTGTCAACGTTTCAACAAGAGGCCGAACATCCGACTTCGCGCCACTCCTGCCAACAACCCCAGAATCACTGGCTCCAAACCCACTCCCAGCGAAACCTCACCGCGTCGTTTCGGTCCAGTGAGGCAAAAATAGTCGCTGATTTTTACAATTAAAATCACCGATCGGTGAAAATAATTGTTGTGCGGTCCGGATGCGATTCGGGAGGGACGCGGCTTTCCGGGGGCGGGGTTGCGATCAAGTCGTCGCTGGTGCTTCCGGCGGGGACGGGATGATTGACGCGGCGCGACTCCCCGGGGGCGGGGGATTTGCCATTGGCCGCGGATTCGGGCATGATCCGCGATCGTGTTTCGAATCTCCTCCCTTCTTTGCGCCGCGCTCGCGGCGCTTTTGGCGAACGCATCCGCCCGCGAGTTCACCGTGGTCACCTACAATGTCGAGAACCTCTTCGATGCGGACGACGCGGCGGTGTTCGACGACTACAAAGCGACGGGCGCCGCGAATTCCTACACCCGCGCCCACGTGCTCGAGAAAATCCGCTCGATCGGAAACGTGCTGCGGACCTTCAACCAGGGCGCGGGACCCGAGGTGGTTCTCCTGAACGAACTGGAGATCGACTTCACGCCGGCGTCCACCGCCGGGGACCTGCCGGCGTTTTTGGAAAAACACCGGGGGACGACCCTCGAACGGATGCTCGGCGGCGGGTTCAACAGCTCCGTGGCGGGTCTGCCCTCCGAGGCCCTCTTGCTGAAACATCTCGAGGACGAGGGCCTTCGCGGCTACCACGTGGCCGTGGGCGCGGACGCCTCCAATCCGGCGGCACTGGACGGGACGCTGGAACGGTCGGGAATCAAGGCCCACAAGAACGCGGTCCTGAGCAAATTCCCGATCACCTCCGTCCGCAGCCACTCCACGGCAAACGCCCGCGACATTCTCGAAGCCACGCTGGATGTGGACGGCCAGCCGTTCACGGTTTTTGTGAACCACTGGAAATCGGGCGCGAGCGATCCGGCGTCGGAGTCCTCCCGGCGGGAAAACGCGCGAACCCTGCGCCAGCGCCTGGATGAAATCCTGGCCGCGGACGCGTCGGCCGATGTTTTGCTCGCCGGGGACTTCAACAGCAACCACAACCAAACCGCGGTTTACCCGGACGTCGCCCCGTCGGGTTTGAACGACGTTCTCGGCTCGCGGGGAAACGAGGCGGAGACCGCCAACGCCCGCGGATTCAGCCTCTACAACCTGTGGTATGAACTCCCGCCGGGCGAACGCGGGTCCGACCACCACCGCGGATTTTGGGGAACCCTGATGCAAAAAATCATCACGCCCGGCCTCTACGACCGCAATGGCATTCAGTATGTGGACAATTCGTTCGCCCGCGTGATCCTGCCGGGCGTGAACGCCGAGGGATCGCTGGGACTGCCGAAACGCTGGACAAACGCGGGCCGCTCCGGCGGGGGGGCCAGCGACCATTTTCCCGTGGCGGCGCGGTTCCGGACCGTCGAGGACGGCGACAAGGAGTCGCGACCCGCTTTGGAAAATCCGGGCTCCGACAAGGACGAGCCCCTGCCGAGGGTCGAAATCCCCTATGGAAAAATCCGAAAGCAGGATGTCGAGGTCTTCGGCCCCCGGCACGCGATGGATCCCGGCGCGAACTCGGGCGGATTTTTCCTCGCCAAGGGCCGGGTGGTTTCAAACCGACCGACGCTTGTGGAGGTGGCCGGCCGGCCATACGAGGTCTTCGCCCACGACCAGGACCTGCGGCGGCGGATCGGGAATTGGAAGCGCGGGGCGCCGGTCGAATTCCTCGGCCAGTTCGGCATGCACAAGGGTCGCCTGCAGTTCGTGGTGTTCGACGCGGGTTGGATTCTCAAGGAGTGAGGGCGGCCGCGGCCCGCGAATCCTCAAACGGGACGTGACGGCGTTTCCTTGTCCGGCTTGGGCGCGACGAAGGCCGAGACGAGAAACAATCCCGCGGCGACGCAGATGCAGGAGTCGGCGACATTGAAAGCCGGCCAGTGGCCATACCAGGGCAGGATCACATCCAAAAAATCCACGACGTAGCCGTGGAGCAGGCGGTCGGTGAGATTGCCGACCACGCCGCTGGCGAGAAGGGCCGCGCCGAGGCGCGTGGGCATGTCGACAAAACATCCCCG
The DNA here is from genome assembly GCA_964628505.1 of uncultured Chthoniobacter sp. Classification (GTDB taxonomy): domain Bacteria; phylum Verrucomicrobiota; class Verrucomicrobiia; order Chthoniobacterales; family Terrimicrobiaceae; genus UBA967. Next base: position 4,955 of record CAZVPK010000153.1, read on the forward strand.
CCGCGCCATCACGGCCAGAACGACCAACGCCACCGACGCCAAGCCGATGAAAAACGCGTTGTTGTCCTTGAACATTCCAAAGGCCGCGCCGGTGTTGTGGACCTGCACCAGATTGAAAAATCCGGGGACGACCTCGATCGTCACGCGGGTCGGGATATAGGCTAGGACCAGAAATTTGGTGATCTGGTCGAGGATGTAGAGAGGGAGCGCGAGGAAGAGGAGGAGTTTCATACCGCGGGAGCGGGTGAGGGTTTGGCCATTTCGATCGGCGCGGAGGGACTTGGGGCGAGGAGGACTCTGCTTCTCCGCTGCGCTCCGGTTGCCCTCCCGGCCCAAACGTTCGTCTTTCCCTTGGAACGATGGCGCTGGCGCGCGGGTTTTGCCAGAGCCGCATCGGCGTGTTTGCGCAAGCCGCACCGGTCCCGACAAGCGGGACCCTCCTGGGCGTTTTTATTCAAACCAGCGCTCCTTCGCAGCGGGCACACAGGGTCGGATGCGCGGCGCTTTGGCCGACCTCGGGGCGGTGGCGCCAGCATCGTTCGCAGCGGGCGTTGGGCGTTTTCGAGACCTCGCAGGTCGGCGTGGTGGATTCGGAGATTTCAAGGTCGCTGAGGATGAAGAGTTCTTCCACTTCGCTCGCGAGCGGGGCGAGGGTTTTTAGTTCCTCGGGCGTGGCGCCGAGTTGGATTTTCGCCTCGAGCGCGCTGCCGATCTCGCCGGCTTTTTGCGGTTTCTCGACCGCTTGGGAAATCCGGCTGCGGATTTGCAGGAGGGCGTCCATGGACGCGATGGCGTCGGGGTTTTGAAAGGCGGGATCGGGTTTCGGAAAATCCTGCGCGTGAACCGAGCTGCCAGGCTGGAAGTGGCTCCAAGCCTCTTCGGCGGTGTAGGCGAGGATGGGCGCGAGCAGGCGGACGAGGGTATCGAACACGCGATGCATGGCGAACTGCGTGGCGCGGCGGCGGGTGGAATTTTTCGCGTCGCAGTAGAGGCGATCCTTTGTGATGTCCACATACAGGCTGCTGAGATCGACGGCGCAGAATTGGTTGATCGTGTGGTGCACGCGGTGGA
>CAZVPK010000154.1:0-5977 GCA_964628505.1 uncultured Chthoniobacter sp.
GACCTGACAAAACCCGCGCGCGGCCGAAGGCCGGTGATCGAGTGCAATCCGATCAATCATGCCAACGACGTCCGATAAAATGCGCATCCCCCTCCGGAGCGCCAAAGGCGCGCCGCCATCCCAGCCTTGGTCAACGGCCAAGAAAAAAAGGCCGAAGAATGCCCAGGGCCGAGGGCCCGATTCATCGACGACCTATGTGAGAAAAAATGTCGCCAACACGGGGGAATGAACCCTCACCTTGACAACAAATTTTCCGGACGCTTTTCGTCGGCGGGGACGAGGTCGGCGTCGGCGCCGGGGATCGGGACGGGGCGGTCGGAGATCGAGGGCGTGGTTTGTTTTTTCTCGGCTTCCAGGGCGGGATCGTATTCGCGGGCGCCGACCACGGCGATGAGGTTGTCGGTGGATTTCACCAGGGAGGGGCGCTTGGCGTTTTGGAGGTAGGTCTTGCGGTCGCGGACCTCGCCATTGAGGCCGATGTGGGAGTAGAGGAATTCCTTGGGGGCGGTGTTTTGGAGGATGTGGACCTCGTTGGAGCGGTCGAGGAGGATCTCGGGGGAGCCGTAGGAAACGAGGCGGCCGAGGCGGTGGGTGCAGAGCACGACGCCGCGGGCGGGGTCCTGGATGCGGATGTAGAGATGGGTGCTGCTGGGAAGGCGGTGGGTGAGGATGTCGATCTCGCGGGTGCCGCCGCCGCCGGGCTGGCTGGCGGGAACGCCGACGGTTTTTTTGAAGATCGAGCGGCCTTCGGTGATTTCGACGTTGAGCGGGGTGGAGGTGAAGGTGCGGCCGAGCGAGGGGACGTGGATCGCGGCGCGGATGCGGTAGCCGCCGTATTCGGCGATGGGGTAGAGGGGGGTGAGATTGACGGGCCGGGTGAGCTTTTCGCCGGGTTCGACGAGGAGGGAGGGATTCGAGTGGCGGCTGTCGCGCGGGGGGACGGGGCGGCCGTCGAGGGTTTCGATCTGGAAACCGAACCAGTGGCGGCCGTCGGTGTCGCGGAGGTTGAGGGAGTTGCCGGAGAGGTTGGTGATGCTCACGTGGGCGATGAGCGGTTCGTAGGCGAGGTAGAGGCTGCGCTTGAGGGAGAGGTCCACCTGCAGCTGGGCGCGGGCGGCGGGGAGGACCGCGAGAAGCAGGAGCAGGGCGGCGGCGCGGGTTTTGAGGAAGGGCCGCATGGGTGGTTACTCGGGGGTGTCCGAGGCGGTGCGGAAGCCGAGGGCCTCGTCGGTTTGGTTCTCGCTGAGCTTGGCGCCGCGGCGCAGGGCGGTGGCGGTGTCGGAGGGGTCGTTGAAACCGGTTTTCCAATTGGCGCCGCGATAGACGGGGACTTGGAGGCCGGAGCCCATCCCGTCCTCGGTCCAGGAGGCGGTCCACTCGGAGACGTTGCCTGCCATGTTGTGGACGCCGTAGGGGCTGCGGTCGGAGGAGGGTTGGTCGACGGGGCTGGAGCGTTTGAAGCCGTCCTTCTCGCCGCCGGCGTCGGGCTTGGGGGTGTAGTCGAAGCCGAGGTTGGCCTTGTCCTGCGAGGCGTTGTCGCCCCAGGGATGTTGGGTGCCGCGGGGTCCGCGGGCGGCTTTTTCCCATTCCTCCTCGGTGGGGAGGCGGCGGCCCTTCCATTTCGCGTAGGCGTAGGCGTCGAACCAATCGACTCCGAAAACGGGGGAGTCGAGGGTGAGGGGGGCGCCTTGGTAGCTGCCCCATTTCTTGGCGCGGTTGTAGTAGCCGGGGTTGACCGGTTGGATCTCTTCCATGTCGGCCCAGCCGGTGGGCACGTGGGATTTGTTCGGGGGCTGGTCGGGGTGGGCGTAGTCGGCGGCCTTGCCGGGGTTGTCCTTGACGTGCTTGAGGAAGGCGGCGTATTCGGCGATCGAGACCTCGTATTTGGAGATGAAGAATTTCGGGAGGGTTTTTTGTTCGCCTTGGAAATCGAAGGCGCCGGCGGGGATTTCGACGAGGGCGCCGAGGTCGCCCACGTTCACCTTGGGTTTGAGGAGGCTGAAGTAGATCGCGTAGCAGGCGGCGGCGGTGAGCGTGAGGGAGATCGCGCTGCCGATGATCATGCGGGTGCGGAGGTTCTTGCGGGACTCGTCGACGGCGCGGTGGAGGGCGATGTCCTGGGCCTGGATTTGTTCGACATCCTTGGGTCTGGCCTTCGGCATGGCGGCGGAGGCGAGCGCGGCGGCCTCGGGCCAGGCGAGCGGGGCGGTTTCGGCCTGGACGAGGCGCATGGCGACTTGGCGGGCGGGCGCGGAGTCGGCGGTGCGGTCGAGGGTTTGAAGGAGGGCCTGGCCGAGCGCCTTCATGTCGGCGGCGGGATTGTCGGAGCCGGTGCCCTCCTCGCAGGCGATGTTCACCAGCCGCGGCAGGCCGCCGTCGGGAATCAAAATGACGCCGGCGGAGAGGGGCGAGTGGGAGATTTTCTGGTTGGCGCAGGTTTCCATGACCTCGGCGACCATGCGGATGGTCTCGAGGGCGGTGGTGCCGCTGATTTTCGCTCCCGAGGCCTGGAATTTCTCGAGCGCGGGGGCGCCGATGTGCTCGCAGGTGAAAAAGCAGCGGCCTTCGGCCTCGCCGGCCTCGTAGACGGCGGCGACGCGGTGGTGCGAGAGGCGTGCCTTGGATTTGGCGTTGGCGAGGAAGCGGGTGGCGGCTTCGGGATCCGCGGAGGCTTCGGCGTTGAGGAGATGCAGGGTGGCGAGGCGCCCGACGTTCGTCTGCCGGACCCGGTAGATGCCGGCTCCGTCGCGTTCGGCGAGGCGCGCCTCGATCTCGAATTTTCCAAACGTGCGGCCGACGAGTTCGTCGGGCTGCATTTCCTTCGAGGGGAGCGAGGGGGCGGGCGACGCTTTCACCGACGGACCCGCCTGCACGGAGGGAGCGGCCTTGACAGTGGCTGGCGTGGCCTTGACGGCGACCGGTGTGGCCTTGACGGCGGGCTGCGGGGCGGGGGCGGGGGATTGTTCGGTCTCGCCGAACAACTCGCGCAGGCAGGCGGCGAGCGAATCGGAGGTGACGGGTTGGGCGAGGAAGGGCGCGCCGTCCAGACGGTCCACGTAGGGCGAGATGTCGTAGGCGGAGCTGAAAATGGTTTTCATTCCCGGCAGGTGGGGGTGGACGGTGTCGCGGAGGGCGAAGCCGTCGGCCGGGGAGAGGTAGACTTCGCAAACCAGGAGGTCGCAACCGCCCGCGGTGTTGATCCATTCCACGGCGTCGTCGGAGGTCGTGGCGATGCCCGGTTGCGGCCAACCGAGGTCGGCGAAGGCTTGCGAGACCGCCTCGGCGACGGGTTTTTCGAGAAAGGCGACAAGGATTTTCATGGGGTCTGGGCGGGCAGGGAGAGGGGCAGGGGATGCTCGTCGGCGAGCGGGCCGGGGTCGGCGCGGGTGTCTTGCAACTCGCCGTTGTAGTAGATGCCGACGACGTATCCCGCGTAGGAGACTCCCTGGTTGGCGGGATCGGCGGGGTCGGGCGGCGTGTAGGTGGCGTTGAGGAGTTCGGGTTCGCCCTCGGCCCAATCGATGGGCGGGCTGATCCAGTTGGTGAGGATTTTCGAATCCGTGGGGCGGACCATGCCGTCGGCGTCGCGGTCGTAGAAGAAAACATGCACGCGCATCTCGGGGGTGGCGATTTTTTCGCCGGGGCGGGATTTGATCGAGATGAGCAGGGTTTTGGTGCCATCGGGGCCGTCGGCGAGTTTCGTATCCACGATGCCGAGGATGGCGCCGGGCTGGAGGCCGAATTCATCGCGCATGTCGGCTCCCTCGGCGGCCGCGATCACTGTGGCCGGGGCCTCGGGTTCGGGGAGGGTGAGCATGCCCAGGCGGCGGCGGGTTTGCTTGCGCAGTTCCTCGCCGAGATCGGGAAGGGCGAGCACGGCATTGTAGACGGAGGCCGCCTCGCCGGCCTCGCCGCGCTTCTCGTGGAGGCGGGCGATTCGGAGAAGAATGCCCGGGTCGTTGGGCAGGAGGGCGTCGGCCTCGCGGATCTTGGCAAGGCCCGTGTCGTATTCGCCCACGCGGAAGGCCTTGTCGGACTCGGCCACAAGGCTTGTGATTTTCTCGTAGGTGGCCTCGTCGGGGCCTTCGGGAGTGGAGGCGGGGGCCGCTTGCGCCGGGGCCTCTGAGGCGGTTTCGGCGATGCCGTCGACGGCGTTGGAATCGGGTTTCTCCGCCACCGCCTGGCGGACGATCGCCTGTTGGAGCAGCGGCAGGTAATGCCAGGCGACGAGGACAAGCTGGAGGGCGAGGAAGGCGGTCAGGAGCCCCGCCGCCACCTTGAACGTCTTTCCAACGGGCGGTGCGGGGATGGGCTGGTCTGGCGAGGATTTGGTCATGGACGTGCGGTGAAAATGCCACATCCCCGCCGCCGGAAAAGAAAAAGCGCGCCCCTTGCCGCATGGGCGGGGAGGCCGGGTTGCCGGAGGGGATTCCGGCGGCGGCGCGATTTCCGGCGCGGAGCTTGACTCCCGGGGGAGCGGTCCCTAGCGTTTCGGTCCCATTTTTAGAAAGTAGGTGAAATCATGCCGGAAGTCATCGTTCGTAAAGGAGAACCCATCGACCGCGCTCTCAAGCGTCTGAAAGGAAAAATCGACGCCGAGGGGTTGATGGACGAGGTGCGACGCCTTCGCGCCTTCGAAACTCCCGTTCAGCGCGTCCGCCGCAAGGCCAAAAACAATGCCAAGCGCGCGAAGCTGAAAATCCGCTTCAATTTCAACCCGATTTCCTGAGTTGTCCGGAAAACGGGTCGTTATCGCCGGCTGCGGCTTCCTTGGAGAGGCCGCAGCCGGTTTGTTTTTGGAAAACGGGTGGCGGGTTGCGGGACTCTGCGCCACCCGCGAGACGGCTTCTAGACTGGCTTCGCGGCCGTTCGACGTCCGCGCGCTCGATATCTCGAAACCCTTCGAGGCTCCCGCGGGATGGAGGAATGCGGAGTTGCTGGTCCACTGCGCGAGCAGTGGCGGCGGGGACGCCGACGCCTACCGCGCGGTGTATCGCGACGGGTTGGCGAACGCATTGGCGGCGTTCGCGCCCGGGCGGGTGATTTTCACCGGCAGCACGTCGGTTTACGACCAGCGGGACGGCGGTTGGGTCGATGAGACTTCGCCGGCGGAGCCGATTCGGGAGACGGGGAAAATTTTGCTCGAGGCCGAGGCGATCGCGCTGGGGGCCGGCGGATGCGTGGCGAGGCTGGGCGGGATTTACGGGCCGGGGCGGTCGATGTTTTTGAAAAAAATCCAGGAGGGGTCGGCGGTTCTCGAGGAGGGCGGGGGCCGCCATATCAATTTGATCCACCGCGACGATGCCGCGCGGGCGTTGCTGGCCTTGGCGGATCCGCGGGTGCCGGGGGGAATTTACAACGTGGTTGACGACACTCCCTCCACGCAGAGGGTTCTTTACGGATGGATCGCGGATTTTTTCAAATGCCCGATGCCGCCCGAGGGGCCGGTGGATCCGAATCGGCGGCGGGGACTGAACGACAAGCGGGTGTCCAACCGAAAGATTCGTCAAATCGGCTGGCGTCCGGAGTTTCCCTCGTTCCGCAACGCGTTGCCCGAACTGGCCCGTGGGGCGATGGCGGAACCGGGATGAATTTTTTTCAAAAAATTTTGCAATTTTTCGGGCGGCGCGCGTTTAACGGTTACAGGAGATGGTATTCGACCCGTCACCGCCTCATGCGGCCCGGGAAAAGCCCGCGGAGTGTCACAACTGCGCGGATCCTTCGGTTTCCAAATCCACACTGAGACAGGTCGCGTCGGTCCGGAGTGAGGCTGGGCCGGCAAGATCTCGTGGATCGGGTGGGGACCGCGGCGGATGCCATCTCCCTTTTTTTTGGGCGGGCGGCGGTGTCATGCCAATAGCCGTTCGCTTTTGAACTTTTGGTCAAGGCATCGCTTGCGTGTTGCGAGGAGGGGTCTGGTTGCCAGCGCCGGATCGGTGAGGTGGCGCAAGCCGCGCCGGACCTGACAAAACCCGCG
>CAZVPK010000155.1:0-5953 GCA_964628505.1 uncultured Chthoniobacter sp.
TGAGAAGGGTGAAGGGGACGCCGAGGTCTTCGCTGATGGCGATGAAGGCGGCGATGTCCTTCGGGAAGCAGGATCCGCCGTAGCCGATGCCGGCGTTGAGGAAGTTGCGGCCGATTCGTTTGTCGGAGCCGATGCCGTCGGCGACCTTCTCGACATCCGCGCCGCTGGCCTCGCAGATGCGGGCGACGGCGTTGATGTAGGAGATTTTGAGGGCGAGGAACGAGTTCGCGGCGTGCTTGATCAACTCGGCGGAGTTGATGTCGGTCACGAGAACCGGGGCCATGAACGGCTCGTAGATTTTTTGCATCATGGCCACGGCGCGCTCGCTGTTGCCGCCGATGACGATGCGGTCGGGCTTCATGAGGTCCGGCACGGCGCAGCCCTCGCGGAGGAACTCGGGATTGCTGACGACATCGAAGTCCGCGCCGCCCTTGTTGTAGCGGCGGATGGTGTCCGCGACCTTCTCGCCGGTTTTCACGGGAACGGTGCTCTTGTCCACGATCACGCGGTATTGGCCGGGCTTGAGCACGGCGGCGATTTCGCGGGCGACCTTCTCGATGTAGGAGAGATCGACGCTGCCGTCCGGCTGCGGCGGGGTGGGCACGGCGATGAAGACAACATCGGATCCATCCACTCCCTCCTCGGTGCTGGTGGTGAAGTGGAGGCGCTTGGCGGCGACGTTGCGGTGGATCAGGTCCTCGAGGCCGGGCTCGTAGATCGGCACCTGGCCGGCGCGGAGCTGGGCGACTTTTTTCTCGTTGTTGTCGACGCAAATGACGTTGTGGCCGACCTCGGCGAAGCAGGCCCCGGAGACGAGACCGACATATCCTGATCCAATAATGCAGAGTTTCATGTGTGTGTTTAGGGAATCAACAGGGGGTGGAGCTTCTCACTCGACCGCGCCGGCGGGCTGGCCGTCGTCCGGGCCCTGGCTGAACGCCACGGGCAGGGTGATCTGCGGGGCGTCCTTGAGCGTCATCATGAGAAGGAATCCGAACTCCTGGTCGCCGCCGAGGTTGTCGCGCACCTCGGCGCCGAGCGAGGCGACCCAGCTGGTGAGGTCGCGGTTGATGAAGTAGCGCTGGTATTGGAGCACCTGGGATTCGAACTCGTATTGCTCGTAGAGGCTCACGCTCCAGTTGTCGTCGATGCGCCAGTAGGCGAAGAAATTCAACTGGCTGTTGTCGGTGAAATAATCGTTCCCGTCGATGTAGCGGTGGCCGATCGTGAACCGCGTGTCGCGCGTGGGCATGAAGCTGAGGGAGGTGTTCAACTCCGTGAAGCCCTCGGTGACGAGCGGCATTTGGGATTCGATGCCGAGCCAGGCCCAGGGCACGGGGCTGAACCGGATCGTGTTGAAAACATTCGAGACCGGCGCGTCGGTGTAGGGGTTTTCAAAGTTTCCATCCAGGAAGGTGTTCATGGACAACCACTCCATGGTGCCGTTGTCGCGGCGGGTTTGCAGACGCTGGTTGAAACCCATGCGGGCGATGTTCCAGGTGCCGATCGAATCGATGGCTTGGAACTGCGGAAAATCGAGGGGCAGAAGCTGGGTGGACGGCACCACGCGATCGAACTGGTAGACGTCCTCGGGGGCGGCGCCCATGTTGTAGACGCCGGAGTAGTTGATATAGGGCTCGACGACATGGCGCACTCCATCGAGGCCGAGCCAGCGCGCCTGGATCTGCTCGAAGGCGCGGGAGAATTTCGTCGAGACGGTGACGCCGTAGTTGGCGATCGGCCGGAAGATCGCGCCTTTGTTTTGGAGCTTGGAGGACGGAGTGTTGAGGGGATTCTCGGAGGTCTGGGCGGTGTTCGGATCGACCACGATCAACTCGCCGCTCACCGGGTCGAAAACGGTCTCCCCTTGCGGCGGCTGGATGAACGATCCGCTGGCGCTGTAATAGGTGCCGCGAATACCGACGCGCGGGTTGATGTTCAACCAACCGAACATCTGTGTCGGCAACGACCATTGGTGGAAGGTGTCGAAGCGCGTGGCCTGATAGTCGGGAAACTGCGTCTCGCCGAAGTCCGGCGTGTTGGAAAACGTCCGGCGCAGCTGGGCCACGCCGGTCTCGCCGTCATATTGGACCGGGAGCCCGAAGAAGGGCTGTTGTTTGAAATCGAAAACCAGTTCCGGCTTGCGCTCGGTGACCGCCTGGAAATCGTTGATCTGCCACCGGCCGAGAAGCGTGAGCGTGTAGACCTCGTCCCATTTCGTGAGCGAGAGCGAGGTGTCGGGCTGCGGATCGAGCCGGTAGTCCTGCGGATAGAAATCCTCGAGGAAATCCACATCGCTGATCCAGTTGATGTCCGCCGTGCCGTAGATGTCGTCGGTGAGGAAGAGCCGTTGTTGGAACGAAACGCGGTAGCGGTCCGTCGTCCGGGTTTCGGCGGGCTCGCCGGGCGCCTCGACGGTCGTCACATCCTTCGTCTCGAAAACATAGTCGGCGCGGAGTTTTCCAAAGTTGCGGTTGGCGGGGCCGTATTGCATGTCGAGGTCCAACCCGACGGACGGCCCGAACTCGGTGCGCTCCTCGAGGCGGACGGCGGCATTCACTCCTTCCGTGACCGGGAAGCTGTAGGAGACCAGCAAATACGCGCCCCAGCGCGAGTCGTAGCCGGGCAGGATCTGGAAGCCGGTGTTGTCGAGGTCGGAGAAAAGATAGGGAAACCAGAACACCGGCGTCTGGCCCACATAGAGCGTGGTGTTGGTCATCACCACCCGGTCGTCGGGGTAGAAGCGGATCGAGCGCGGACGCACATGGAAGTCGGGCTGCGACGAGTCGTGGGTGGTGAGCGAACCGTCGCGGATGCGGAATTCGCGGGGGGAGACAGCGCGGAAGTTGAAGGCGCGAAAATAGGCGGGGTGTTCGGATCCGGAAAATTCCAGCGCCCGCATTTGTTTGGATTCGAGGTTGAACAGGGCGCGCTGCCCGGTGAGGACCTGGTTGGGCGTGTAAACCCGGATGTTGCCGACGAGAAGGACGTCGCGGGTGTCGGGGTTGTATTCCGCGTAGTCGCAGAAAATGCTGTAGTCGCCGTAGTGGATTTGCACGTTGTCCTCGGCGATGGCGACGCCTTGGTCGACCCTGGTGTTTCCGTCCGCGGTGATTTCGACGGGAAAGTCTCCGAACCCTCCGAATTGCGCCCGGGCGATCGAGGCGGCCGCGAGCAGGCAAAAGCTGAGCAGGAACTTTCTCATCGAGTCGCGGAGACTAGAATTTTCCGATGCGCGGGATCAAGAGATTTGGAGAGGATTTCGGGGCGGCGGAGCGGGCCTTGCGACGGGCGGCTCCGGGGCTTCGCGGCCGAAAAGCAAATTGGGAGAAGCCCGGGGGCTTCTCCCAACTTGTTTTTTGCAAACCTGTCCCGGGGGACAGGGGCGATTTTACTTTTTCTTGGCCACCGCTTTTTTGGCGGCGGGTTTCTTGGCGGCCGCTTTCTTCGCGGGCGCTTTCTTGGCCGGGGCCTTCTTCACGACTTTCTTGGCGGCCGGCTTTTTGGCGGCTGCCTTTTTGACCGGAGCTTTTTTGGCCGGGGCCTTCTTGACGGCTGCTTTCTTGGCGGGTTTCTTCGCTGTTGGCATTAATATCCCCCCTTTCTGTCCGCATCTGCGGGAAACTGGTTGTGAAAAGAATGTGAATAACTCACTCGCGCGTGTGAATAAGTCCGGCGGCAAAATGCGTCAACACCTTTTTTCAATTTGGCGTTGATTTTTTTGAAAAAATTTTGTGGGGCCCGGGAGGCGTCAGGCGCCGCGCAGGAGTTTTTCGACCTCGTCGACCAGGCCGCCGACATCCCAAAGGCGACCCGCGCCCTCGTAGCCGCAGGCGAGCAAACCCTCGCCGGGGCCGATAAACAGGGCTCCGCGGGACTTCAGGGTCTCGACATTCGCCTGCGTGGCGGGGTGCGACCACATCTTGCCGTTCATCGCCGGAGCGATCATCAGCGGGGCCCGTGTGGCGAGCGCGATGGAAGTGAGCGCGTCATCGGCGATGCCGCAGGCGAGCTTGGCGAGAAGGTTCGCGGTGGCGGGCGCGACCAGCAGCAGATCGGCGGAATCGGCGAGGGCGATGTGGCCCGGATGCCACGATTCCTTCTCGTCGAAAATTCCGGTGGTCACGGGGTTGCGCGACAGCGTTTGAAAGGTCAGCGGCGCGACGAATTCCGTCGCATGGGTGGTCATGACCACATGCACCGTGTGGCCGGCCTGGGCGAGGCGGCTGGTGAGATCGGCCGCCTTGTAGCAGGCGATCGATCCGCCCACGCCGAGCACGATGGTTTTCGCGGTCATGCGAATTCCAGCCGGAGGCGGCGGCTGAGGTAGCGCTCGGCGCGCATAATGGCGCGGAATTTTTCGATGTCCTCCTCCATCGATCCGCTGATGAGCGTGTAGCGGTAGTCGCGCCATTTTTCCATTTCGGCGGCGGCGTTGCGGAGGCGCGTGGCGATCTGCTCCTCGCTCTCGGTGCCGCGCTTGCGCAGGCGGCGGCCGAGTTCCTCCAGGCCCGGAGGCATGATGAACACATCGGCGAGCGCCTCCTGGATGAAGGGGTCCGGGCAGCGGCGGATGCTCTCCGCGCCGAGCGTGTCGATGTCGAGGAGGACGTCCACGCCGCGCTCGAGGTGCTCCATCACCGTCGACTTGAGCGTGCCGTAGCGGCGGCCGTGGACTTCGGCGTGCTCGAGGAAGTCGCCGTTCGAGATGTGGTCGAGGAACTCCTCCTCGCGGAGAAAAAAATAATCCTCGCCGTGCACCTCGCCCGGCCGCGGCGGGCGGGTGGTGCAGGAGACCGAGTAGATGAAGTCGGGCTTCTGGCGGAGCGACGAGATGAGCGTGGTCTTTCCCGCCCCCGAGGGCGCGGAGACGACGAAGAGGATGCCTTTGTGCTGGATGACGAGGTTACTCAATGTTGGCGAGTTGTTCGCGGATGCGGTCGAGTTCGGATTTCGCCTCGATGACGAGGCGGGCGATGGCGGTGGTGGAGGATTTGGAGCCGACGGTGTTGAATTCGCGGCCGAGTTCCTGGGCGAGGAATTCCAGCGTGCGGCCGACGGGGCCCTTGGAATCCAGCTTGCCGCGGAACTGGGCGATGTGGCTCGCGGCGCGCTCGAGCTCCTCGGTGATGTCGCAGCGCTCGGCGAAAAACGCCACCTCGGAGGCGAGCCGCGGATCGTCGGGCGGGAGGGAAACGCCGGCGCGGGCGATGCGCTTGTGGAGCGCGTCGCGATGGAGCTTGGCGACCTTGCCGGCGTGCGGGGCGATTTTTTTGACGAGGGATTCGAGCTTGTCGGCGCAGCGGTGGAGGGCTTTTTGAAGCGAGGCGCCCTCCCGGTTGCGGGTGGAGACGAGACCCTTGAGCGCCTCGTCGAGGGCCTTCATCACCGGCTCGCGGGCATCGTCGCCGCCGGGTTCCGCGGAGCGGACCACGCCGGGCGCGTTCAACACATCGGCAAGCGTGATCCCGCCCTCGAGGCCGAGTTTTTTTTGAAGTCGCCGGGCCTGGTCGACAAAGGCGGCGGCGCGGTTTTCGTCGAAGAATTGTTTCGCGGCGGCATCGGCGCGCTCGAGGTGCAGGTTCACCTGCACCCGGCCCCGCGAGATGGATTCGAGGACGCGCTCGCGCACGGAGGGCTCGAGCCAGGTGGCGTCGCGGTCGGCATGAAACACGACCTCGGCGGTTTTGCGGTTGACCGAGTGGCATTCCACCACGGCGGCCCAGGTTTTCGTTCGGGCCTCGCCGCGTCCGTGTCCGGTCATGCTTGTCATGCGGGGAAAATTAGTAGCCGCAACGGAAGCCGGGTGTCGAGTCCGCGGCGGGTGGGGAGATCACACCAATCCGGCCCTGACAAGCAGGGCCCTCCTCGCAGGGCGCGAGGACGGGGATTTTTGGCCATGGTGCCGCATTTTTTGTATAGCGGGAGATTCCCGCTTCGCGCAGGAGGGACC
>CAZVPK010000156.1:0-5950 GCA_964628505.1 uncultured Chthoniobacter sp.
TTGAGGTCGTTGGTGCCGACAAACGAGAAGTCGGCGTTCCAGTTTTGCGGGGTATTGTTGAGGGTAATTCCTGGGGTCGTGGAATCGATGGAGCCACCGGCGATGACAAAGGTGCCGGAGCCAAGTGCATTGGAGTTGTCGATATTGATGCGCCCCTCGTTGAGCGTGGTGCCGCCGGAGTGCGTGTTGTTTCCGGTCAAAGTGAGTGTCCCCGAGCTGTTTTTTGTCAGCATCCCGGTGCCGCTGATCGAGCCGGAATAGGTGCTGGCTGATGTTCGGTTGAATATCAGATGGCCGTTGTTGACGAGATCGGTGTCGAGGGTGCCGGTTGCGCCGCCGCTTCCGATTTGGAGGGTGCCTCCGGTGCCCAGGTCGATTGTTCCTCCTGCGCCGCGCGACAGGGTTCCTCCGACTTCCAAAACGGCGTTTCCGGAAATGGAAAGAGTGGCCGTGCCATCGGGGCCGACGGAGAGGTTGTTCGAGTTGATCCAAGTTCCTCCAGTGAGAGTCGCGTTGCCCGAGGAACCGAATTCCGTGCCGAGAAATGAATTCGTAGTGGAGAGGTTGCCGCCGGACATTTGCAAAATTCCGTCGCCCTCGTTGCCGACATGGAATTGGTAGATGTTCACCGTGAGATTTCCTCCGGAAAGTTCGAGGGTGCCGGAGCCGAGGTAGCCGACAAAGAAATTGCCATTGGTCGTCCAGGAGCCTCCGGTCATGTTGGCGGTTCCGGTCGAACCGGAGTCGTTGCCGAGGATCGACCAGTTGTTTTCGACGCTTCCGCCGGAGACGAGAAGCACGCCGTTGTCGCCGGCCAGTTCGCCGACAACCATGTCCCCATCGGGGTCTGTGATCGATCCGGCAGGCGAGATTGTGAACATGCCGCCGCGAATCGTCGTGCCTCCGGCATGGGAAGCTGTGGCATTCAGGGTCAGGGTTCCGTTTCCGGTTTTGACCACTCCGCCGTCGCCGCTGATTCCGCCGCCGAGGATCAGATCGAATCCATTGGTGTCGATCGTTCCGGTTTGATCGAAAAAATAACTCCGCGCGCTGTCGAGGATGGTTCCCTCGAGTTCGAGGGTCGCACCGGTGCCGTTGAATGTCAGGGAACTCGAATCCGCGCCGAGGGTGGATTTCTTTCCGCCCAGGCCAGCCCGCAAAGTTCCCGAACTGATGATCGTTCCGCCGGTGTAGGTGCTGTTGCCTTCCAACAACAGCGTGCCAGATCCGGATTTCGTCAGGGTGCCGCTTCCCTGAATCTGTCCGGTGGAACGCGTGAATCCGTTTCCGTCGAAAGCGAGGTCGAATCCGGCGTTATTGATTTGGCCGGTCACCACCAGCGCGGAGGCGGAATCGTTCGTCCAGGTTTGATCGGCCGCGAGCGTGATGTTGGGGGAGATCGTGGTGTTCGAGGTCGCGGAGTTTTTCAGGATTCCGCCGTTGCCGAGCGTTAGGGCGACCCCGGAAATTTCAAAGGAGGGCACTGCGTCCAGTCCATCGCCGATGACCAGGCCATTCACATCGCGGGTTCCAGTGTTGGGTTGAAAGGCGGGAAGCGTGGAAAAAACAAAACCGGCTTGATCCGTGGTCGTGTTGTTCGCAGGGGCCGAGCCGACGATCCAGTTCGCTCCATCGGACCAATCCGTGGAGGTGTCGCCGTCCCAGAGAATCAACGACGCGTTCGATGGGGTGACGGAAACAATAGTCAGAAGGCACAGCGAGGCATGGAGGAAATTCCGGAATCTCATGGCCTCGGGTGTATCCGGCTCCAAACGGACCCGCCATGGGGTGAAACCCTGCTCGCGTTTACGAAATCTCGCGCCGTGCGAATCGGGCGATCACCTCGGGATAGAGGCGGTGCTCGGCCTCCTGGATGCGGGAGTGGAGTGTCTCGGGCGTGTCACCGGGAAGGACCGGGACCTCGCTTTGGGCGATGACCTCCCCCGTGTCCATGCCGGAATCGACGAAATGCACGGTGCATCCGGTTTTGTCCACACCGGCCCCGAGGGCTTGTTTCCAAGCCTCGAGACCCGGGAAGGCGGGAAGCAGCGAGGGGTGGATGTTCACGATCCGACGCGGGAAGGCCTCAAGCAGCGGCGCCTTCACCATCCGCATCCATCCCGCCAGCACGACGAGTTCGGCGTCGCACGCGAGCAGATCGTCGACAAGACGGCGCTCGACCTCCTCGGAGAGACGGGTGCGGAAATTTTCCTCGCGAACCACGGTGGTGGCAACGCCGAGGTTTTCGGCCAGGGCGAGCAACCCGGCCCCGGCGTTGTCGGAGACGGCGAGGACGGGACGGATTTTCAACTGGCCGGACATGGCGGCGTTCAGGATGGCGCGGAAGTTCGATCCCTTTCCGGAACCCAGGACGGCGATTTTCAGGGGCTTCATGAACTCCAACGTAACCGCGCCAACCCGGATGAAAAAGTTTTCCCTCCGGGTTTTTCCAGTTGGTTGTTGTTCGCGGGGGCGCATCGGGGATATGAGACGCGATCGACATGAATTTGAAATCCCGCCTCGCGACCCTCCACAAACAGGTGGACCGCGCCCTCGACCGCTGGTTGCCCTCCGAAAAAGCCAAGCCGGTCACGCTCCACCGCGCCATGCGCTACGGGATTTTCGCCGGCGGGAAACGCCTCCGCCCGATCCTGTGCCTCGCGGCCGCCGAGGCCTGCGGAGGCGAAACGAAACCCGCCCTACCCGCCGCGTGCGCCGTGGAATGCATCCACACCTACTCGCTCATCCACGACGACCTCCCCTGCATGGACGACGACGATCTCCGCCGGGGCCGCCCCACCACCCACAAGGTGTTCGGCGAGGCCTTGGCCGTTCTGGCGGGCGACGCGCTGATGACGGTCGCCTTCGAAATCCTCGCGCAGACAAAAGCGACCAAACGCTTCGGCCTGCAGGAGTTTTTTCTGGAGTTGGCCACCTCCGCCGGCAGTTCGCTTCTGGTGGGCGGCCAGGTGGCGGACATGGAGGCCGAAAACCGCCGGGCCACGCCGAAGGACCTCCTCTTCATCCACCGCGGCAAGACCGCCGCCATGATCGCCGCAAGCCTCCGCCTCGGCGCCATGAGCGCGAACGCCGCACCCGCCGACGTGAAGGCCTTCGGCAAATTCGGCGAAAATCTCGGCCTCGCCTTCCAGATCGTCGACGACATCCTCGACGCCACCCAAACCAGCGAGCAACTCGGCAAAAGCGCCGGCAAGGACGCCGCCTCGGGCAAGGCCACCTACCCCTCGGTCTTCGGCATGGAGAAATCCCGCCGCGAGGCCGCCCGCCTCACCAAGGCCGCCCTCCGCGCGCTCGAACCGATGGGACGCCGCGCCGATTTCCTCCGCGCCGTCGCGGACCACCTTCTCGTCCGCCAAGCCTGATGCCGGCCCTCCTGCCCGCGACGCGATGAGCAACCGATGGTTCTGGATCTCCCTCGGCGGAGCCGCGGCCACCACCATTCTCGCCTGCTGGGCCGCATGGGTGTTCATGATCCGGCCGATGGACGCCGCCGTGAAAACCGCCAACGCCCTCGAGAAAATCTTCACCGCGGAATTCGAAACCACTCCGCGCCTCGCCGCCAATGCCGGCGTGCTCTTCGCCCACTCCTCCCGCGTCGAAAATCTCGTCGCCGCGACGCGAACCCTCGAGATTCGGCAAGCGCTCGACATGCCGCTGGCCGATGGAACCCGCCCGATGCTTGTCGCCCGCTTCATCGCCGAGGCCGGGATCGCGGGTCGCGATCCGATCGAAATCAACATCCGCCGCGGCGGACGCGAGGCCGATGTCGTCCTTCCGAAACCCAAAATCCTCTCGCTCGAAATCTCCGCCGCCCCCGTCGTCGAACCGCCCGGCCCCGCCTGGGAGGCGCTCCCCGGGCCGGTCCGCGAGCGCGCGCTGCGCCTGCTCCGACTCGCGGCCCGCAAACAACTTCTCGAGGAGGGCCTCGTCGCCGAGGCAACCCTCGAACTGCGTGCCCGCGTTTCCGCCCTCGCCGCGAAAGCCGGCTGCACCGCGGTTTTTCCCGACACCCCCTGAAACCCCTTGGACGCCCCGGCCACTCGCGCCTAGTCTTCGCCTCCCATGCGACTCCTCCTCGTTGACGGCCACTACTATCTCTACCGATCCTTCTTCGCCATTCGCGGCCTGAAAAACTCCCGCGGCGAGCCCACCAACGCGATCTACGGATTTCTCAAGGCCCTCCGGAAAATGCTCGCCGACCTCCGTCCCGACCGCGCCGCCGTCATTTGGGACTGCGGCCTCCCCGCGCGCCGCACGGAACTCCAACCCGCCTACAAGCAAAACCGCACCGAGATGCCCGACGACCTCCGGCCCCAGGAGGACTGGCTCCAAAAAAACACACCCCTCCTCGGCGTCGCCTGCCTCGAATCCCCGGACACCGAGGCCGACGATCTCATCGCCTCCTACGCCGCCGCCGCCCGCCGAGACGGAGCCGAGGTCGTCATCGCCACCAACGACAAGGACATTCTCCAACTCGTCGGCGAGAGCCTCCACATCTACTCGACCAACAAAACCGACCTCAAGGACGCCCCCTTCGCCCTCCTCGGACCCGACGAGGTCGCCGCCAAATGGAGCGTCCCCCCCGCGCACATCGCCGATGTCCTCGCGCTCACCGGCGACGCCTCCGACAACATTCCCGGCGTCCCCGGCATCGGCGAAAAAACCGCCGCCGGCCTGGTCAACGAGCTCGGCGGCATTTCCAAAATCCTGGAAAACCCCGACGCCGTCGCGAACCCCAGGCTCCGCGAAAAACTCCTCGCCCACCGCGACCTCGTCCTTGCCAACCGCGAAATGGTGCGGCTCGACGACCACCTCCCCCTCCCCGCACCCTGGCAGTCGCTCGAAATCCAACCCCGCTACCCCGAACTCCTCGCCGCCCTCCGCGAGTGCGAATTCCAATCCCTCCTCAAGGAAATCGAGGCCGAGTCGGGACTTTCCCTCCCCCCCGCCGCGCCCGCCTCGACCAGCGTCCAAGGCGAGCTGTTCTGATCCCCCCGGCTCGAAACCTCCATTGACCTCGAACTTCCGCCGGATTAGGTCTGTTTCCATGAAAGCAAGGATTTTTCCGCTCCTCCTCCTCGCCCTCGGCTCCCTGTTGCTCCCCGCCCGCGGCCAGACTGCCACGCCCACCCCCACGCCGGCCCCCGAACCCCTGCTCGTCTACGACCTCGAACTCGACAAAACCGGCCGGAGCGTGAACTTCACCTTTTTCAAGGACGGCTATCTCGTCGTCGATCCCGAGGCCTCCTCGTTCTCCAGCATCGTCGTGCTCACCGATCCGAACACATTCAACTTCTATCAGGGCGCGAATTTTGTCACCGGCACCTACAACGTGATCCGCGACTATGCCGGCCGTCGACACGCCGTCATCTTTGGCGCCACCGCCGGAACCACCGCCAACTCCGACAACGCCGCGCTCCAAGTCGTCGGCCCCGTCGACCGCCACAGCAGCGTGGGCGGCGGCATGCGGGCCGACTACTCCGACAAGCTCCGCGGTTATTTCATGACCTCCGGAGCGGAAATCGAAACAGCCGGCAACGCCACCTCCACGACTATCGAATACGGCTACGCGGGCTTCAGCAGGGCCAAGGCCGAATTCAACCGCGGCCTCACCAAGGACATCAACGGCCAGGGACTCGACGTCCCCGGCGCGATCTCCTATCTCGAAAAATACCTCTCCCGCCGCGGCATCCCTGGCCCCACTCCCACCCCCCCCCCCCCCCCCCCCGCGGCCGCCCGGGGCGGGGGCGGGAGTGTCCCCGACCGCGCGGATGACGTCCAACCCGGCGGCGGGCGGGGTCCGGGGCGGCCGTTAGCCTGCCGCCACCCCGGACGGAGCCGCACCGTGGCGAGGACGGCCCCCGAGGTCCCGAGCGGACGCGGGGAGCCGTGGGTCCGCCTGCCCCGCGCGGACTGGGCCCGGCTGGCC
>CAZVPK010000157.1:0-5949 GCA_964628505.1 uncultured Chthoniobacter sp.
AGAGATCGTAGCGGAGCTTTTCGATGGCGTCGTCGAGGCCGGAGCCGTAGCGGTAGTTGACTTGGGCCCAGCCGGTGATGCCGGGTTTGACGAGATGGCGGAGGTGGTAGCTGGGGATCTTGGTTTCGTAGTCGGCGACGATGCGCGACCATTCGGCGCGCGGGCCGACCAGGCTCATGTCGCCCTGCAAGACGTTGAAGATTTGCGGGAGTTCGTCGAGTCGGGTGAGCCGCAGGAGACGTCCGATGCGGGTCACGCGTCTGTCGTTGTCGCGCGTGTAGGGGTCGTCCTCGTGCTGGCGCACGTGCATGGTGCGGAATTTAAGGAGGGTGAAACGTTTTTCTCCGCGCCCGATGCGTTCCTGGCGGTAGAAGACGGGGAAACCGCTGTCGACGATCACGGCGAGGGCCACCACGGTCATGAGCGGGATGGCGATGGGCAGGAGGAGAACGGCGAGGGCGTAATCGGTGGCCGTTTTGAGATAGCGGTAGGCCGAGTGGCGGGCGAGTTGGAAGTTCTGGCGGATGGCCCACGAGTGGTCGAGGCGATGGACGGATTCCTTGCGCCAGATTTCGCTGAAAAACGTGTCCTCGCTGTAGACGGGAATACGGAGGAAGTGCAGGCGGGCGAGTTTTTCGAGGAGGGCGGGCGGGTAACTCTCGGGCGGATCGGTGAGAACAATTCCTTCAAAATCCTGCGCACGCCGCGCGGCACCTTCCGCGTTGGGCAAGGGTTGGGGGCGCGAGGCTTCCTGCAGGATGGTGCGGGGGGAGACTTTGAGGGCGCGGGCTTGGTCGTCCATCAACTCGCCCACGACGCGCAGGTCGAGGTCGGCGAGGACGACAGGATTGTGGAAACCCATGCCGTCGCAGTAACGCTCGAAGGAAGCGAGTTCGCCGGGAGTGCCGATGGCGAGGTAGGGCACGCGGCGGGCGCGGCGCGTCCAGACGGAGGCCGCGAGCATGCGCAAGCCGAGCGCAGGAATGGCATAACCGATGGCGGTGTAAAAAAGCACGACGCGGCTCTGTGCGCTGTAGAAGTCTCCGGCGGAGAAGAAAACGAAGAGCATGAATGCCCCGGCGGCCGCACCGAGGATAACGGCGAGGAGGAACTCGGCGGAGAAATGAAAAACTTGGAAGGTCCGGCGCGCTTTGTATCCGCCGATCAAGGCGACGGCGGTGAGAATGCAAAGGAAAAAGACGCCGATCTGGGCGAGATAGGCGGGTGACATGTCGAGCGCCTGATTGACGCGGATCGTGCGGCTCAGCAGATAAGCGCCTGTGACGAGGACCACATCGGCCAGAAAAAGGCACATGCTGGTGAACCAAGGTTGGCGCGCGATGTTGCGCAGAATGGCCGTGGTGCCGACGCGGGGTTCGGTGAGAATTTCCACCGTCCGTCCCTTTGCCTGAGCGGTCTCGGGCAGGGCGGTGGTTTGGGCGCTGCTGAGCATGGAAAGGAGGGGCCTTGGCGTGAGACTGCCAACCTAGTCGGCGCCGGGGCCCCGCGCAAACGCTATTAACGCAACGATTTCGTTGCTTCCGAGGGCGCCGACGGGCTCGACCCTGGCAGAATGCGCCCGGCGATGGCGTCGATTTTCTCTTGGGCGAACTGGCTGGGCGGATATTGCCGGTGGGCGTCGAGATACCAGGCAAGAGCCGCGCCGTATTCGCCGCGGGCCTCGAGGTCATCGCCTTTGCTGAGGGATTGGACAAAGGTGGCGGCGCCGCCGCTGGCGAGGTCGGCGCGGAGGCGGTTGAGTTCGGTGTCCTCGGGATATTTGGCGGCGGCAAGCTGGATGCTTTCCCATGCGCCGGCCGCGTCGCCGCGCTGCTGGATTTCGCGGGCGCGTTGCAGGGCGCCTTCGATTTCGGTCATTTGCTGAAGGATCGTGGTGAGCTTTTCCTGCCGCTCGGGATGAAGCGCGGCGGCGGCGATGAACTTGGCGCTCTGCTTGAAAATGGCGCGGTGGTCGCCCTGCTCCATGAGCCGGTCGAGTTCGAGCAGGGCCTGCTGCTGGACGTCGGTCTGCTCGAAGATCTGACCAGAGATGGCGGCCAACTCGGGATTGTTCGGCCAGATTTCCGTGGCGGTGCGCAGTTCTCGTTCGAGTGTTTCGGCATCGCCGCTGAGGGCGGCGTTGCGCGCGCGGGCCAAGTGCAAGCGCGAGACATTGCGGGCCGTTTGCACGGCGGTGAGTGGTTGGGACGGGTCGAAGTCCTTGGCTGTTTCCTGCAATTCGACGAGGAGTTGCTCGGCGCGCGTGTAGTCTTTCACCTCGAGCGCGCTGAGGAGTTGGTTCGACCGGCGGGTGAATTCGAGGATGCGTTGACGGTCCGCGCGGGGGAATTGGTGGATCTCGGGGAGGTGCTCGCCGATGGCGAACGATTCGCCGAGGCGCTGCGAGGCGCTTTGCAGCTCGTCTTTTTCGAGCAGGAATTCGACGGCCTCGACACCTTCTTTCACGTCGCGAATGGCTTCGTTGGCGAGCGCGTCGAGGGAGGTGACCGTCGGGGGAATGTCGGACAACTTGGCGAAGACCGATTTGGTTTCCTCTCCGAGACGGAGCTGGTTGTCGCCGTCGTCGAAGATGCTGCGGTAAAAGCGCGAGCCGATGAGGACGTGGCGGAACCGGCGCTGGAGGAAGAGTTGGACAAGGAGGGTTTGGAATTCGATGCGCGCCTGGAGGGAGGAGAGTTCGCTTTTGGCGCGGTTGGCGGTGAGGAGGGCGTTGACCTCGGTCAGGCGTTGGGCGTGCGGTTGGAGGCGCGAGGAACGCTCCAACTCGCGCTGCTTGGCCCAGTCGGCGGCGGCGGTTGGGTCTTTCGGAGCGGTGTCGAGCCTCGAGCCTTGGAGGCTGAGGCGCGCATTCCACTCGTGGCGTTTGCGGTCGTCTTCGAGAGAGCGGTTGGCCGCGTCGAGTCGGGCGATCTGGCGCTGGGCTTGCCACGCTCCTAGGACCTGACTGGCGATGGCGTCGCAGAGATTGGCGTCCTCCTCATGGGAGGCTGCCTGCGGGAGGAGTTTGAAAGCTTCGTCGAGATTGCGATTGGAAATTTTGCCGGCGGCGAGCAGGTCCATGATCTGCGCGATGACGCGATCGTAGGAGGCCTGCGCGGTGATTTCGGTGGCGGGGGCGTTGAGGTATTTCTCGAAGCGCGCGCGGAAAACGCGGTTGTTGTCGACCTGCCAGAGTTGTCCGTTCCACGTCACGGAATCATTGGCCGGGTCGAACACGGGGATCTCGATGCCGGCAATGGTGGGATTGCGTGGCGGGGCGCCGGGCTTGGCCGGGGAGTCTTGCGCCGGAGTGCTCTCGGCAGGCGGGTTTTCCTCGCCGGGGGGAATGCTGACGAAACCTTCCTGACCCGCGGCGGTCAGCGGGATGGCAAGCAGAACGAGCAAAAGGGCGCGCGGTGTCATGATTTGGTCAGGCCCGTGGCATAAAGAATGCCGCTTTCCCGCACTTCGACAAGAAAGTGGAAGCGCTGGCCTTTTTGGACGTTGGCGTCCGGCAGGTCGGGCGGGAGGACGATTGGAATCGGAGCATCGGCGCCGGTTGGTTGCACGGAAATGAGGCGGCCCTCTGCGGGCGACCAGGCGATGGAGTTCAGCACCGCGCCTTCGAGGCGGTAAGTATTGCCGCGCAGCGTGCTGGAGGTGGCGAGGTATTCATCGACGGGAAATTCCGGGGCGGTGCGGTAGGGTTGGCCAGCCGAACCGAGGAAGTAACCGCCCGCCGCGATGAGGACGAGGACGGCGGCCAAGCCGGCGAAAAGCCAGCCGGTTTTCGGGACGCTGCGGGCGCGGCGGGGCATAGATTGCTAAGTTATCGATCCCACGCCGCCCGAAGGCAACCCAGCCATGCAAGAAAAATGCCGAAAAGGACATGCAGGACCAGAACCCAAACACAGAGGGCCGAGGAGGAGAGCGAGGTGGGCACGACCATTTCGAGGACGTCGTAGTAGCGCGTGTCGCGCAGGCTCTGTAGCGCACCGCTCCAACTCCAGTAGGCGGCGATAAACGGGCGCAGGGCGGCATCGAGACCGGCCGGGAGGGCCAGCACGGCGCCGGAGAGCGGAAGTTGAAAGCCGACGAGATAGATCGACGCAAGCGAGGCCTGATCGGCGGAGCGGGAGAGGGCGGAAATGCCGAGGCACACGGCCGTGAGGGCGGCATTGACGAGCAGGAAAAAGACAAACTGCTGCGTCCCATCACCGGGGAAATGCGTAATGGTGCGGACAAACCACGTCATCCACGCGGATTGCAAGAGGACGAGCACGCCGAGGAAAGAGGCTTTGGCCGCGACGTAGGCGGCAGGGTTGAGTCCGGCAAAACGCTCCTTCTCGTAGATGGCGCGCTCGCCGGCGATTTCGCGCGCGCTGTTGTTGGCGCCGAGCAGGCCGAGGAGGATGACTTGGAGAAGAATGAGTCCGGAGACGGCGCTGCCGGCTTTGCTCGCGCCTTCGACGAAAGTGCGGGCTTCAACGAGCTGGCGCACGACGTCGCCGCTCAGTCCGGCATCGAGCGAGGGCACGGGCGGCAATCCGTCGAGCGCGAAGACGGCAACGACCAGCGGGAAGCCGAGGACGAGACCGAGTTGGAGCGCGATGGCGCTTTTGTTGCGGAAAAAGATTTTCCATCGCGTGGCCAGGAGCGCGAGGAATTGCACGAAGGGCGAGGGCAGATTGGCTGAGGGTCGCTGGGCGTCGGCGCGGTCCGCGTCGTCGTTGGTGGCGGCTTTCCCGTCGAAGTGTCCGCGGTGTTTGACCCACGAGGCATGCCATTCGGGTCCGGTGCGCTGCGGGAGCACTTCGAAAATTTCCTCGGCCGTCTCCGCGCGGAAGTAGTGAGCCAGCGTGTCGGGCGATCCGAGGTAGGCAAGATGGCCGCCGGACAAGACCGCGACTTTGTCGAAAGCGGCGAGGTCACGCAGTCCGTGCGTGACAACCAACACGACGCGGTCGCCTTCGCGGGCGATGCGGCGGAGAAGCTCGAGGATCTCCCGTTCGGAACGGGCGTCGAGTCCGCTGGTCACTTCATCGCAAAGCAAGAGCGGTGGTTCGCTGACCAGTTCCATGGCCAGAGCGAGCCGCCGGCGCTGCCCGCCGGAGAGATGCTTCGAGAGCGTGTCGGCGGCGGAGGTCAGACCGGTGAGATTGAGCAGTTCGTCAGCGCGGTTTTCCATGGCTCGGGCGTGGAGTCCGGCCACGCGGAGGCGGAGGGCGAGCAGGACATTTTCGCGGCAGGTCAGATTCTCCTGGCTGATGGTGAACTGCGGCACGTAACCGATCTGCGAGGGCGGCAGATCCTCGAGTTCGAGGTCCATATTTTCCCAGTGCAGCGAACCGGAGGTCGCATCGGCCATGCCGGCGATGGCCCGGACGAGGGTGGTCTTGCCGCTGCCGCTCGGTCCGAGCAGCGCGCAAACCTCCCCACGCGGGAAGCGGGCGGAGACTTCCGTCAGCAGAACGGGCGCGTCGTCGCCGTCGGCCGCCGTGACGGTCAACTCGCGGAGTTCAAGCATGCGGAAGCATGGTCGCGGGACGGCGGTTCCGCGGCAAACGCAAATCGCGGCCGCGGGCGGAGCGGCTTACTCGAAAGGAGGCGGTTCGGCCGTCGGCTCGTCGAAGGTCGGTGCCCCTTCGGGATTCATGAGGTCGGGAGTGAACTCGGTCAATTCCACCGGCGTGTCGAGCGAGAGGGTGATGCTTTCATCGGTCTCCTCCGGCATTTCCTCGGCGGCTTTTTTCTCCTCTGCCGTTGGTGGTTTGTAGTCCTTGAGCAAGGTGCTGAGGACATTGCCGACGACGGGAGCGGCGTAGGTTCCGCCGGACAGACTTTCGCCGGGATTGCCCTCGACCACCGCGGCAAAGGCGTAGAGTGGCGGGTGGTTGGCCGGCGCGTAGCCGGCGAACCACGCGGCGTTGCGGCGTTTGCGCACCGGAC
>CAZVPK010000158.1:0-5934 GCA_964628505.1 uncultured Chthoniobacter sp.
AGCGGCGTTCTGGGGGGAACAACAGCCCGCCGCAGCAATCGCTGCGGCGGGCTGTAACTCTTTTAGGGGGTCGTGTTTTTTAGTCCGGCGTTTCGTTTTTCTCGAGAAAGCGGCGCCAGTCTGGATCGGAGAGCACCGGGCGGAAGCCGGTGTGGATCATGCCGGAGTCGGGGCTTGTCTTCATGCGGGCGGCGGGGCGGTAGCTGGCGCAGTAGGAGGCGTCGCAGAGGAAGGAGCCGCCGCGGTTGACGCGTTTTGGAACGGTGGGTTCGTTCGGGTCGAGGCTCGAATCGGGGCCTTGGGGGTTGACTGAGACAGTGCCGGATTCGGCGCGGCGTTTATAGGTGTCCTCGCGATACCAGTCGGCACACCACTCCCAGACATTTCCGATCATGTGGTGGAGGCCGTAGGCGTTCGGTGTATCCGAATCGACAGGCGCGGAAAGGAGGTGGCCGTCGAGGGTCTTGGGGTTGTGGGGAAAGTCGCCTTGCCAGAGGTTTGCCGGCAGGAAGGAATCGGAGGGCGGGGTGTCGCCCCAGGTGAAACGGCGTGCGGGGCCGCCGCCGAGCGAGGCGTATTCCCACTCGGCTTCGGTGGGGAGGCGTTTTCCAGCCCACTGGCAGTAGGCGACCGCGTCGTCCCACGAGACGTGGACCACGGGGAGGTTGTCGTGGGCAGCGGATAGTCTGCTGTGGGGGCCGAGAGGGTGTTTCCAGTCGGCGCCATGAACCCACTGCCACCAGAGGGTGTGGTTGTTCAGCGGAACGGGGCCGGAGGGTGGCGAAAAAACGAGCGATCCAGGAACGAACACGGAGTCGTCGGGTTTCGGGGTGCCGGGGGGGAGTTGTTTTTTGATTTCCTCCCACTCGGGTTTTTTTTCGGCGGTGGTGACGTAGCCGGTCGCCTCGACAAAGCGGCGGAATTCGGCGTTGGAAATCTCTGTGGCATCCATCCAGAACCCGTCGAGTCGCACGCGGTGGACCGGGAATTCATCGGGACGTGCTTCTGGTCCGACGCCGCCCATGTCGAATTCGCCTGCGGGAACCCAGACCATACCCGGCGGGTGGGGCTTCGGAGGCGTGGTGACGGCTGGTTGGCTGCTTGCCAACAGGCTGGCGGCGCGGGAGGAGGGTGTGAGGCATTGCTCCGTGGAGGAATCGGCGGCGGGAAGTGTCGGGATCGAGAGCAGCAGCGCGCAGAGGGCCGTTGCCAGCCGAGCGGGGGAGGAGGAAATGGAAAATGTCATTGTGGGGAATCAAGCATGAAACAGGCGGGCCTTCAGCTGTTAAACCGTGGGCTTGGCAGGGGTCTACAATAGCGAGGCGATGAAATGTGCCGTGTCCTTTGCGCCGTTCGGGTGGCCGAGTCGGGTGGTTGCGGCGAGTCGTGATTTGTAGAGGTCGCCGGATTTTGCGGTGAGGGCAGCGATGGCATCGGCGATGGCTTGCGGGGAGGTGGCGAGGTCGGCGGCGGAGTTTTCAAGGAGGAGACGGGCGTTGCCCTCCTCCTGGCCTGGCACGATCTGGGTAATGATCATCGGGGTGTGGGCGGCGAGGCTCTCTTGGACTGTGGCACCGCCTGCCTTGCCGATGAGGATGTGGTGGGAGCGGATGAGTTGGGGCATGTCTGGGGTCCAGCCGTGGAGTTCGAGCGGGCGGTCGAGTTCGGTGGAGAGGGCCTCGAGGTCGGCGCGGAGGCGGTCGTTTTTTCCGCAGGTGACTGTGAGCGAGATCGAGTCGATGCCGAGAAGGGCGCGTGTGGTATCGACCGCGGTCGCGGGGCTGCCGTTCACCATATAGAGCACGCGCCAGCGGCCGTCGGCGGGTGGCACTGCGCGGTTTGGCGGCGGGGTGGAAAAGACCGGTGGAATGGGAAATCCGGTGACGCGGATTTTTTCGTGGGGGACGCCGCGTTCCTCAAGGACGCGCGCGGTGGGTTCGTTCGGGGTGAGGAACCAATCGCTCGAGCAGCGGAGCCAGATGGCGTTGATAGTGAGCGAGTCGGTGATGATGGTGGCGAAGGCGAATCTGCGGGTTTTGGGCGGGGCGATGCGGTCGACAATCGGCCCGCAGCCTGGAAAGACGCTGACCACGACATCGGGCGCGTGACGTTTGACGAGGTGTCGGAGATGGCGGGAGGCGGGGGCGAGGAGTTTCACGCCGGTGGATGTGGCGGGAATGCGGTCGAGGATCGAGTAGGCGAGCGCCCACAGGGCCGGAGCGCGGTTGATGGCGAAGTGGTAGCCGAAGCGGGCGATGCGGTTGATGAGGGGGAGCGACTCGGCAAAGATGTCGTGCACGGCGACCTTGATGCCTGGGCGCTCCACGCGCAGGGCGGCGGCGAGATTTCTTGCGGCGGCATTGTGGCCCTCGCCGAAGCCTGCGGTGAGAATAAGGACGGAACCGTCGCGCATGGGGTTGCTGGTTGTGGCAAATAAACGCGCGGTTGTGGGCGTGGACAAACAAATTCCCTGCCGCGGGTGCGGTGAAATGCATTTCTCCGGTGGCGCGCGGCGGGGTAGGGTGGCGGGATGAAACAGATGATTGCATGCGCTCTTCTTGTCGGTTGCCTTGCGGGCTGCAGCGGAGTGTCGAAGGAAACGGCGGCGTCCGAATTTTTAAGTGCCGAGAGCAATGTGCGCGGTGTCGAGGTGGACAGCGACGTGGCGCGGAGCGGGGTGGAGAGGTTTCGTGAATTTTTTGCGGATGTGACGCCCGAGTCTGTGCGGCGGTTGGGGCCGGAGTTGTATGCACAGGACGTCTGGTTCAACGACACGCTCAAGACGCTGCGGGGGCGCGGGGAGGTGGAGGCGTATTTTTTGAAAACGGCGGAGCATGTGGATTTCATTCGGGCCGAGGTGGTGGACTCCGCCGTCTCGGGTAGGAATTGCTATGTGCGCTGGGTGATGGATGTCCGTTTCAAGGGCGCGAAGGAAACCGTGCGCACGGTTGGCATGACGCTCCTGCGCTTCGACCGCGAGGGGCGGGTGGTGCTGCATCAGGATTTCTGGGACTCCTCGGCGGGATTCTACGAGCATTTGCCGGTGCTGGGGGGAGTGATTCGATGGATCAAATCGAAGATCTGAGCGGGCGGCGGGCCGCGTTTGCGTCGCTTTTCAAAGGCCCCCGGCCTGTGTTGTCGCTGGCGCCGATGCAGGACATCACAGACCTGCCGTTCTGGCGCCTGATGGCCCGGCGAGGCGGGGCGGATGTGTATTTCACCGAGTATTTCCGGGTGACGCCCGATTACCGGCCCGAGAAATCGATCCTTCGCTCGATCACCGAGAATCCGACGGGGCGGCCGGCTGTGGCGCAGATCATCGGCAACGACATGGAGGCGATGGCCCGCGTGGCGAGGGAATTGGAGCGGCATGATGTCGCCGCGATCGACTTGAATCTCGGATGCCCTGCGCCGGTGGTTTACAGGAAGTGCGCCGGTGGCGGGTTGTTGAGGGATTTGCCGCGCATCGACGCATTGCTCGGGCGGCTGCGCGAGGCGATCGGCGGGGCGTTCACAGTGAAGACGCGTGTGGGCTTTGAAAGTGCCGGGGAGTTCGACGCGTTGCTCGAGGTGTTTTCGAGGCACTCCCTCGATCTGGTGACAGTGCACGGGCGGACGGTGGCGGAAAAATACGGCCCCAAGGTGCACCACGACCGCATCGCGCAGGCGGTGCGGCGACTTGGTTGCCCGGTGCAGGCGAATGGAAGCATCGTCTCGGCGGGTAGCGCTCGGGCGGTGTTGGAATCCACTGGGGCGGCGGGCTTGATGATTGGTCGCGGGGCGATCAGGAATCCGTGGGTGTTTTCGCAGATTCGTGATTCCTTTGCGGGGCGCGCGGTGGTGCTGCCGACGGGGCGCGAGGTGTTGGATTATATCGAAGATCTCTACGGCGAGGTGTGCCAGCCGGAGTTCCCCGAGCGCATGCAGGTGCAGAAGATGAAAAAGTATATGAACTTTCTCGGCGAGGGCGTGGAGGATGCGGCTGGCTTCCTGCACGAGATCAGGCGATGCGACACGCGGGTGGATTTTTTTGCGGTTTGCGCGAGGCATCTCGACCATGACAGGCCGCTGGCGCTCGAGCCAATGGAGACGCGTTTCTCCGGCGAGTGAATCCCGATGCGGAAAATTCGGGATTCCGTGCTTTTCGATCCGTGGCGATCGGTTTAAGAGCACCGAAAACGGACGCCGCCATGCCAGACACCCGCATTCTTCTTAACGACCTCGACCAAACCCAATCGCTGACCCAGGAGGAATACAAATCCCAGGTCAAGCAGCTCCAACTCGAGTTGCTGAACATGCAGTTGGAGCTGCACGAGAAGGGAATTCCAGTCGTGGTCGTGATCGAGGGGCCCGATGCCGCCGGGAAGGGCGGGGTGATCAAGCGCCTCACCGAGAAGCTCGATCCGCGATTGATGAGGGTGTATTCGATCAACAAGCCCACGCCGGAGGAGTTCGCGAGACATTATCTTTGGCGGTTCTGGTGCAAGTTGCCGCAGCGCGGGCATCTCGCGATCTACGACCGCTCCTGGTATGGGCGGGTGCTTGTCGAGAGGGTCGAGGGGTTTTGCTCCAAGGCGGCGTGGAGCCGTGCCTACGACGAGATCAACGCATTTGAAAAAATGCTCGTCGATGACGAAACCGTGTTTCTGAAGATGTGGATTCATGTGACGAAGGACGAGCAGTTGAGTCGTTTCAAGCGCCGGGAGGCCGATCCCTACAAGCACTGGAAGATCGGCGAAGAGGATTGGCGGAACCGGAAGCGCTGGAACGAGCATATCGTCGCCGCGGAGGACATGTTCGAAAAGACATCGACCGAGATCGCTCCCTGGCATGCCATTCCTGGAAACTACAAGTGGTTTGCGCGGGTCAAGGCACTCCAGTTGCTCAGCGCCGCATTGTCCAAGGCGCTTGGCAAAAAATCGAAACCGAAGTGACGCCGGGATGCGCTCAAGCCAAAGGCGAAGGGTATTCGCCGGCGCGCACGAGGGCGGCAAGGGCATCCACCACCACAGGCCGGTCCTCTTTGTAGGTCACCCCGAACCAGCGGCTCTCCACGGGAAGCACGCTCACCGAGGCTTCCTTGGCATCGATCATGGCAGTGACGGCGGCCGGGATGTAAAACTCGGATTTTTCCTCGTTGCCATGGGATTCGAGAAAGCGCACCAGCAGGGCATCGAGCAGCCCGAAGATGTCGGGCGGGAAGCCCCAGCAGTTCATCGAAACGCGCTCCGTGCCCTCGAACATGGTGCCGTCCGCCTCGTCTCGGATACCCGCCGCGGTTATTCCGATGCGGGTGTGTTCCTGGACGGTCAAGAGTCGGTTGGTTGCGTCCATGCGGCAGACGCCGCGCGAGACAGTGCCGTGGTCAGAAAGGGTCGAGTCGAGTCGGTAGCCGGCGAGGCAGAAGCTGGACGGCGAGTTTTTTAAGAAATTGGCAACGGTCGAGATCGCTCCGTGTCCGTAGAAATCGTCGGCATTGATGGCGAGGAACGGGGTGTCCACCGCCTCGCGAGCCGCCCAGATGGCGTGGCCGGTGCCCCAGGGTTTTTCGCGGCCCGCGGGAACAGCAAATCCATCGGGGAGGTCGTTGAGTTGTTGGAAGACGTATCCGACATCGATGCGGTCCTCGAATTTCGACCCCACACGCTCGCGGAACTCCGCCTCGAAATCGCGGCGGATGACGAATACCACGCGGGAGAAGCCGCAACGGATGGCATCGAAGACCGAGTAGTCGAGGATCGTCTCGCCCGAGGGGCCGAGGCCGTCCAATTGTTTCAAGCCGCCATACCTGCTGCCCATGCCGGCAGCCAGAACAAGAAGTGTGGTGTCCATTCGGAAAAAATCTCGGGCCGGCGGGATTCGAACCCGCGGCCTCCTCGTCCCGAACGAGGCGCTCTACCAAGCTGAGCCACGGCCCGATGTGAATTGCGCCAC
>CAZVPK010000159.1:0-2478 GCA_964628505.1 uncultured Chthoniobacter sp.
CTGCCAGCCGAGGCTGTCATACCCAAAGCCGTTCAATTTTGGCTTTCCGGTAAAGACATCGCTTGCGCTTTGCGAGGGGGAGTTCTGCTTTTCCGCTTCGATCCGGAATATTGACTTGCCCGCTCCCGGTTGATTCCGCTGCGGGCCACCCTGCGGCTGTTTGATTCGCAGGGTTCCCACCCTGCTCCTCCTTCGGAACTGCCTTGCGGCAGTCTATCTCGGCACGCCCCAGCGCCTCGATTCCCGAGCGCCTCCCCCTCGGCGCCTGGGTGCACTCCCGGACACAATAGGAATGAGTCCGCTTACCAAGCGCGATCGCGCGGGTTGAGTCAGAGACGGATCGGTGTGTTGGCGCAAGCCGCGCCGGACCTGACAAGCAGGTCCCTCCTGCGAATCGGTTTGGTTCCGCGTTCCGCCCAAGAGGGCTCTGCTTCTCCGATGCGCTTCGATTGCACCCCGGGGGCCAAACCGTCGTCTTTCCCTTGGAACGAGGAGGCAAAGGTTAAGCCCACAAGGGCAACCAGGTCCCTCCTGGGCGTTTTGCGGGGATCGAGGCTTTGAACAAATCTCCGATCCCGCTCAAAAGTCCAAAACCGAACTGCTGTTGGTATAGTCCATCGCAGTGTCGTCCTGCGAATGGCTGTCCCTCGAGTCGGCGGCGGCCTTGGCGGACTCGAACTCCATCGGTGCGGACGCGGGGAAATCCTCGGCGGGGGCCTGGACGCCGGATCAGTCTTGGCGTGGCGAAATGCTTCTCTCTGCGGCGGTGACGCAGTTTGACATGAGCATGGCGATGGTCATGGGGCCGACTCCACCCGGGACCGGCGTGATGGCGGCGCAACGCTCCGCGACGGCGTCGTAGTCCACATCGCCGACAAGGCGGTAGCCTTTGGGAGTCGAGGGATCGTCGATGCGGTTGATGCCGACATCGATCACGACCGCGCCTTCGCGGATGTGGTCGGCTCCCAAAAAATGCGGACGCCCGATTGCGGCGATCACGATGTCGGCGGCGCGGGTGACTGCGGCGAGGTTTTTGGTGCGCGAATGGGCGACGGTCACTGTGGCGTCCCCGCCCGGACCGCGCCGCATCAAAAGAAGCGCCATGGGTTTTCCCACGATCATGCTGCGACCGACGACGACAGCGTTTTTCCCGGCAGTTTCGATGCCGGTTTCCTGAAGAAGGCGTATGCAGCCGAGGGGCGTGCAGGGGACGAAGCCGGTGGGGTCCTCGAGAGCGAGCTTGGCGACATTCACGGGGTGGAATCCATCGACATCCTTGCGCGGATCGATGGCGCGGACGATCGCGGCCTCGTCGATTTGCGGCGGGGGAGGGGACTGGACGAGGATGCCGTGGATGGCGGGGTCGGCGTTGAGTTTTTCGACGAGGGCGAGTAGGTCGGCCTGGGTGGTGTCGGCGGGGAGTTCCTCTTTGACCGAGTGCAGGCCGAGTTCGGCGGCCTTGCGGTCCTTCGAGCGCACATAGGCGCGGGAGGCGGGGTCGTCGCCCACGAGCACGACGGCGAGGCCGGGTTGGATGCCGCGTTGGCGCAGGGCGTCCACGCGGTGTTTGGTTTCCTCGAGCACTTTGGCGGCCACGGCCGCTCCATCAATCCGCACCATGTTTGAGTAGGTCCTCCAGTTGGGTTCGCGCCGATTCGAATTCGGCGTCGGTGAGAGTTTCCGGAATTTCGATCGGCTTGTCGATCGTGACGGAGATTGTGGAAAACGGCAACGGGATGATGAAGCCGTCCCAGGTTTTCATGCGAAGGGCGCGTTGGAATTTCGCGTGGACGGGCAGGATGCGGGCGCCGGTGGATTGGGCGAGTTGGATGACGCCGGGGCCGAGCGAGTAGCGCGGACCGCGCGGGCCGTCGGGCGTGATGGCGATGTCGCGGCCCAGGCGGACGAGGCGGACGAGTTCCAGCAACGCCCGCGAACCCCGGCGGGAACTGGATCCGCGGACCGAGCCCATGCCGAAGGCGGCGACGAGTTGGGCGAGGATTTCGCCGTCGCGGCTGGGGCTGGTGAGCACGGTGACGCCGAGTCGGTTCTTGGGATACAGGCGGTCGAACGCGTAGGTGATTCCCAAAATGCGGTTGTGCCAAAAACAAATCAGCGAGGGCCGCGGGGATTCCTCTTTCAAAATGCCGGAGCGGTCCTCGATGCGGAGGCGCAGCGTGAGGAAGAGCGAGCGCAGGATCGCCGCGCCGGTGTGGGCGAGGAGGCGTTCGCGGGTCATGGCAGAAACTCGGAGAGGATTTTTTGGAGAACCGGGCGGGCTTTCGCGGCCAGGGTCGGGTTCGCGTAGGCGATCCACGCGATGCCGCTTTCGGTGTCGAGCGGGGCGTCGGGAAAACCGCCGAGCGGGTGCTCGTAGACGACGCCCGCTTTTTCCAAAAGGAGCCACGCGCAGGCGTCGTAGGGATGGCAGACGAGCGAGGATTCCATGTCGAGGGTCCGAAGGATGATCGGGCGGAG
>CAZVPK010000159.1:2578-5819 GCA_964628505.1 uncultured Chthoniobacter sp.
CGCCATTGCTTGAGGGTCGGGAGTTCGGTCATCACGGCGGCGACGGTTTGCGAGAGGCGTGTGTCGTCGCCGGATTGCGGTGCGATGGCCGCGAGCGCCCATGCGGCGCGCTTGTCATACATCAACCCGCGCGTGCCATCGATGGGATCGAGGATGCATTTCCAATCGGTTTCGGCGATGGATTTGTCCTCGGGAAAACACAGGTCGTGCTCGATGCCTTCCATCACGACCTGCACGGGAAATTCGGCGGGCCAGTGTTGGCGGAACCACGCGAGGATCGCGTCCTCGCCGAACTTGTCGATCGCGTAGATCGTGTCTCCACCGGCCTGCGCGGCCACTCCGGAGAGGCGCGCGGCATCGAGTCCTTGGCGTCCCGCCACCACGGCGGAGCGGATGGCGAGGCCGAGTTCGCAGAGCAGGCCGCGGAGCGTTTCGTGGTGGTGCATCGGGCGCGGAGGTTAGCGACTGGCTTCGGAGGCTGGCGAGAATTTGAGGGTTGCGCACTTGAACAGCAGGCGGCTGCACATCGCGAGGCCGGCGACTCCCAAGCCGGTGACGAATCCGATCCAAATGCCGGGCGCGCCGAACCCGGCATGGAACGCGCAAACATAACTCACCGGCAGGGCCACGACCCAGTAGGCTCCAAAGGCGATGACGAGTGGCACGCGGGTGTCCGCAAACCCGCGCAGGGCGCCTGTGGAGGCGATTTGGATTCCGTCGAAAATCTGGAAGACGCCCGCGAGGACGAGCAACTGGGCGGTGAGGGCCAACACGGCGGGATCGGTGGTGAAGCACGAGGCGATCCATTGGCCGCCGAGCAAATATCCCGCGGCGAAGACTGTGGCGATGCCGAGGGTCATGCCCAGCGCGCCGTGGACGATGACTGGAATTTCCGAAAAACGCTCCGCTCCGCGGGCCTGGCCCACGCGAACGCAGACCGCCTGCCCGAGTCCCAGCGGAACCATGAAGGTGGTGGCCGCGCAGGTGATCGCGATCTGGTGGGCGGCGAGGGGGACGGTTCCCAGCCAGCCCATCATGAGCGAGCCGAAGGAAAATCCGGTGACTTCGCAGAGGTTGATGCCGCCCGAGTGGATTCCGATGCCGAGGAGTTTTTTGATTTCGTCAACGAGGCCTGGAGCGGTCCAATCGGCGGGCCACGCGGCGCGCAGGGATTCCGAGAGCGCGGGATAGGCGAGCATTCCGAACATGGTGGCGATGCGGCTCAGCAGCGTGGCCAACCCCGCGCCGTCGAGTCCCATGGCGGGCGCGCCGAGGTTTCCGAAAATGAAGACCCAGTTCAGGAAAACATTCAGAAGAACCCCGGCGAGCATGATCCAGAACGGCGGCCAGGGTCTCGCGAGGGCCTCGCAGAAATTTTTCGCCGAACCGGTGACGAAGACCGGCAGGAACGACCAGGCGCAGAGGAGAAAGTAGGTGCCGACCTCGGCGTTGACCTCGGGTGGTTGGCCGAGGAGCGGCAAAAATGGAAGGCCGGCGTGCGAGCCGAGACCGAGGAGCAATCCCATGGCCAGCGAAATGGCGACGCCGCCGCGCAGGCTGTTGCCCGCGAGGTGAGGGCGGCCGGCGCCGTAGGCGTGCGAGGCGTTCACGCTGACCCCCGCGAGAACGCCGAAACCGAAGACCAGGGGGATCGCGAGGATGTTGTTCGCGAATCCGCAGGCGGCGAGGGGAAGTGTGCCCACGCGGCCCACCATGAGAGTGTCCGCGAGGCCCATGAGCATTTGGCCGACGAGTCCCGCGACAATAGGCAACGCCAGCGCGAAGGTGCGTGTGTTTTCCCGGTGGAGGGCCCGAATGTGGGCGGCGAAATCCATGGGCGCGGCGGATCAGGCCGCTTCGAGAATCCTCCGGAACCGCGAGATCGACGCGGCGCGTCCGGTGGCGGGGTCGATCTCGATCAATGCCCCGCAGACCTGCACTGGCCAACCGGCGATGTGGAATTTGGAGGGCATGGAATCGAGGAATTTTTGGACGACCGCGTCGGACCGGCGTCCGAGGATGGAATCCAGAGGGCCGCACATTCCGCCATCGGTAAGAAAAGCGGTGCCGCCGGGAAGAATGCGCTCGTCGGCGGTTTGGACATGGGTGTGGGTGCCGACCACGGCGGAGACTTTTCCATCCAGCAGGCGGGCGACGGCGGTCTTCTCGCTGGTGGTCTCGCCGTGGACATCGACAAAAATGACTGGCGTCTCCCCGCGCAACCGCTCGGCCTCGGCGAGGGCGGCGGGGAAGGGATTGTCGAGGGCGGGATTCATGAAGGTGCGGCATTGCACATTCATTACGGCGATGGGGCCCTTGGCGGTGTCCAGCACGATGCTGCCATGACCTGGAACGCCCGGCGGGTAGTTGAGGGGACGCAGGAGACGGGGTTCCGTGGCCATGTAGCCGATGATTTCTTTTTGATCCCAGGCGTGGTCGCCGGTGGTGATCACAGCCACACCGGTGCGGAGGAGATCGATGGCAATCTTGCCCGTGATTCCGCGGCCGTCCGCGGCGTTCTCGCCATTGACCACGACAAAATCGACGGCGTTTTCCTTGAGCAGTTCGGCCACCACTTTTTTCGCACCCGCGCGGCCGGGCTCGCCGACGATGTCGCCCAGAAAAAGAAGTCGGATCATCGATCCTTTTTATAGAAACCCGCCCCGAACGCATTTAAAAAATCGGAATGCGCATTTGCCTTGTTGTTCTTTTGGCCCTCGCGGCCCTTGTTTCCCCGGCCTTGGCGAAAACCACTCCTTTGGGATCGCGGCCCGACTGGTCGCGGCTCGACAAGTTCCAGGAGACGATGACGCGCGAGGAATTCGTCGATTTGCTGGCGCGCATCTACGCGCCCGGCGACGCGGCGGTCGGTGTGATTGCCGTGACTCCGACATTGGCCCGCATTCAGACCGCGCCGGGGCGCACGCCGTATTTGTTGCGGTTCGCGAAAAGCGAGGCGGCCGCGAAGCCGGTGCCGCGCTATTGGAGGCCGCGCGCCGCGATCGAGAAGGTTCCTGGCAAGCCGCTCGCGGGGGTCCGCATCACCATCGACCCCGGCCACATCGGCGGCAAATGGGCGAAGATGGAGGAGCGGTGGTTCCAGATCGGAAATTCCAAACCGGTGACGGAAGGCGACATGACCTTGCGGGTGGCGAAGCTGCTGGTGCCGCGGTTGAAGGCGCTCGGCGCGCAGGTTTCGCTGACCCGGAGCGGCTCGGAGCCGCTCACCTCGCGGCGTCCC
>CAZVPK010000160.1:0-5736 GCA_964628505.1 uncultured Chthoniobacter sp.
GTCCTGTATCTGGCCACGGGATTCGGAATCACGGTGGGATACCACCGTTTGTTCACGCACCGTTCGTTCAAGGCCTCGCCCGCGGCTGTGTGGACACTTGGAATTCTCGGAAGCATGGCCATCGAGGGTCCTCTGGCCTGGTGGGTGGCCACGCACCGGCGGCACCACAAGCACTCCGACCACGACCTCGACCCGCACTCGCCGCACGCGGGACGCAAGCCGGGACTGGCGGGATTCGTCTCGGCGTTTTTGCATGCGCATGTGGGATGGAGTTTCCGCGACGACTGCATCGACACCGAACTTCGCCGCTACGCGCCGGACATTCTGAACGATCCCCGCCTGATGAAAATCGACCGGCTGTTTCCCGTGTGGGTGATCGCCGGGTTTGCAATTCCGACGCTGGCGGGATGGTGGGTGGAACCGACCTGGCGCGGCGCGGCGTTGGGTTTTCTTTGGGGAGGCCTCGTGCGGGTTTTCATGGTGCATCATGTCACCTGGAGTGTGAACAGCGCCTGCCACCTTTGGGGGGCGAAGGACCACGACACCGGCGACGAAAGCCGCAACAACGCGCTCTTCGGAATCCTCGCGCTCGGCGAGGGATGGCACAACAACCACCACGCCTTTCCCGTCAGCGCGCGCCACGGATTGAAATGGTGGCAACTGGATTTCAGTTGGTGGGTCATCCGCGCCCTCGCTGCCCTCGGCCTGGCCCGCGACCTGAAAACCGCATCCGCCACGGAGGAAAAATCCGGGCGGCCGCCATCCGGGGCCGGCGATGCCGTTGTTTGAACTCGACCGCCTACCGGACGGGGACCGGAGAAAAAACCTTCGCGACATCCTGCTTTGGCTGCCTCTGAACCTCCTGCAGGTTTTCAGTTTTTTGTTGGTCTGTTGCATTCTCATCCCCGCCGCGCTGTTCGTGCGTTCGCTGACCCGTTCGTCCCGCGCGCCGCTCTGGATGGCCCACAAATGGTGGGGGCCGGTTGTTGTGGGCGGCGGCCTGGCGAGTTTGCGCGTCTCCGGCCAGGAATCGATCGAGCCGGGCAAAACCTACCTCGTGGTCGCCAACCACCAGTCCTACTTCGACATCCCGGTCCTCTATTCCGCCCTGCCTTCTCCCATTCACTTCCTCGGGGCGGAGCGGCTTCGGGCGCTTCCCGGGGTCGGCCATTTCGGCAGGGCGGTGGGAACAATCTACCTGCCGAAAAATTCGCGTTCCCACACCGGTCGCGCGGCCGCGGAATTGGCGGAATACCTGCGCGAGGGCCGCACCACCGTGATCTTTCCCGAGGGGACGAGGTCCTGGGACGGAACAATCGGGCCGTTTTATCCGGCGTTGCTGACGGCCGCCATCGCCGCGCGCGTGCCAATCCTTCCCTTGGCCATCGTCAACTCCCGCCAGGTCATGCCGCGCGGCGGCGGGTTTCTCTTCCGACCCGCGAAGGTCGAAGTCCGCATCGGAGAACCGATCGCCACGCTCGGCCTCGACCCCGGGAACCGCGTCGGCCTCGCCCGTGAAGTGCGGGAAACCATCGACCGGTTGAGAACCGGCATCCGCCCGGAGACGATTCCATGCGCGTGACCAGGGAACGCCTTCTCGAGGTCCTCGATGCCCAGCGCGCGGCATTCCCCGCCGAACTTCCGGTTTCCATCGCCGTTCGGCGGGACCGCTTGCGCCGGGCGGCCGCGCTGTTGTCGGAGAACGCCCAGGCGTTTTGCGATGCCGCCTCGCACGATTTCGGCCACCGGAGCCGCAAGCAAACGATGTTGACCGATGTGAACGCCTCGATCCGCTCCATCCGGCATTGCCAGTCCCGCCTTGCCGCCTGGATGAAGCCCTCCCGCCGCAGCGTGGATTTCCCGCTCGGTCTTCTGGGCGCGCGCGCTGTCGTCGAATACCAGCCCAAGGGCGTTGTTGGCATCGTCCCGCCCCGGACTACCTGATGGTTCCAAGTGGAAAAGCCCGCGATGTCGCCGATGAAATCTCCCGTGCGGTGGCGCGGATGTATCCCAAGCTGCTCGCGAACCCCGACTATTCCTCCGTCATCAACGCCCATCACCGCCGGCGCCTGCAAGGGTTGCTCGACGATGCCAGGGAAAAGGGCGCTGAAGTGGTCGAGATCAATCCCGCGAACGAGGATTTCAGCGCGCCGGGCCACAACAAAATGCCGCTCTACCTCATCCTCAACCCGACAGCGGAGATGGCTGTCATGCGGGAGGAAATTTTCGGTCCGATCCTTCCGGTGGAAACCTGCGATCGGATCGAGGAGACGATTTCCCGTGTGAACTCGCGCCCGCGTCCGCTCGCCCTGTATTATTTTGGAACGGACCGCTCGGAGCAGCGCCTGGTCCTCGACCGGACAATTTCCGGCGGTGCGATCATCAACGATGTCCTTTTCCATGTCTCGATGGAGGATTTGCCCTTCGGCGGGATCGGAGCATCGGGCATGGGGGCCTACCACGGCCGGGAGGGCTTTCAGACCTTCAGTCACGCGAGGGCCGTTTACCGCCAGGCCAACGCCGATGTCGCCAAGCTGGCGGGAATGGCGCCTCCCTATTCCAAAAAAATCTCCGCTTCCCAATAGGGGGCGGGCCGCTCGGGATCAGCCTCCGATGCGCGCGGCGCGCCGGCGGAAGATCCGCAAATACTCACGGCCACGGCGCTCGGGGTAGGTTGCCGGGTTGTCGCAGGAATCGAGGAGTTCGAACCATGGCGAGAAAAGGTCCTCGACCTCCTCGCGGGGACAGCGGAACGGCGGAGAGCAGGGGTCGTCGTTTTCGGGGTTGCCGAAAAACACGCCGAAAAACAGGGCTCCCGGACGAAGCGCCGCCGCGGCCTCGCGGATGTAGTCCCCGCGCCGCGAGGGAGGAATCGCGCAAAAGCAGGTGTGCTCGAAAAGGGCGTCGAACGGCCCGCGTCCCGCGGCGTCGCCGGCCAGAAAATCCCCTAGAACATAACTTTCGCGCCCGGTCCCCGCGTGTCCGCGAGCCCGCCGGATCGCCGACGGGGCGATGTCCATTCCGACCACATCGGCGTCGCACAACCGGGCGATCTCGCGCACATCGTGGCCCGATCCGCACCCGGGCACGAGCACCCGGCCGTGGAGGGGATGTTTCCGCAGCCATGCGGCGAGGGAGGGGTGGGGGAGTCCCTTGTCCCAGGGCGTGTCGCCGGCGGTGTAGCGCGCCTCCCAGTCAACGCCGCCGCCAGCGGGAACCGAGGGAGATGCCGTATTGGAATTTTCGGGAGTGCTCACGGATCAAAAATGGCAGGTCTTTCGTGAATTCCAGTTCGAAATTCGGTTCGAGAATTTCCGCGAGCGCCTCGAACCCCGGGGCGGATTCCGGTTTTCCTCCGATCCAGTTTTCATGCGGCGTGAATTCCTCGAGCCAGGAAAACGGTGTCGCCAGCAACAGGAACCCGCCGGGTCCGACCAAATCCGGCAACCGCGACAGAAACGCGCCGGGATCGGGCAACCGGCAAATCAGATTCGCCGCCAGCACCGCGTCGAAGACCCCCAGGCCGGGCGAAAGTTTCATCGCGTCCCCGGTTTGAAAATCCACCCGGCTCCGCTCGATGCCTTGCGGGACCCGAGCCCGGAAATCGCGGCAACGCCAACCCTCCTCGACCACCCTCGAGGCAACGGCCCCGCTCCCGCGCAATTCCTTCGCCGCCTCGATGAAGGCTTTGGAAAAATCCACGCCGAGGACCCGCCCCGCCCGCCGCGCCAGTTCGAACGACGACGCCCCGACCGCGCAACCCACATCGAGCGCGCGATCCACCTCGATGTCGCCGGGCCACAACTCCCGCACCACGCGCGTGGCGAATCCCCACGCCTCGCGCGGCAGCGGACGGCCCCCGGCGGCCTCCTCGAACTCCGCGTAGTGGAAAAACAGGTATTCGTCCACGAGCCGCGGACTTTCATAGGGATTCGCCATCGGGATTTTCTACGACAAACCGCGTCCCGCCGCCAGCAATCGCGGCTTGCCAGCGTCTCCCCGCGATCTGCTACAGGTGGGGCATGTTCACCCGCGTCTTCTCCGCCGCCGTTCAGGGCGTCGAGGCCATCGAGGTCGAGGTCGAGGTGAACACCGGCCGCGGAAATCCCGGAATCATCGTCGTCGGACTGCCCGACGCCGCGGTGCGCGAGAGCAAGGACCGCGTGACCACCGCCATTTCCAACAGCGGCCTGCGCTGGCCCCGCGAGCGCACCACCATCAACCTCGCTCCCGCCGACATCAAAAAAGAGGGCCCGAGTTTCGACCTGCCCATGGCGATCGGCATGGTGGCCGCCGCCGAGCGGGCGGACCTCCCGCGCTTGGAGCGTTGCTTTGTTGTCGGCGAACTCGCCCTCACCGGGGAAATCCGCCCCGTCAAAGGCGCGCTTCCCATCGCCGTCGAAGCCCGCGACCGCGGCAAAAAAGCGATCGTCCTCCCCGCGGCCAACGCCCCCGAGGCCTCGATCGTCGAGGGACTCGAGGTGTATGGGGTGAAAAACCTCCGCGAGGCCTACGAGTTCCTCTCCCGCCGCTCCGCTCTCGAACCGCTCCGCGCCAGCGCCTCCGAGCGCTTCCGCGAATCCCTCGGAAAATCCGACGTCGACTTTTCCGAGGTCAAGGGCCAGCACCAGGTCAAGCGCGCCATCGAGGTCGCCATCGCCGGCTCGCACAACCTCCTTTTGATCGGTCCGCCGGGCTCCGGGAAAAGCATGCTCGCGAAGCGCATTCCCACCATCATTCCCCCCATGACGCTCGAGGAGGCGATCGAAACCACCAAGATCCACAGCGTTTGCGGCCTCCTCGGCGAATCCGGCGCGTTCGTCTCGCGCCGGCCCTTCCGCGCCCCGCACCACACGATCAGCGACATCGGCCTTCTCGGCGGATCCACGAATCCCACGCCGGGCGAGATCAGCATCGCGCACAACGGCGTTCTCTTCCTCGACGAGCTTCCCGAATTCAAACGCTCCACCCTCGAGGTGCTCCGCCAGCCGCTCGAGGACCGCCACGTCTCGATCAGCCGCGCCGCGGGCACCATGACCTTCCCCGCGAATTTCGTCCTCATCGCCGCGATGAACCCCTGCCCGTGCGGTTTCTTCGGCGATCCGAAGCGCGAGTGCCGTTGCTCGCCCGGCCAGATCGAGCGCTATCGCAACCGCATCTCGGGCCCGCTCCTCGACCGCATCGACATCCATGTCGAGGCGCCCGCCGTGGCCTTCCAGGAACTCTCCGGCGGCGCGCCCGGCGAATCCTCCGCCGCCATCCTGGAACGGGTCGTCCAGGCCCGCGAAGTCCAGAAGCGCCGCTTCGAAGCCCACGGAAAGACCGGCGTGAACGCCCGCATGTCGCACAGCCAGATCAAAACCTTTTGCGAGCTCGACTCCACCTCCACCGAAATGCTCCGCCACGCCATGGAGGACCTCCAACTCAGCGCGCGCGCCTACGACCGCATTCTCAAGGTCGCCCGCACCATCGCCGATCTCGCTGGCAGTGAAGCCGTCCGGTCCGACCACATCGGCGAAGCCATCCAATACCGCACCCTCGACCGCCGCCTTTGGGTTTGAGAAGCGCGGGCAATGCCGACCGGAGCGCAGAGAAGTAGCAGGCCCCTCCCGCGCAAAGCGGGAGCCCGGTGGAAAGGAACGCGCAGTGCCTTGGCGGAAACCATCGACTCGCGCCTCGCCAGGAGGGCTCTGCTTGTCAGAGCCGGGCAGGTGTGTTTGCGGAAGCCGTCGCGGT
>CAZVPK010000161.1:0-5579 GCA_964628505.1 uncultured Chthoniobacter sp.
TGGACTACCACTGGTTCTCCACCATGTGGGGCGTCTACATCTTCGCCGGCACCGCTCTCAGCAGCCTCTGCGTGCTCGTCCTCGTCATCACCGCCCTCCGCAACGCGGGCTATTTCCAAAACATCATCTCCCTCGAGCACTACCACATCCTCGGCAAGCTCATGCTGGCCTTCACGATCTTCTGGGCCTACATCGGCTTCAGCCAATACATGCTCATCTGGTATGCCAACATCCCCGAGGAGACCGTTTACTACCTCCGGCGCAACACCGAAACCTGGCAAATCCTGAGCACCGCCCTCGTCGTCGGCCACTTCTTCGTCCCCTTCCTGCTCCTTCTCTTCAATTTCGGCAAAAAAAATCCCGCCTTCCTCTGTGGCATGGCCATCTGGATTCTCTGCATGCACCTCCTGGACATCTATGTGATCGTCCTGCCCGCGCTCCACAAAGCCGGCGTCGTCGTGAGCTGGCTCGACATCGCCTGCCTCGCCGCCATCGGTTGCACGCTGGCCGCCGTCTTTCTCAAGCGCCTCGGTGACGCCCCCCTCTGGCCCCTCCGCGATCCCCGGCTCCAAAAATCCATCGCCCTGAAGAATTGATGCAACCCGATTCCCACAACGCCCCGAAAAAATCCGGCGCCTGGTTCGTCGTTCTCGGCCTCGTTCTCATTTCCCTCTTCCTCGTCGCCGCCCTCTCCCTGCGCGGCGGGGCCGAGGCGACCATCGACCCCGAGGAGGTCGAGCGCGACGCCTTCCGCACCAAAACCTACGAAGAGGTCACCGCCGAGGAGACCCAAAAACTCACCACCTACGGCTGGGTGGACCCAGCCGCCGGCAGCGTTCGCATCCCGATCGACCGCGCCATGGAACTCGTCCTCGCCCCCCTCAATTCCAAAAAACCCGCCCCCGCCTACCCCGTTCTTGACAACACGGGCCAACCCGTCCCGCCTTCCGTCCTCCCGGTCCCTTCCTCGCCCGCCTCGGGCGATCCCGACACCCTTCCTTCCGAATCCGCCTCTGGCGAAGCCGGTTCCAATGTCCTCGCCGCCCCCGTTGAATCGCCCACTCCCACACCGGCGAAAAACAAAAAGACCCCGAAGGCCCAATGAGCACCGACCTTTCCCAAACGCCGCAGCCCCTCGATCCCGCAGGGCGCGCGCGCATCGACGCCTCCACCGGCGGCGCGGTTCTCCTCTTCTTCGGCTCCGCCATCTACTGGCTCCTCTTCGGTTCCGCCCTCGAAG
Source organism: uncultured Chthoniobacter sp. (assembly GCA_964628505.1). Taxonomy (GTDB): domain Bacteria; phylum Verrucomicrobiota; class Verrucomicrobiia; order Chthoniobacterales; family Terrimicrobiaceae; genus UBA967. Next base: position 1,241 of record CAZVPK010000161.1, read on the forward strand.
TCGTCAGCGCCATCAAACTCGCCTACCCCGGCTTCCTCGACGGCATCAGCTTCCTCACCTACGGCCGCACCACCCAGGCCGCGACCTCCGTTCTCGCCTACGGCTTCGCCACCCCCGCCGCCATCGGCATGGGCATCTGGCTCGCCGCCCGCCTCGGCCGTGCCCCGCTCTCCCGCCACCACATGCTCGTCGCCGCGGGCATCGTCTGGAATCTCGGCATCCTCGCCGGAGCCTGCGCCATCCTCGCCGGCTACAGCAACTCGATCCCGTTGCTGAACTTCCCGGCGTTCGTCACCCCCTTCCTCTTCATCGCCTACGCGCTCATCGCCGTCTGGGCCATCCTTCTTTTCAACGAACGCGAACCCGGCCCGCTCTTCGTCTCCCAATGGTTCGCCTTCGCCGCGTTCCTCGCCTTCCCCTGGCTCTTCGCCGCCGGCAACGCCCTCCTCGTCTGGAACCCCGTCGCCGCCCCCGCCCAACCGACCATCGCCCTCTGGTTCGCCAGCGGTTTCTTCAATCTCTGGCTCGTCCCGATGGGCCTTGCCGCCGCCTTCTACATCATTCCCAAAGCCACCGGCCTCCCGCTCAACAGCCACCAACTGTCCCTCCTCGGCTTTTGGACCCTTCTCCTCTTCGGAGCCTGGACCGCCGGTTCGTTCATCATCGCCGGGCCCGTCCCCGCCTGGATTTCCAGCGTGGGCGTCGCCGCCGCCATCATGCTTCTCATCCCGGCTTCCGCCATCGCGATGAATCTCCACCTCACCCTCAGCGGCCACTACGCTCCCGTCGTCTGGAGCCCCGCCCTCCGCTTTGTCATCACCGGCCTCGGCTGCCTGGTCACCTGGTGGATCCTCAACGCCATCAACTCCATCCCCGGCGTCAACGCCGCCACCCAATTCTCCGACATCACCCGCGGACTCCAACACCTCGGCCACTACGGCTTCTTCGCCATGACCGCCTTCGGCGCGATCTACTACATTGTCCCGCGCCTCACCGGTCGCGAATGGACCTCCCCCCTCGGCATAGCCCTCCACTTCTGGCTCGCCGCCATCGGCCTCGGCTGCGTGGCCACCGGCCTCCTCCTCGGCGGCCTCATTCAAGGCTTCGCCCTCGCCGAGCCCATCGTCACCTTCCGCAGCTCCATGGAATTCGCCTGGCCGTTCCGTTTCCTCGCCGCCTTCGGCAGCCTCCTCACCCTCGCCGCCGCCGCGCAATTCCTCCTCCTCTTCGCGGGCATCCTGCTCGACACCCGTAAAAACCAAGCCCCGGCCTTGCTGACCGGACGCGAGGAAAATTCCGAGGAGCCCGTCGCCGTATGAACAAACTCCCTCTCGTCTTCCTGGGCATCCTGCTCGTCTTCGGCTCCGCCTGGCTCGGCCTCGTCTCCTGGTCCGCCAACAACCTCTCGAATCTCCAACCCGTTCCCGACGAAGCCACCGGCGGCGTCCTTCCGACCACCGTCTCCGGCCTCGCCGTCGCGGGCCAAAAAGTCTACGCCGCCAACGGCTGCGTGGAATGCCACACCCAGCAGGTCCGCCTCGCCCCCCTCACCACCGACATCGAGAAGGAACTCGGACCCCGCCAGACCGTCGCCCGCGACTACCTCCGCCAAACCACCGCCTTCTTCGGCTCCCAACGCATCGGCCAGGACCTCTCGAACTACGGCGCCCGCACCGACGACGCCAACGCCGTCCACCTGCATCTTTACGCCCCGAGAAGCGTAACTCCGTGGTCGAACATGCCGTCCTATTCCTACCTCTACAAAGTCCGCAAAATCCAAGGCCAGCCCTCGAATGAATCCCTCGTCGGCCTCACCGGTCCCCACGCGCCCAAGCCCGGCTATGAGGTCGTCCCCACCGAGGACGCCAAAGCCCTCGTCGCCTACCTGCTCTCTTTGAATCAAACCTACCCGCTGCCGGAGTCCCCGGTCGCCGCCAAGTAAGACCACCGTGAACACGCCTTCGAACGATCCGCAGTCCAGCGAAAACCCCGCACCCGAGGTTTCCGCACCCGTTCTGCGCGAGGCTCCCGAGCCCACCGAGAAACGCTCCCCGCTTCCCTTCTGGCTCGTCGTCTTCGCCGGCATCATCGTCTTTTGGGGCGGCTTCCACCTCGCCAGCAACAGCGGCGGATTCAAGGCCGATGTCTACAACCCCGCCCTCGCCGTCGCCGGCGGAGCCGCCCAGGCCGCCCCCCCCGATCCCAAAGTCGTCGGCAAACGCCTCTTCACTCAAAACTGCGTCGTCTGCCACCAGGCCAGCGGCCTCGGCGTCGCCGGGCAATTCCCCCCGCTCGTCGGCAGCGAATGGGTCGTCGGCGGCGATTGGGTCGGTGACAACCACCTCGTGAAAATCCTCCTCGCCGGCGTCCAAGGCCCCATGCAGGTCAAGGGCAACACCTACAACAACGCCATGCCCCCCTGGGCCCAGCTCAAGGACGCGGAAATCGCCGGCATCCTCACCTACATCCGCTCCGAGTGGGGCAACGCCGCCCCCCCCATCACCGCCGAATTCGTCGCCAAGGTCCGCGCCGACAGCATCGACCGCAAGGAGCCCTGGACCCAAAAAGAACTCAAGGAAATCCCCGCCGAAACCCAACCGGCCGCCGGAGCCGCCGAACCTCCCGCCGCCCCCGCCGAAGCCGCCGCGCCCGCACCCGCCGCCTGATCCTCGCCATGCGCCATTTGCTTTCCATCCTCTCGATTTGCTTCCTCCTCCTCGGCGTCGCCGCCCCCTCCGCCCAAGCCGAAACCCGCACCGACAAGCTCTACTGGGCCCCGGAAAACATCACCGTCGGCGGCGAAAAAATCGACCAGATCCTCAACTTCATCTTCTGGCTCACCCTCTTCGTCTTCATCGCCACCCAGGGCGTCTACATCTACTACCTCGTCAAATACCGCCGCCGCCCCGGCCACAAGGCCCACTACAGCCACGGCAACAACACCCTCGAATTCTGGTGGACCATCATCCCCACCGCCATCTTCCTCACCCTCGCCATCTGGGGCAACCGCGTGTGGTATGAACTCACCGCCTCGCCAATCCCCGAAAACGCCCTCTCCGTCGACATCGTCTCCTACCAATACGGCTGGGACTTCCGCTACGCCGGCGAGGACGGCAAGCTCGGCGACTCCGGAGCCGACCTCTTCACCCCCGAAAACAAATTCGGAGTCAACCTCAACGACCCCGCCGGCAAGGACGACTTCACCGCCACCGAACTCGTCATCCCCGCCGGCCGCCCCGTGCATGTCCTCCTGCGCAGCCGCGATGTCATCCATTCCTTCTATGTCCCCTCGTTCCGCCTCTACCAGGACGCCGTCCCCGGCCGAACGATCAAGTGGGTCCAATTCACCGCCAAGCGCCCCGCCGACCTCGAACTCGCCTGCAGCCAGCTCTGCGGCACCGGCCACTACAACATGAAGGCCAAAATCCGAATCCTCCCCGAGGAGGAATTCAACAAGTGGTATGCGGAAAAATCCGCCGCCGCCAAGCAAGCCCTCGCCGGCCTGTAAAAAAATCCCCCCTCGCCCCCCCCGCGCCCAAAAATCCGCCGCCCAGCTCATACAATTAAAATCACCGATCGGTGAAAATAATTGTAAAAAAGTAAAGAGACCTCCCGCTGGACCTTCCCCAAAACCGCTGCGTCCAAAACAAGCCCGGCCCCCACAAAACGCCTGGGGAAGCCCTGTTTGTCGAGCCCGGCCCGCCCCCGCCCAACTTGCCGAACCCAAAAATCCCCGCCCAGCTCATACAAATAAAATCACCGATCGGTGAAAATAATTGTAAAAAAGTAAAGAGACCTCCCGCTGGACCTTCCCCAAAACCGCTGCGTCCAAAACAAGCCCGGCCCCCACAAAACGCCTGGGGAAGCCCTGTTTGTCGAGCCCGAGGCCGCCCCCGCCCATCTTAGCATGTCCCAAATATCCCCCGCCTCGTTCTTACAAATAAAATCACCGATCGGTGAAAATAATTGTAGAAAAGCAAAGCAACCTTCTGTTGAGCCTTCGCCAAAACCACTGATCTCAAAAAAGGTCCGGACCCCCAAAACGCCTGGGGAGGCGCTGTTTGTCGTGCCCGAGGCCGGCCCCGCCCATCTTACCGAGTGCCAAATTTCCCAGTCTCGCACTTACAATTAAAATTACCGATCGGTGAAATAATTTGTAAAAAAGCAATGGAGCGCCTCTTTGGATGCAGGAAAAAAAACCAGGTGGCGACTTGGGTCTGTAGATGGGAGCAATGGCGGGATTTGAGGCGTTCTGTGGCGTGGTGGACTTTGAGTTCTTTCCAGGTCGTGGCGAAATAGTTGCCGAGGAATAGCCTCCAGAGACCGAGGATGTTTTCTG
>CAZVPK010000161.1:5589-5719 GCA_964628505.1 uncultured Chthoniobacter sp.
CAATGGAGCGCCTCTTTGGATGCAGGACAAAAAAGCCAGGTGGCGACTTGGGTTTGTAGATGGGAGCAAAGGCGGGATTTGAGGCGTTCTCTGGCGTGGTGGACTTTGAGTTCTTTCCAGGTCGTGGCGA
>CAZVPK010000162.1:0-5666 GCA_964628505.1 uncultured Chthoniobacter sp.
CCGTCATTCCGCGCCGCCGTCCTCGCCATTGTCCTGCCCACAATCGCCTTCGCAAAAAACTCCCCCGACCTCGCGATCGACCCCGCCCCGCTTGCTCCGGACGAACGCGCGGGCTCGAGCTTCGCCCCCGTCATCCGCAAGGTCGCGCCCTCGGTCGTCAACATCTACACGAACAAAACCAGTCGCTCCGCCCCGATGCGCGGCTACCTCATGGATCCGATGAATCCCTTCTTCGGAATCCCCTTCGAGCAAGTCCCGCCCGAACGCCGCGAGCAATCCCTCGGCTCCGGCGTCATCGTCTCCCGCGACGGCTACATCCTCACCAACCACCATGTCATCGAAGGCGCGGACCAAATCCTCGTCGCCCTCCACGACAACAAATCCACCCACGAGGCCAAACTCATCGGCACCGATCCCCAGACCGACATCGCGGTCATCAAAATCGAAATGGAAAACGCCCCCGCGATCACGCTCGCGGACAGCGACCAGGTCGAAGTCGGCGACATCGCCCTCGCGATCGGCAATCCCTTCGGCATCGGCCAGACCGTCACCATGGGCATCGTCAGCGCCAAAGGCCGCCGCGGCATGGGCATCGTGGATTACGAGGACTTCATCCAAACCGACGCCTCGATCAATCCCGGCAACTCCGGCGGCGCGCTCGTCGATGCCAAAGGCCGACTCATCGGCATCAACCAATCGATCCTCAGCCGCAGCGGCGGCAATCAGGGCGTGGGATTCTCGGTCCCCATCAACCTCGCCAAGCATGTCATGGCCTCCCTCGTTTCCAACGGCCGCGTCGAGCGCGGCCAACTCGGCGTGATGGTCCAACCCGTCACGCCCGACCTCGCCGAAGCCTTCGACTTGAAGGACAAAAACGGCGCGCTCGTTGGCGAAGTCTCACCCGGTTCTCCCGCCGAACGCTCCGGCCTCCAGCCCGGCGATGTCATTCTCGAATTCGACGGCAAAAAAGTCGAAGGCAGCGCCGAGCTTCGCCTGATGGTCTCCAAAGCCCAACCCGGCAGCGAAATTCCCGCCGTCGTCTTCCGCGATGGAAAAACACTCGACCTCACCCTCACCATCGGCGGCTCCACAAAATCCTCCGCCGCCGCCACAGACCCGTCCGCCATCGAATCCCCGCTCGACGGCCTCGAAGTCCGCGAGATCGACAACTCCATCCGCCGCCGCCTCGGCCTGCCCGCGAGGCTTGGCGGCGTCCTGGTTGCCGGCATCGATCCCGTCTCGCCCGCCGCGCGCACCGGCCTCCAACCCGGCGATGTGATTTTCGAAATCAACCGCCGCCCCGTCTCCGGCATGCGCCAATTTTCGGAAGCCCTCGCCAAAAACTCCGGCCAACGCCTCCTCCTCCGCGTCTGGAGCCGCGGCACCGCCCGCTACCTCGTTCTCGAATAGGCGGCCGGTTGCGCTTTCCCGGCCGATCGCGCATTCTTCGAGGCGATGAGTTCACCCAAGCCCCGCGCGGATTTCCGGAAAATCCTCCGCGACATGCCGCACAAGCCCGGCGTGTATGTCATGCGCGACCGGCTCGACCATGTGATCTATGTCGGCAAGGCCCGCGATCTCCGCAAGCGCGTGGGCAGCTACTTCATGCCCTCGCGGAAATTTTCCGCCGACCTCAAAACCCGCGCCCTCATCGACAGCGTCTGGAACCTCGAATACCATGTCGTCCGCAGCGAGGCCGAGGCCGTGCTGTTCGAGGGTCGCCTCATCAAGGAATTCCGCCCGAAATACAATGTCAGCTTCCGCGACGACAAACGCTTCCTGCTCGTCCGCGTGAACCTCTCCGATCCCTTCCCGCGCTTCTCGCTCACCCGACTCCGCAAGGACGACGGCGCGAAATATTTCGGCCCCTTCGCCCACGCCGGTGCGCTCCGGGCCACGCTGGACGCCATCAAGCGCAAGTTCGGCCTCCGCTCCTGCCGTCCGGCGGAACCCGGCGAGAAGGACTATAAACACTGCCTCGATCATGTGATCAAAAATTGCAGCGCCCCCTGCATCGGCAAGGTCGACCGCGCCGAATATCTCCGCCGCGTCGAATCCGCATGTTCGTTCCTCGACGGACAAAGCCGCGAGATGCTCGAGCAAATCGAGGCCGAAATGAAATCCGCCGCCGAGCGCATGGATTTCGAAAAAGCCGCGCAACTTCGCAATCTCCTCGAGGACCTGAAAACCACCACACGCCCGATGGTGCGCTTCACCCGCAAATCCCTTCCCACCACGATCGATCCCGCCGCCGACCTCTCCGCGCTCAAGGACGCGCTGCAGCTCCCCAAGCCGCCGACCGTGATGGAATGCTTCGACATCTCGAACATTTCCTCCACCCACATCGTCGCCTCGATGGTCCGCTTCCGCGACGGCGTGCCGGACCGCTCGAACTACCGCACCTACCGCATCCAAGGCACCGACCACCAGGACGATTTCGCCAGCATGGCCGAGGTCGTGCGCCGCCGCTACGGCCGCATCCTGCGCGAGCAGGAAACCCTCCTGCCCGATCTCATCATCGTCGATGGCGGCCGCGGACAACTCTCCAGCGCCTGCCGCGAACTCGAGCGCCTCAAACTTTCCCATGTCCCGATTATCGGCCTCGCGAAAGAATTCGAGGAGATCCACCGGCCCGGCCGTCCCCTTCCCATGCGGCTTCCCGAGGACAGCGGCGCCCTCCGACTGCTCCAGCGCATCCGCGACGAGGCCCACCGCACCGCCAACGGCTACCACAGCCTGCTGCTGAAAAAACGCATCCGCGAAAGCCTTCTCGATGCGATTCCCGGCATGGGATCCGCCCGCAAGCGCGCCCTGCTCGAGCGCTTCGGCTCCGTCGAACGAATCAAATCCGCCGATCCCTCCCAACTCGCCGAAGTCCCCGGCATCAGCGCCGCCCTCGCCGAAAAAATCTCCACCTCTCTCCAATCCCACTGACCCCTCCCATGCAACTCGACTTCAATCTCCAGCCCGCCAAAACCCCAGCACCGAAAGCTTCCCCACCCGCCGCTGCGCCAACGATCCTCGGCGTCAGCGCGCTCACGCGCAAAATCCGCTCCCTCCTCGAAAGCGGCATCGGCGATGTGTGGGTCGAAGGCGAAATTTCCAACCTCCGACGCCAAAACTCCGGCCACCTCTACTTCACGCTGAAGGACGCCAGCTCCCAACTCCCTTGCGTGATGTTCGCTGGCCAGACACCGCAGCTACGCGGAATGAATTTCAACGACGGCGTGCAGGTCCAACTCTTCGGCGAACTCAGTGTTTACGAGCCGCGCGGCTATTACCAACTCGTCGTCCGCCGCGTGCAGGAAAAGGGCGTCGGAGCGCTCCAGGCCAAATTCGAGGAACTCAAGCGCCGCCTCGCCGCCGAGGGCCTCTTCGACTCCGCCCGCAAACGCCCGCTTCCGAAATTCCCCCGCCGCCTTGGCGTCGTCACTTCGCCCACCGGCGCGGCCATCCGCGATTTTCTCAATGTCCTCCACCGACGCAATCGCGGCATCGAAGTCATGATCTTCCCGGTCCGCGTGCAAGGCAAAGGCGCCGCCTCCGAAATCGCCGAGGCCATCGACTTCCTCGCCACCTCGCCCGCCATCGAACGCCCCGATGTGATCGTGGTCACCCGCGGCGGCGGGAGTTTGGAAGACCTCTGGGAATTCAACGAGGAGATCGTCGCCCGCGCCATTGCCTCGAGCGCGGTGCCGGTGGTGAGCGCCGTCGGACACGAAATCGACTTCACCATTTCCGATTTCGCCGCCGACCTCCGCGCACCCACGCCCAGCGCGGCGGCGGAAATCCTCTCCGCCGATTCGGCAGAACTCCTCGACCAACTCGCCCACCTCGCCGCGCGCCTGCGCCGTCCGATTCAATCGCGTTTGGAGTTTCTTAAAAACCAACTCGCCTCCCTCGAGCGAACCGCCCTCTTCCTCGAGCCCCCCCGCCGGCTCCGCGAGTATCTCCAAACCCTCGACCGCCTCGCCGATGACCTCCACTCGTTCGCCGAGGATTCCCTCCAAACCCGCCGCATCGCCCTCGAGCGCCTGTCCCACGCGATCACGCGTCACGATCCCGGGCGAAAAATTTCCGAAATCGGCGTCCAACTTTCCAACGCACGCCAAGCCATGGACCGTAATGCCGCCACCCGCCTCCGCGACCTCCGCGCCACGCTCGACCGCCACACCGCCCTTCTCGGCGCGCTCAATCCCAACGCCGCCCTCGCCCGCGGCTACACGATCACCACCGATCCCGACGGACGCATCCTGCGCACCTCCGCCGACGCCCTCGCCTCCGCGGAACTCCTCACCAAGTTCCCCGATGGCGTCGTCCGCTCCACCCCCCGGTCTTGATTCGACAACCAATTTTGCCACGATCCCGTCCTCATCCGTGAGCCGATCCCGCCAACGCCCCGCGCGCATTCTCATCCTCACCGCCAGCATGGGCGAGGGACACAACACCGCCGCGCGAAACATCCACAACGCCCTCGCCGCCGAGGCCGGTGGCGCCGTCGAGACGCTCGTCGTCGATCCCTACACCCTCAGCAACCCGGCCCTCAACCGCCTCATCCAGCGCGGCTACGCCCGCCTCATCAACGGCCACCCGCGCCTGTGGAAGGCCGTCTTCGCCCTCCTCAGCAGCCCGAAGGTCATCGAAGGCATGGCTCCGCTCCTGGCGCAACTCGTCGCCTCGGTGCGCCAGCTCCTCCGCGAATTCCAGCCCGACCTCGTCGTCTCCACCTACCCGGTCTTCGGGTATGTCATGGAAAAAATCCACGCCGACGGCCCGGCGACGCCGTTTTTCATGGTCATCACCGATTCCACGATGATCAACCCGACCTGGTATCGCTACCCCTGCGACGGCGCGATTGTCGCCGACGATCCCACCGCCGCCGTGCTCCGCGCCGACGGGGTCCCTGAAAACAAAATCCACACCCTGGGTTTTCCCGTCGGCTTGGAATTCGACGAATTCCTGCCCGCCCCTCCTCCCGGCGACGGCCGCTGGCGGGTGATTTTCTTTCCCGGGGGTCCGCATGAACGCGCCATCGAAACCCTCCAGCGCCTCTCCGACATCGACTCCCTCCACACCACGGTCGTGACCGGCCGCCGCCAGGACGCCCACGCAGCCCTCGTCCGCGCCGGCCTGCCCAGGCGCGGCGAACTTCTGGGTTGGACCGACAAAATGCCGACCCTCATGGGCACGCACCACCTCTTCATCGGCAAGGCCGGCGGCGCAACCGTGCAGGAGGCCATCGCCGCGCAAATTCCCTTCGTCGTGAACCACATCGTTCCCGGCCAGGAGGAGGGCAACATTTCCCTCATCCAACAAACCGCCATCGGCGCCCTCGCCGCCGGCCGTCCCGAGCATGTCGTCGACATTGTGAAAGGCGCGATCGCCAACGACGGAGCGCTCTGGCGCGCCTGGCGCCGCAATTTGCTCCAGCTCCAAAAACCCTCCGCCTCCCGCACCATCGCCCGCTTCCTGCTGAACCGGATCGAAGACCCGGTGCGCTGAACCGCCTAGCGCCGTTGGGGTGAGGGTCAATTTGGATCGTAAATCACGCGGAGATCCGGAAAAGGACGAGGAGTATACAACTGGGCCTCGCGGACGACGGGATCCGGTTCCTGGATGTCTTCCACGATGGCTTCCTCCTCCACGATTTCAGCCTCCACTTCTTT
>CAZVPK010000163.1:0-5622 GCA_964628505.1 uncultured Chthoniobacter sp.
AAGCCAGTTGTAAGTTTTAAGTTTAAATTTTTATACGTTTTATGTTTTATGTTTGGGGGGGGGGGTGGGGCGTTGGGGGTTTAGGAGGGCGTTGCGGAAGTGGAAGATCCGAGGAGGGCGCTGCTTGTCAGCGCCGGGTCGGCGTGTTTGCGGGAATCGTTCCGGACCTGACAAGCAGGTCCCTCCTGGGCGGTTTGTGGGTTCGGGGGCATTTCTTGGAGCTCAGCTCTTCATTTCACTCAGGACTTGGGCGAAGACGGCTAGTAGGAAGTCGGCGTCTTGTTCGGTGATGCACATGGGGGGTTTGATTCGGATGACATTTCCGTCGAGGCCGCCTTTGCCGACGAGGAGGCCGTGGTGGCGGCAGCGTTCGAAGAAGTCGGCGCAGACGGGGCCGTCGGGTTCGACGGTGCCGGGTTTCACGAATTCCATGCCGAGGATGAGGCCCATGCCGCGGACATTGCCGATGCGGGGGTCGTTCGCGGCGAGGGCGTTGAGGCCGGCGAGGAGGCGGGTGCCGATTTTTTTGCAATGCCCCTGGGTGTCGTCGCGGAGCATGATGTCGAGCGTGGCCATGCCTTGGGCCATGGCGACGGGGTCTCCGCCGAAGGTGTTGAAATGGATGCGGCCGGCCATGTGGGCGGCGATTTCGTCGGTGGTGACGACGGCGGCGAGGGGGAAGCCGTTGCCGATGCTTTTGGCCATGGTGACGATGTCGGGGATGACGCCGTAGTTTTGGAAGCCCCAGAAATTCTCGCCGGTTCGGCCGAAGCCGCTCTGGACTTCGTCGGCGATGCAGACTCCGCCGTGCTCGCGGACGATTTCGTAGGCGTGGCCGAGGTAGTCTTTGGGATAGGGAACGGCTCCGCCGACGCCTTGGATGGGCTCGGCGATGTAGCCGGCGATTTTGCCGGAGGTGCCGTAACGGATGAGTTCCTTGATCTCGGCGGCGTATTTTTCACCGGCCTGGGGGTCGTCGTAGGACACGCCGCCGCGAAGCGGGTGCGGGGCGCGGGCGTGCTGGAATCCCGGCATGGGGGGGATGTTGTATTTCCAGGTGTGGTGCGAAGTGAGCGACATGCCGACGGCGTTGCCGCCGTGGTAGCAGTTGCGGAGCGAGATGATGTCGTAGTTGCCGGTGGCGACTCGGGCCATGAGGACGGCGAGGTCGTTGGCCTCGGAGCCGGAGTTGACGAAATAGACGCGGGTGAGCGGCTTCGGGAGCGTGGCGGCGAGTTTTTCCGCGTATTCGACAACGGTCGGGTGCAGGTAGCAGGTGGGGCAGTGCTGGAAGAGTTCGTTCTGCTTGGCGACGGCGGCGTTCACCTCGGGGTGGCAATGGCCGACGCTCACGGTGCAAATGCCGCCGAAGCAATCGAGGTAGCGGCGTCCGGTTTCGTCCCAGACATATTGCATTTTGCCCTGAACGAGCATGAGGGGCTCTTTGTAGAGCGTGAAGATGCCTTGGTTGAGGACCTGCTTGCGGCGGGCGAGGAGCGAGGCTTTGTCGGGGCCGGTGTATTTCGCGGGTTGGAAGTCGAAGGGGGGAAGTTCGGGTTTGGCGCTCATGGGCGGGTGGATTTTTTTGGAGAGAGTGGGTCGGTGAGGTTGCGGGAGCGTTTGGCGGCCCTGACAAGCAGGGCCCTCCTGGTTTTACGGATGGGCGGGGATGGGTTGCATTTCGCCTTTGGCGAGGCGGTCTTGGTAGTTCGACCACGACATGGTTTCCTTGCCGGTGGGAATTTCGACCATCTTGATGCAGTCGTCCACCGGGCAAACGAGGCTGCAGAGGTTGCAGCCGACGCAGTCTTCTTCGCGGACTTTCGGCACGGGCTTGTTCTGCATGCGGCCGGGGCCGTAGCCGAGGCCGTTGGCTTCGGGGTCGAGGAGATCGATGCACTGGTGCGCGCCGTCCTCGCAGGCGATGTGGCAGAGGTTGCAGCCGATGCAGAGGTCGTAATTGATGCGGGCGACGCGTTTGAAATTGAGGTTGAGATTTTCCCAACGGCGGAGCGAGTGGGTGGCCTTGCCGACAAGTTCGCGCACGGACTTCATGCCTTTGCTGTCGAGGTAGGCGGAGAGGCCTTCGTTCATTTCCTCGACGATGCGGAAGCCGCGGTGCATGACGGCGGTGCAAACCTGGACGCCGGTGGAGCCGAGGGCGATGAACTCGGCGGCGTCGCGCCAATTGCTGATGCCGCCGATGCCGGAAATGGGAAGGCCGACCTCGGAATCCTCGGCGCAACTTTGGACCATGTTCAGCGCGATGGGTTTCACTGCTGGTCCGCAATAGCCACCGTGGGTCGAGTAGCCATCGACATAGGGCTCGGGCACGAAGCGGTCGAGATCGACATTGGTGATGCTGTTGATCGTGTTGATGAGGGAAATGGCGTTGGCTCCGGCGCGTTTCGCGGCTCGGGCGGCGTAGACGACATTTGTGATGTTGGGGGTGAGTTTCACGATCACCGGCTTGGTGGCGACTTCCATGACCCAGCTGGTGATTTTCTCGGCGACATCGGGATTTTGGCCGACGGCCGAGCCCATGCCGCGCTCGCACATGCCGTGCGGGCAACCGAAATTCAGCTCGAATCCATCGGAGCCGGCGTCCTCGCCGCGCTTGACGAGGTCGTGCCATTTCTCGCGGGTATCGGTCATGAGCGAGGCGATGACGGCGTGGCGGGGCCAGCGTTTTTTGACTTCGGCGATTTCGCGGAAGTTGGTTTCGATCGAGCGGTCGCTGATGAGTTCGATGTTGTTGAGGCCGACGATGCGCATCGAGCCGAGGTGCATCGCGGAGTAGCGGGAGGAGACATTGACGATGGGGTCGCCAATGGTTTTCCAGACGAAGCCCCCCCACCCTGCTTCGAACGCGCGGTGGGCCTGGTAGGCGGTGCTGGTGGGCGGGCCGGAGGCGAGCCAGTAGGGATTCGGTGAATAAATGCCGCCGAGGTCGATGGAGAGGTCTGCCATGGTTTTGGGGTGGTTAAATGTGGATCAGCGTTCCTTGACGCGGACGGGCTTGAGGATTCCGGAGCCGACGGGTTCCCCGCCGACGCCGTAGCGCGAGGCCTGGACATGGGGGGTGACTTCCTCGCCGACGAGCATTTTGTGGATCGCGAGCGCGGCTTTTTTTCCTTCGCCGACGGCGTTGACGACTTCTTTGCCGCCATTCGCGCAGTCGCCGCCGGAGAAGACTTTCGCGAGGCTGGTGGCTCCGGTGAGCGGATCGACTTCGACGCGTCCCTTGGCGTCGATCGCGAGGGCGGGGAAAAGTTTTTTGAGGAGGTCGTGCTGTTTGAGTTGGCCGATGGCGAGGAGGATTTGGTCGCAGGGGTGGATGAATTCGCTGCCGGGGACGGCGGACATTTTGCCGGAGGCATCGACTGCGGTGCGGCGGAATTTCATGCCGGTGACTTGGCCGTCGGAGTTGCGGAGGACTTCGAGGGGCTCGGCATTGAGGAGGATGTGGCAGGCGTCCTTGCGGGCGAGTTCCTGCTCGAATTTGTAGGCGCTCATCTGGTCCTGGCCGCGGCGGTAGGCCATGGTGGCGGTTTGCGCGCCGAGGCGCTTGGCCTGATCGACGGCGTCGATGGCGGTGTTGCCGCCGCCGATGACGAGGACATTTTTTCCGACGACGACTTCGGCGAGCGGGAGTTCGTGGATGTCGCGGATGAAATCAAGGGCCTCGCGAACGCCGGGGCCGTCCTCGCCGGGCACGCCGAGTTTGACTCCGCGGCCAAGGCCGATGCCGACAAAGACGGCGTCGAAATCGGAGAGGAGGGAATCGGCGGAGATGTCTTTGCCGACGGAGACGCCGGTGCGGATTTCGACGCCGAGCGATTCCACCAAGGCCACCTCTTCGAGGCTGACCTGGGGTTTCATTTTGTAATAGGCGATGCCGTAGGTGTTGAGTCCGCCGGCGTAGTGGTCCTTCTCGAACACGACGACCTTGTGTCCGCGCCGGGCGAGTTCGGCCGCGCAACCCAGACCGGCCGGGCCTCCGCCGACGACAGCGATTTGGAAACCGGTGGAATTTTTCGCGGGCTCGAGGACCTGGATGCCGCGCTCCATGACGAAGTCGGTGGCGTAGCGTTGGAGGAGTCCGATTTTGACCGGCTCGTAATCATGGCCGACGACGCAGGCGCCCTCGCAGAGGACCTGTGTGGGACACACGCGGGCGCAACTCGCGCCGAGGATGTTCGCGGTGAGAATCGTCTTCGCGGCGGCGGGAGCGTGGCCGGTGGAGATTTTTCGGATGAACGACGGGATGTCGATGCCGGTGGGACAGGCCGCGATGCACGGGGCGTCGTAGCAGAAAAGACAGCGGAGCGATTCGGTTTTGGCCTCGCGGTCGGAGAGCGGACTCTCCTTTTCGCCCATGGCGGGAAATGCGACCTCGTCGTGGATGGGTGGTTTGGCTGGGGTAGACATGAATGTGAAACGGTTTGAAAAATCCATCGAGCCCTCTCTTCTCAACCTGTTGGCTGGTCTAAGCAGGGCCGGACATTGTGCCAACAAAAAAATGAAAGAAAAAAATCCCGGCGATTTCGTAACACTCGACCACGTCCTCTTCGGAGATCTCGCTGGAATCAGTGCACGATTTCCGTGCCGATGCCTGCGTCTGTGAAAATTTCCAGCAAAAGACCGTGTTGGATGTGGCCACCGATCATGTGGATTTTTTCGACTCCGGCCTGCAGCGCGTTGGTGGCGGAGCGGACCTTGGGGATCATTCCTCCGGCGATGACTTTTTGGCGGATGAGCGTTTCGACCTGCTCGATCGTGACGCTGGAAATGAGCGAATCGGGCTGCGCGGGGTCGCGCATGATTCCCGCGACATCGGTGACATAGATCAGCTTGCTGGCTTTCAATTCCGCAGCGAGCGAGGCGGCGGCGATGTCGGCGTTGATGTTCAACACCACGCCGTCGCGGGTGGAACCGATGGGGCTGATGACGGGAACGATTTCGGCATGGACGGCCTCTGCGACCGCACCGGCATTGACTCCCTCGGCTTCGCCGACGAATCCGATGTCCACGGTTTCGCCGTCGATCACGGCTTGGCGTTCGAGTTTGCGGGCAACGAAAACCTCCTTGCCGGAAAAGCCGCGGGCGCGTCCTCCGAATGCGTGGATTTTTTGGACGATCGAGGGATTGATGTCGCGGTCGAGCGCCTCCTCGACGATGTGGATGGCGGTTTCGTTGGTGGCGCGGAGTCCGTCGATGAAGCGCGCGGCGAGGCCGGCGGCCTTCATTTTCGCGGTGATCGCCTTGCCGCCGCCGTGCACGAGGACGGGGTTGATGCCGACGGCTTCGAGAAACACGACATCGCGCAGGAATTTGTCGACGATCAATTCGTCCTCCATCGCGGAGCCGCCGTATTTGATCACGAAGGTGTGGCCGCGGTAGTGCTGGATGTAGGGCAGCGCCTCGATGAGGGCCTCGCTGCGGGCTTCGGGAGACATGAGGGCCATGGCTATTCTCCGAGGTTCAGTCGCACATATTCCTCGGTGAGGTCGGTGGTCCAGACATAGTAGCTGCCCTTTCCGAGGTGGAGGTCCACGGTGACCTTGAAGGATTTTTTCGCGGTGATGGCGCGGAGTTTTTCAAAAGGCGTTTTCGCGGCGA
>CAZVPK010000164.1:0-5567 GCA_964628505.1 uncultured Chthoniobacter sp.
AACTGCAACCCGGACAAGATCGACTACCCGATCGCCGGCAACGACGACGCCATCCGCTCCATCCGCGTGATCCTCGGCAAACTCGTCGAATCCGTCCTCGAGGCCAAGGGCACCCGCGGCAAATCCCGCCCCGCCGAACTCGCCGCCGTCTCCGAATAGAGATTTAAGTCTTAAGTTTTAAGTTTTAAGTCCCGCCGAACTCGCAGTCCGGCCACCCTTGAAACTTTAAACTCAAGATTCCCGATGTCCATTTGGGCCCGCGCTCCAAAAAACTTAAAACTTAATTCTTAAAACTTAAAACTACCAACCCATGTCCGAAATTTCCGCCGCACTCGTCAAAGAACTCCGCGAAAAAACCAACGCGGGGATGATGGATTGCAAAAAAGCCCTCGCCGAAACCGGGGGCGACCTCGTCGCCGCCGAGGAATACCTGCGCAAAAAAGGCATCGCCAGCGCTGGCAAGAAGGCCGACCGCGCCGCCAAGGAGGGCACCATCGCCTCCTACATCCACATGCAGGGCAAGGTCGGCGTCCTCGTCGAGATCAACTGCGAAACCGACTTCGTCGCGAAGAACGAAAACTTCCGCGAATTCGTGAAGGACATCACCCTTCACATCGCCGCCGCGCACCCGCTCTACGTCAATCGCACCCAGGTGCCCGAGGCGCTCATCGCCAAGGAGCGCGAAATCGCCGCCGCCCAGGTCCAAGGCAAACCCGCCAACATCGTGGACAAGATCGTGGACGGCAAAATCGACAAATTTTACAGCACGATCTGCCTGCTCGAGCAGCCCTTCATCAAGAATCCCGAGACCACCATCGAGGACTTGGTGAAATCGAAGATCGCGGAACTCGGCGAGAACATCATCATTCGCCGCTTCACCCGCTACGCCGTCGGCGAGGAACTCGCCTAAGGCCCGCCACAAAAAACGAAGGGGTCACGGAGGGCGGGTCGTGAATCTGGGCGGCGAGTTTTTCCCGTTGAACGCAGTCAACCCGCCTCCAAACTTCCTGGGTGCCCGCTTTCCGTCCCAACCTCACGGCCCCCAATCCCAAACGCGAGGAAATGAAATCCTCGGTCGTGGATTGTCTGGTGGATACCGGTAGCGAACTTGCTTGGTTGCCCAAGGAGGTTTTGGAGGGCATCGGTGTCATACCCCGCAAGACCCGCTCGTTCCGCATGTCTGACGGCAAACTCCTGACCCGACCTGTTGGCTACGCAATCACTCACCTGCGGCGAATTCGAAACCAGTGACGAAGTCGTCTACGCCCAACCCGGTGACATGAAACTCCTCGGCGTGCGAACCCTCGAAGGCTTCGGCGCCATGGCCGACCCCATTGCCCACCGCCTCGTCGCCGTCTCCACCCTCGCCGCCCCCATCGCCTAAAAAAACCTTCCCCGCCCCACCGGCTCCCGCAACCTCACCGATCCCCGCCCGCAACGGTCCCGGGGACCGCGCCCGCCCTCGGGCGCCGTCGGGAGCGCCCCCGCGCCCGACCCGTCGAAAAATCCGCCGGCCTGCGGCCGCACTCCACTCCCCCCGCTTGATTCCCGACCCCATCCGCTGTCTACTCCCGCGTCCATGCTGACCATCCGCAACCTCAAGAAATCCCACGGCGGCCGCCTTCTTTTCGAGGACGCCGACATGCAGGTCAACTACGGCGAGCGCATCGCCCTCGTCGGACCCAACGGCGCGGGCAAATCCACCATCTTCTCCCTCATCCTCGGCCGCGACGAGGCCGACGCCGGCACCATCCAGCGCGACGAATGGACCACCCTCGGCTACCTCCCCCAGGAAGCCGAAGCCGTCGGCGACGAAACCGCCCTCGACCTCGCCACCGGCCGAGCCGGCGAAATCCAATCCCTCGAAAAAATCCTCGCCGCCTGCGAAGCCGCGGGTGATGTCTCCTCCGCCACCTACCTCGAGGCCCACGCGAAACACGAAGCCCTCTCCAACCCCCAAGTCGACGCCCGCGCCAAAAAAATGCTCACCGGCCTCGGCTACCGCGAAGCCGACTGGTCCCGCCCCGCCAAGGAACTCAGCGGCGGCTGGGTGATGCGCGCCCACCTCGCCCGCCTGCTCGTCATGGAGCCCGACCTCCTCCTCCTCGACGAACCCACCAACCACCTCGACCTCCTCTCGCTCCTCTGGCTCCAGCAGTATCTCAAAAACTGCTCCAGCGCCCTCCTCCTCATCTCCCACGACCTCGAATTCATGGACGCCCTCATCGACGGCGTTTACGAAATCTCCGCCAAAAAACTCGTCCACTACACCGGCAACTACTCCGCCGCGATGGAGCAGCGCGACCGCAACTACGAAATCCAGGCCGCCGCCTACAAAAACCAGCAAAAGGAAATCACCGCGCTCCAGGAATTCGCCGACCGCTTCCGCTCCGTCTCCTCGAAGGCCGCCCAGGCGCAAAGCAAGCTCAAGCAGATCGAGCGCATGGAAAAAATCGAACGCCCCGAGCCTCCGAAAAAACCCTTCCGCTTCCGCATTCCCCAGCCCGAACGCGGTGGCCAGCGCTCCGTCCTGCTCGAAGGCGTCCACATGGCCTACGGCAACCATGTCGTCTACCGCGGCCTCGACCTCCAGATCGAGCGCGGCGAGCGCGTCGCCCTCGTCGGCCCCAACGGCGCAGGCAAGTCCACCCTCCTCAAAATCCTCGCCGGCGAAGTCGAATTTCAGAAGGGCAAGCTCACCTACGGCAGCAACTCCAAGATCGGCTACTTCAGCCAGCACCGCGCCGCCACGCTCAATCCCGCCAACTCCCTCCTCGACGAAATCCTCTCCACAAACGGCACCCTCCGCGAAGACGAGGCCCGCAGCATCCTCGGCTCCTTCCTCTTCAAACGCGACGACATCCTCAAAAAAACCGCCGTCCTCAGCGGTGGCGAAAAGACCCGCCTCAACCTCGTCAAATTCCTCGTCAATCCCCCGAACCTTCTTTTGATGGACGAACCCACCACGCACCTCGACATCCTCACCGTCGAATCCCTCGTCCTCGCCCTCGAAGCCTACGAAGGCACACTGGTCTTCATCTCGCACGATGTCCACTTCATCCGGAAGCTCGCCAACCGCATCCTCCACATCAACGCGGGGCAGGTGAGTTCCTACCCCGGCGGCTACGACTACTTCCTCGAAAAATCCGGCCTCCTCGGCTCCGAACGCTTCGCCCTCACCGCCGCCTGAAAACTCAGCGCGCGCCGATTCCCAACAGCACCGTCGGCACCGTCCGCAAAATGATGTAGCCGTCGAGGAAAAGCGACCAGTTGTCGATATACTCGAGGTCCATGCGCACCCAGTCGTCGAAATTCGTCACCGAGTTGCGCCCGCGGATCTGCCACAGGCATGTGAGTCCGGGCTTCATGCTCAAACGGCGGCGGTGCACCGCGCGCTCGAACATTTCCACCTCGTAAACCGGGAGGGGGCGCGGACCGACGAGGCTCATTTCGCCGCGAAGGACGTTCACCAGTTGCGGAAACTCGTCCAGGCTCGTGCGCCGCAGAAAGCGCCCGAGCGGAGTGATGCGCGGATCGTTCGTGATCTTGAAGACGGGCCCCTTCATTTCGTTCAGTTCCATCAAATCCGCGCGCCGCTGCTCGGCATCCGAATGCATCGTGCGGAACTTGAGCATTTCGAAAGGCCGCCCATGCAATCCCGCCCGCTGCTGGCGGAAAAGAACGGGGCCGGGCGAGGTCAGCTTGATCGCCGCGGCGATGACGAGGAAAAGCGGCGAGAGAAGGATCAGGCCCGCCAGGGCGCCCATCCGATCCATCGCGTTCTTCACGAAAAGCGACCAGGAGATGTCCGGAGTGGTGCGGAAAACCAGCATCGGACGGTTGCCGAGGGAGGAGAACGAGGGGCGAGCGATCGACGTGGCGATGAAATCGGTGTTCAGCCACGCTTCGACGCCCTCCACCTCGCAGGCCTCGACGGCCCGTTGCACCTTTTCGAGTTCCATGCTCGAAAAAGCGAGGACGACCCGCCCCACGGAGGCGCGGTGGACCGCCGCCACCAAGTCCTCGACCGGTCGTTGCGATAGATCGATGCGCTCGACCACGCGGATCTCCATCTTTTGCGCCGCGGTGAAGGAGGAGAGAAGTCGATCCATGCTGGCGGGCTCCCCGGCCACGACAATCCTCTCCCCGATCGCGCCCGCCTTCACGCTGCGCAGGTAGAACCACTGATAAATCCTCTCGCGCGCCAACAGCGCCACCGGCGCGGAAATTCCGAAAAGAATCAGAACCGAGCGGCTCGGCACCTGCAGGCGAAGAAAGATGACCGAGGCGCCGAGCGCCACAAAAAGCCACACCCCGGCCGAGGCGATCTGTTGCAGGGAAATCCATCCGCTTTTCTCCTGCGGGTGCGAGTAGAACCCCTGCAGCTCCAGAAAAAACGGCGTGAACGGAACAATCACCGCCAGTATCCACAAAAAGCTCGGGAACGGATCGATCTCCACCAATCCGTCGAGGATGATCATGTCGTTGTAGCGCAGGAAATGGGCGAGCCAGAAAAGCCCGCCCAGCATCACGGCATCCACAAACTTCATCAGTTGCAGATTGATTTCGTGGCGTTGGGCTATCATGAAAGCGTCATGCGCAAAGTTGCGAGCGAAGCGGCGGGTAAACGTAGACACGCTCCCGTGGAGCGTCAAAACATTCGCCGGATTTTGGACAACGCCTCGCCGCGAGTCGTCGGAATCGTGGATTCCCGCCCCGCGATGGCCTCCTCGCGCCGTCTTCCCGCCGGCCTGGTCGATTTTCTCGAGTGGCGGGCCGATTGTTTGGGAACGTCGATTGTCCCCGCCACGCGGCCTTGGATTGTCACCGCCCGCCATCCGCTCGAGGGCGGCCAACACGCGATGAACGCCGCCTCCCGCCGTGCCGCCCTGTTTGACCTCTTGCCCTCGGCCGCGATCGTGGATGTGGAAATCCGCTCGCTGCGCGAAATGGCGGAGGTGGTCCGCGAGGCCAAGACCGGCGGCGTCGCGGTGCTCGCCTCCTTCCACGATTTCAAAAGGACGCCCCAGCCGTCCCGCTTGCGGGAAATCGCCAACCGCGCCCGCGACGCGGGAGCCGATTTTCTCAAAATCGCCACCCGCACCTCTTCCCCCGGCGACGTCGCCCGGTTGTTGGATCTGCTCGGGAAAACGCCCCTGCCCCTCGCGGTGATGGGCATGGGCCCGTTGGGCATGGCGTCCCGCGTGATGCTCGCGACGGCGGGGTCGATCCTGAATTACGGTTGGCTTCACCGCCCGAACGTTTCCGGCCAGTGGTCGGCCGTCGAATTGGCGCGATTGCTGAAAACCTGTCGGGCCAAAGGCGCGCGGCATGTTTGACTTGGGGATTGCGGTTAAGTCATCGCGACAGCGGTCGGCGCGTGGCAGCGCTTTGCGAGGAGGGACCCGCTTCTCCGCTGCGCTCCGGGATGTTGACTCGCTCGCTCCCGGTTGATTCCGCTTCGCTCCACCCTTCGGGCTGCCTGCGGCAGTCTTTCTCCCTTCGGTCGATTGTCTCGCCCTTCGGGCTGCCTGCGGCAGTCTCCCGAGCGCCTACCCTCGGCGCCT
>CAZVPK010000165.1:0-2512 GCA_964628505.1 uncultured Chthoniobacter sp.
CGATCCCGAAACCGCCCGCCAACTCCACCCCGGCCAACCGGTCGATGTCCGCCTCCAACTCGAAACGCCCACGGCGCGGAGCGCCCAGGAGGGTCCTGCTTCTTCGCTGCGCTCCGGTTGCCCTCCCGGGCCAAACATTCGTCTTTCCCTTGGAACCAATGCGCTGGCGCGCGGGTTTTGTCAGGACCGGAACTGCTTGCGCAAACACATCGACCCGGCTCTGACAAGCAGAGCCCTCCTGGCCATTGGCGACTTCGAGTGGATTTTGAAAAAAACATCTCGTCTTGCGCTGCCCACAAATGTCCGCCTCTGATTCCCAGGCCCCCTGCGCCATCGATGTGCGAGGCATGACCAAGCGCTTCGACGGCCGCACTGTGGTCAACCAAATCAACCTCCGCGTCCGCGAAGGCCAGATCTACGGCTTCCTCGGCCCGAACGGCAGCGGCAAGACGACCTTCATTCGCATGCTCTGCGGCCTCCTGCGCGCCGACGCGGGAGAGGGGACTTGCCTCGGTTTCGATGTCATCCGCGAAAGCCCCGCCATCAAACGCCAGGTCGGCTACATGACCCAACGCTTCAGCTTTTACGAGGACCTCACCATTGAGGAAAACCTCTCCTTCGTCGCCCGCGTTTACGGAGTTCCCAATCCCAAAAAAGCCGTCGCCGAAGGACTCGAACACCTCGGTCTCGCGCATCGAAAAAACCAACTCGCCGGCCAACTCTCCGGCGGTTGGAAACAACGAATGGCCCTCGCCGCCTGCCTCCTCCACAAGCCGCGGCTCCTCCTTCTCGACGAACCCACCGCCGGCGTCGATCCCAAGGCCCGCCGCGATTTCTGGGACGAAATCCACGGACTCGCCGAGCAAGGCCTCACCTTCCTCGTCACCACGCACTACATGGACGAGGCCGAACTCTGCGACCGCCTCGCCTACATCTCGCTCGGCAATTTGCTCGTCGATGGAACCCCCGCCGAAGTGGTCCAAAAAGCCCGCCTCTCCACATGGGCCGTCACCGGACCCGCCCTCGCCGAACTCGCCCGAAAACTCCGCGCCGAACCCGGAGTCGATCAAGCCGTCGCGTTTGGAAAAACCCTGCATGTGAGCGGAGGCGACGCCGAACTCCTCGACCAAGCCATCGCGCGCCACCGCACGCCCGAGCATGAGTGGACCAAAGTCCCCGCGTGTCTCGAGGACGCCTTCATCCACCTCATGCAGGCCAAATGAGCTTCTCCGACCGTTTCTCCTTCGCCCGCCTGTGGGCCATGATCGTGAAGGAATTCATCCAAATGGCCCGCGACCGCCTCACCTTCGCGATGATTCTCGGCATTCCGGTGATGCAACTCACGGTCTTTGGATTTGTCATCAACACCGACCCCCGCCACATGCCCGCCGCCGTGCTTCTTGCCGACACCGGCCCGCATGGTCGCACACTTCTCGAGGGCCTGAAAAACAGCACTTACTTCGATTTCGTCAAACAAGTGGACTCCGAGGAGGAGGGCAAAAAAATGCTCCTTCGCGGCGAGATTCAATTCCTCGTCAACATCCCCGAAAACTTCTCCCGCGACCTCCTGCGCGGAGACCGCCCCGCTGTTTTAGTCGAAGCCGACGCCAGCGATCCCACCGCCACCAGCGGCGGTATCAACTCGCTCAGCGGAGTTCTCAACACCGCCCTCCTCGCCGATTTCAAAGGCCCGCTCGCGTATCTCGCGCCGACACCGCCGTCCATCGACATGCGTGTCCACGCGCTCTACAACCCCGAAGCCATCACGCAATACAACATCGTCCCCGGCCTGATCGGTGTTGTGTTGATGATGACCCTCGTCCTCATCACCGGCCTCGCCATCACCCGTGAAAGCGAGCGCGGCACGATGGAAAATCTCCTCTCGATGCCCCTTCGACCCATCGAAGTTCTCATCGGAAAAATCACGCCCTACATTTTCGTCGGCTACATCCAGGTGAGCATCATTCTGCTGGCCGCGCGGTTTTTGTTTGATGTCCCGATCCACGGCGACTTGTTCCTGCTGTTGCTCGCGTCGTTTTTCTACATCGCGGCGAATCTCGCGATGGGCATCACCTTTTCCACGCTGGCGAAAAACCAGCTCCAGGCCATGCAAATGTCCGCCTTCATTTTCCTCCCCTCGATTTTGCTCTCCGGATTTTTGTTCCCGTTCCGCGGCATGCCCGTCTGGGCGCAAACGATCGGCGAACTCCTTCCCATCACGCATTTCCTGCGAATCGCGCGCGGCGTGATGCTCAAGGGAATCGGCTTCGAGGAACTCGGCCGCGAACTCTGGCCCATCGCCCTCTTCGCGGTGATCGTGCTTTTTCTCGGAATCAAGCGCTATCGCCAAACGCTAGATTGATTTCGCGGCAGGTCGGATAAGCCGGGCCTTCAGCCCTGAACCTCCTGCGGGGTCCAAACCCAGGGCCTTGCCCTGGGCTGGGATGGCACCGCGCCCTTGGCGCTCAAATCCCCGTAGGACAGGCGTCCCGCCTGTCAGCGAAAAATCCCA
>CAZVPK010000165.1:2612-5542 GCA_964628505.1 uncultured Chthoniobacter sp.
CCTCTTGCGCACATCATCTCTCCGCTTGCTTCAACGGGGTCTTCACCGGAGCATTCGCCCCGCCTGTCAGCGAAAAATTCCGCCCCCCTGCATGCGGGACGCCCGCGCTACGATTCTCGCGGGGCAAAGCCCCAGCCCCATCCCAGCCCAGGGCAACGCCCTGGGTTTGCGGCCAACAAAAACGCCCAGGGCTGAAGGCCCGGCTCATCCTCTTGCGCACATCATCTCTCCGCTTGCTTCAACGGGGTCTTCACCGGAGCATTTGTTCC
Source organism: uncultured Chthoniobacter sp. (assembly GCA_964628505.1). Taxonomy (GTDB): domain Bacteria; phylum Verrucomicrobiota; class Verrucomicrobiia; order Chthoniobacterales; family Terrimicrobiaceae; genus UBA967. Next base: position 2,882 of record CAZVPK010000165.1, read on the forward strand.
GATGAACCAGGTCAAGGACACCCTGCGCGCCACAGTCCGCATCGGCTACGACGGGCGCGTTCACAAACAATTCCGCGGACCCAAGGCCGACGAGCGTTTCGCCAACGAGGTGAGGGTTCTTCAATACCTCGAAAAACGCGCTTGCCCGTTTGTTCCCCGCCTCGTCGACCACGACCCCGCCACGCTGAAAATGGTCACCACCAACTGCGGAACGCGCGTCGACCACCTCGACGAGGAGCGTCGCAAGGAACTCTTCGACGAACTTGAAAAATTCGGCGTCCGCCACGACGACGCCGAGGTCCGCAATGTGACCTACCGCCAATCCGACGGCCGCTTTTGCCTCATCGATTTCGAATTCGCGACGATCCTCGAGCCGGATTCCGCCAACCCATGAGCGCCGACGAGCCCAAACCCGCGCGATTGGAATGGAACGGCCACACCGATGTCGGCCGGGTTCGCAAAAACAACGAGGACTCTTTCCTCGGATTGATCATTGATTCCACCGGCGTGCGGTATTTGGGAAAAATCGGCGAGGCCGAATGCGGGGTGTCGGATTTTGTTTTTGCGGTGAGCGACGGGATGGGCGGGGCGATGGCGGGCGAGTTCGCGAGCCGGATCACGGTCGAGAAGGCCACGAAAATCCTGCCCCCGCTTTTTCGGCAGAATGCGATGGGGCTTTCCAGCGGGTTCGAGGATGTGTTGCAGGAACTCTTCGTCGAGATCCACCGCGCGCTGGTCTATCTGGGTTCCTGCTACGAGGAGTGCCGCGGCATGGGGGCCACGCTCAGCCTGTGCTGGTTCACGCCCGAGTGGATGTATTTCGGCCATGTCGGGGACAGCCGGATTTATTACCTGCCGCATGACGGCCCGATGCGGCAGTTGACCCACGACGACACCCACGTGGGCTGGCTTTTCCGCAACGGCGAACTCAACGAGCGCGAGGCCAAAACCCATCCCCGGCGGAACGTGCTGCAAAAATCCCTCGGCGGCGGGCATCAATTCGTGGACCCGCAGGTCGGCGCGGTGGGGCTTCGGCCGGGCGACCGTTTTCTGCTTTGCACGGATGGAGTCACCGACGGCCTCTATGACGCGCGGGTGGAGGAATTCCTCCGCGAGCGCCGCCCCGAACCCGCCCGGGAACTGGTTCGGCAGGCGCTCGAGGCCTCGGGTCGCGACAACACCACGGCGCTTTTGGTCGACGTCGCGAGTTGAACGGCGCGCCCGCGGAGCGATCCGGTTCCCAACAATCTTGCCGGGGCGTCGGCGGGGTTTAATCTCCCCGCCATGTCATCGATCAACCAAGACACCATCCGACAGGCGCTCGGCGCCGTGAAATACCCCGGCTTCTCGCGCGACATCGTTTCGTTCGGCCTGTTGCGGGGGGCCTCGGTGGAGGGCGGCGATATCGAGGTGCAATTGGTGCTGTCGACCAACGACACGGCGGTGGCGAAAAAAATCCAGTTCGATGCCGTGGCGGCGCTGAAGTCGATTCCCGGCGCGGGCCGTGTCGAGGTGAAAATCGACATCCAGGCGCCCGCGCAGGCTCCGGCGGGTTCGGTCGGGGCGCAGAGAATCGAGGGCGTTCGCCACGTGATCGCCGTGGCGAGCGGCAAGGGCGGGGTGGGGAAGTCGACCGTCGCCGCGAATCTCGCCCTGGGCTTGGCCCGATCCGGGGCGAAGGTGGGCTTGTGCGATTGCGACATTTACGGGCCGAGCATCGCGTTGATGTTCGGCGGGGCGAACGAACGGCCCACGGCGGACGACGAAAATCGAATCATTCCCATCGAGCGCCATGGCGTGGCCTTGATGTCGATGGGATTCCTGCTCGACGACGGCTCGCCCGCCGTTCTGCGCGGGCCGATGGTCACTCGATACACCCAGCAATTCCTGCGTCAGGTCGCCTGGGGCGACTTGGATTTTCTCGTCCTCGACCTGCCGCCGGGAACGGGCGACATCCAGTTGACGATTGTGCAAACCGTGGCGTTGTCGGGCGCGGTGATTGTGACAACGCCGCAGGAAGTGGCGTTGATCGATGCGCGCAAGGCGGTCTCGATGTTCGGCAAGACGAATGTCCCGATTCTCGGAATCGTCGAAAACATGAGCTTCTTTCAGTGTCCGGGCGACGGGAGGCGCTACGACATCTTTGGAACGGGCGGCGGCGCGCGCGAGGCGGCGAGGCTGCAGGTTCCGTTGCTGGGCGAAGTGCCGATCGAGCCGCTGGTGCGCGAGGCGGGCGATACCGGGCGTCCGGCCGTGGAGGCCCATCCCGGCAGCGCGGCGGCGGAGGTTTTTCAATCGATCGCGGAAAAAATCCGCTCGGCTTTGGGCTGACGGGCCGCGCTTCGCGCGAAAATGGCCCGCCGGCGGCGGTTCGCTCGAACACACATCGCGGCTTGCGATGGAATGCGGCGGGGGATTAGATGCTCCCCGATGAATTTGAACGGTGGATTGTCCGATGGCCGCTTCCGTGCGGTGCTGGCGGTGGGAATTTGCATCGCCCTCCTGGCGGGGTTCCGGGTCGTGCGCGCGGCGTTTTTGCCGGAGTTGCCGAATTTCGCGCCGGTGACGGCGATGGCGGTCTGCGGGGCGTTTTTGCTGCCGGGGGCGATCGGGTGGATTTTGCCGATGGGGATTTTGATGGTTTCGGATTTTTTGCTGGCG
>CAZVPK010000166.1:0-5519 GCA_964628505.1 uncultured Chthoniobacter sp.
CTCGACGGAGAAATGGCCGAGGCGTTTCCCCAATTCCTCGGCAAGCCCGTGGAAATCCAGCTCCGCACCCGCCACCAGCCAAGCCCACTCGCCCTCGGCCTTCTCCAGCAAGCCAAGGAGCAACTCTCCCTCCAGCAAATCCAACTCGACACCATTCTCATCTCGACCGAGGAGGAACTGCCCGGCACCGTCACCGACCAAGGCGGCTGCGGCTGCAATCCCGGCGGCTGCTGCTCCTAACCGTTTGCCAACTCCCGCAGCAACGCCTTGTTGAGGCGGATTCCCAAGAAGAAATTCTCCACGGGAAAATTCTCGTCAGGCGCGTGCGCCCGGCAATCCGGCGACGCCAGCGCGAGCAACAACGCCGGTTGCCCCAGCGTCCGCTGGAATTCGGTGAGAATCGGAATCGAGCCCCCCTCGCGCGTTAGGGCGGGTTTTTTTCCAAAAACCTGTTCCAGCGCCCGCTGCGCAGCCTTGCCCGCCGGCTGCATGGGATCCAAGAAAAACGCCTCCCCGCCATGCCCGTCGGTCATCTCCAATGTCACTCCCGCCGGGCAGTGTTTCTCAAAATGCCGCCGCGCCATCGCCAGCACCGCATCGGGATGCTGATCGGGCACGAGGCGGAACGACACCTTGAAAAACGCCTCCGCAGGCAACACCGTTTTACTGCCCTCACCTTGATACCCGCCGCCGAACCCGTTGATCTCGGCCGTCGGCCGGGCGCCGATGCGCTCGACCGCGGAATACCCCGCCTCCCCAGCCAATACCTTCACGCCGGCCTGCGCGGCGATCGCCTCGTCGCTCACCGGCGATTCCTTCGCCGCCTCGCGCTCCCATGGCGCCATCGGCTGCACCGCATCGTAGAACCCCTCGATCGCCACACGCCCGTCGTTTTCATGCAGTGTCGCCACCAACCGCGCCGCCGCCGTCACCGGGTTCGCCACCGCGCCGCCGTAGATGCCGGAATGCAAATCCATCGCAGGCCCTTTGACCCGCACTTCCATGGTTGCAATCCCGCGCAGCGCGTAACTCAAGGTCGGATACCCCTCCGCCGCCATGCCGGTGTCGGAAATCGCGATCGCGTCACACGCCAACTCCTCCCGGTGCGTTTCCAGAAACACCCCAAGATGCTTGCTGCCAACCTCCTCTTCACCTTCGATCAGAAAGACCACATTCACAGGAAGTTCCCCCTCGGCGAGCGCCTCCTCAACCCCGAGGATATGCGCGAGGATTTGCCCTTTGTTGTCCGATGCTCCCCGACCGAAAATCCGCCCGTTACGAATCACCGGATCGAAGGGCGGCGATGTCCAAAGATTCAACGGATCAGCTGGTTGCACATCATAGTGTCCGTAAATCAAGACCGTCTTCTTTGCGGGATCGCGAGGCGATTTCGCCACCACCACCGGGTAGCCGGGCGTGGATTCCGCTCGCGCATCCAATCCCATCCGCTGGAATTTGCCCACCAGCCAATCGGCGCACGTTTTCATGTCCTCTCGATGACCGCTCTGCGCGGACACGCTGGGGATTCGGACAAACTCCATCAACTCCTCAACCCGCGGATCATTTTTCATAAATATTCAATATCTTGTGGTCGTGAGGGAGGCCATACGCTGGATATGGTATTTTTTTCTTGTCGCACCCCCCTCGGGTTTTACGCTTTCGAGACGTCTTTATCCGGTCTCCCATGTATCTGCAATCCCTGGAAATCATCGGCTTCAAATCCTTCGCCGCCAAAACCGTCCTCAACTTCCACCGCGGCGTCACCGCCATCGTCGGGCCAAACGGCTGCGGCAAGTCGAACGTCCTCGATGCCATGCGTTGGGTTCTCGGCGAGCAATCCGCCAAAGCCCTCCGCGGCGGGGAAATGGCGGATGTCATTTTCAGCGGCACCGACAGCCGTCCGGCGCTGGGCATGGCCGAGGTGTCGATGACCTTTTCCGAGTGCGAAAAGGAACTCGGCACCGAGTGGAACGAGGTCCGCATCACCCGCCGCGTCCACCGCGACGGCAAGAGCGAGTATTTCCTTAACAAAACCCCCTGCCGCCTGCGCGACATCCACCAACTCTTCATGGACACCGGCATCGGCCGCAGCGCCTACTCGATCATGGAGCAGGGCAAGATCGACCAGATTCTGAGCAACCGCCCCGAGGACCGCCGCGCCATTTTCGAAGAAGCCGCCGGCATCACGAAATTCAAGGCCCAGAAAAAAGAAGCCCTCCGCAAACTCGAATACACCGAGTCGAACCTCGTTCGAGTCCAGGACATCATCAAGGAGGTCAAACGCCAGATCGGTTCCCTCCAACGCCAAGCGGCCAAGGCGCGCCGCTACCAGTCGATCCTCCAAGACCTCCGCGTGTTCGACACGCACATCTCCCACAAGACCTACCGCTCCCTCTCCACCGAACTCGACGACCTGCGCCAGCAATTGGGTCAGGGCGAGGACGCCCGACAGATCCACGAGGTCGAGATCGCCCAGCAGGAAGCCGAACTCGCCGGGTTCCGCCAAACCCTCCAGGAACTCGAAACCGAGGCGGCCGCCGTTCGCGACGGCATGCAAACCCTCCGCAACCGCATCTTTTCGGCCGAGAACAGAATCTCGACCAACCACGAGCGCACGACAGAGGCCACCGCGCTCATCGACCGCCACCGCTTGGATATCGCCCAAGCGGAGGAAAAAATCCGCACCCAGCAGGAACAGATCGAGCAGACCGACACCCTGCTCCAGCAAATGATCGAGAGCCTCCGCACGCATCAGGAGACCCTCGACGAGCACGTCGCGCGCTTGAATTCCGTGCGCGAGGAACGCGTCGCCGCGGAGCGCGAACTCACCTCGCAAACCAACGAACTCTCCCATGCCGAGGCGCGCCTGAACTCCCTGCGCGGGGAAATCACCAGCGCCACCAGCCGCCGCGAATCCGGAGAGACGCGCCTCCATTTGCTCCAAAACGAAATCGAATCCGCCACCCGCGAGACGGCGTCGATCTCCGCCGGCCTCGAGGAACTCAAGCGCCGCTCCGAAGCGGCCCACCTCGCGCTCGAGCATGCCCAGGCCGAGACCTCCTCCGCCATGGCGGACCACGAGACCGCCCAGCTCCAACGCCAAGACACCGAGGCCATCCTCAACACCGCCGGCAAGGAAGCGGCGGGCATCGAGTCCCGACTCGAAATCCTCCGCCAACTCCAGGAACAAGGCGAAGGCCTCGACGAGGGGACCCAAGCCGTCCTCAAGGGCCTCGACAATCCGTCCTTTTTCCAAGCCGCTCTCAAAGGCACCGTGGCCCAGCACATCCGCGTCGAGGAACGCTTCATCGCAGCGATTGAAGCCGCCTTGGGCACTGCTCTCCAGGCCGTTGTCTTCAAGGATTCGAGCGTTGCCGAAGCCGCCCTCGCCACCCTCACGGGAAAAAAACTCGGCCGCGCCGCCATTATCCCCACCGAGTGGATTTCTTCTGGAGTCTCGCAACAGACGCCCCAAGCGACTTCCACCCTCCCCTTCGGAGCCCTCGGCCGCGCCTCGGAAATCGTCCAAGGCGAAGGCGAGGGTGCCGTATTGGCGCGCACCTTGTTGCGCGATGTCCTCATCGTCGACACCCTCGAAACCGCCATCCGCCTCCGCTCCGAACACCAAGCCTTCTCCTTCGCCTCGCTGGACGGCGGATTTATCGGCCAAGCCGGCATCATCCAAGGCGGGGCCACCGGCGAGAACACCGGCCAATCCACCCTCCACCGAAAAATCCAGATCACCGAACTCGAGGGCGAACTCGCCTCCGCAATGGCCAGAATCGAATCCCTCGCTGCCACGAAGTCCGCCGCCGTCGCCGCCATGGATCAGGCGACCGAACGCCTTAAACTCGCCCGCGAATCGATGCAGGCGGCACAGATCGAATCCGCCTCGGTGGACAACGAGCGCCGCCACGCGGAACGCCAACTTGCCGACTTCGAAGCCAAGCGTGCCTCGTTCCAGCGCGAAGCCATGAATATCGAGGAGGGCCTCCGCGGAAGCCTTGCGCAACTCGGCGAACTCGAATCCCGCATCGCCGAGTCGACATGCACCATCGATTCCCTCCGCGCCGGCCGCTCCGAGAGCGAGGCCCGCATCCAAGTCGTGCGCGAACGCGAAAGCGCGGCATCCGACGCCCTCAACGAAATCCGCGTCCGTGTCGCCACCGAGCGCCAGCAACAGGAAGGCCTCCACCGCCAGCGCGGACCCATGGCTGCCCGCATCATCGAACTCAACGAACTCCTCGACGCCCGCCGAGTGGATATTTCGAATTACGAATCACGCATCGACAGCCTCGCCGCCGAAAACGCCTCGCTCGACATCTCTATCGGGGAATGGCGCGCCGAACTCGAATCCAGCGAAGCCGCCCTCGCCACCGTGCTCGCCAGACGCTCGGAAGTCAGCGAAAGCGCCGACGCCATCGAGTCCGCCCTGCGCTCCGCCCGCCAGCAACTCGCCACCCTGCAAGACCAGCGCAGCCGCATCGAGGTCCGCATCGCCCAGACCGAGATGCGCATGGAAAACATCCGCGACCACGTCTCGCGGCGCTACCAGACAGATCTGGAGGCCTTCGAACCCGATTCCTACGCCCTCATGGTCGCCCTCCGCGAGCGGAACAAACGCGGGCAAACCGACACGACACAACCCGCCGACTCCCCCGACCAACCCGCCGAAGCCGTTGAACACGGCGCCGAGCCGGTTCCCATGCCCGCCGAAGGCGAGGGCATTCCCTGGGACCGCATCGAGGAACTCGTCGCCGAACTCACCGAGCGCATCGATTCCATGGGCCCGGTCAACATGGAGGCCATTCAGGAATACGACGAACTCGAACAGCGCTACATCTTCCTCGAAAAGCAAAATGCCGACCTTGTTTCGTCAAAAGCCGAACTCCTGGAGGTCATCTCGAAAATCAACCACACCACGAAGGCCCTCTTCGCCGAGACATTCGAAAAAATCCGCGAGAACTTCCAATTCATGTTCACGGAACTCTTCGGCGGCGGCCGCGCGAACCTCATGCTCGTTGACGAGAACGATCCCCTCGAATGCGGCATCGAGATCATCGCCAAGCCCCCCGGCAAGCAACTCCAGAGCGTCAGCCTCCTCTCCGGCGGCGAGCGCACCATGACCGCCGTCTCCCTCCTCTTCGCCATCTACATGGTCAAGCCGAGCCCGTTCTGCGTCCTCGACGAAATGGACGCCCCGCTCGACGAGTCGAACATCACCCGATTCATCAAAATCCTCGACCGCTTCGTGGACCAGAGCCAGTTCGTCACCATCACCCACAACAAGCGCACCATCTCCCGCGCCGACATGCTCTACGGCGTGACCATGGAGGAACACGGCGTCAGCAAACTCGTCAGCGTCCGCTTCAGCGGCAAAACAGACGACGCTGCGAAATCCGGCGAGAGTGTCGCCAAGGCCCTCGGAAAATCCGAAAACCTCGCCAGCGAAGAGGCAACCGCCGCCGCAGAGGTTCTACCAGAAACCATCGAGACCGAGCCTCTCGTCTCATGACCCA
>CAZVPK010000167.1:0-5375 GCA_964628505.1 uncultured Chthoniobacter sp.
TGAAAATCCAGTCCCGGCCTACCCGCCCGACCCGCCGGGAGTCTGGCAGGGCAGTTCCAGCGCGAAGGTCGAACCCCGGCCCGGCTCGCTGGAAACGTGGATGTCGCCACCGAGCATTCGCGAGAACCTTTGCGAGATGGCGAGCCCCATTCCCGTGCCGCCGTATTTTCTCGTCGAGGAGGTGTCGGCCTGGGTGAACGCCTCGAAAATCCTCTCGAGATGGGCGGCGTCGATTCCGATGCCTGTGTCGCTCACCGCGAAGCGAACGCGGTCTCCGCCGGGCCCGGCGAAGCGCTCGACGCGCAGCGCGACCTCGCCTCCGGTTGTGAATTTGAACGCGTTGTCGAGAAGGTTCGACAGGATTTGCCGGAGGCGGGCCGGGTCGCTGCGCATCCGCCCCGGAGGACCCGCCGCCGTGATTTCGAAACGGTTGGAGTTTTTTTCGGAGAGAGGGCGCAGGGTCCGGTCCAGCTCGTCCAGCAACTCCCCGAGGTCGAAGGATTCGAAACGAAGATCCACCTTGCCGGCCTCGATTTTCGACAGGTCGAGCAGGTCGTTGACGAGCGCCAGCAGGTGGAGGGCGGCTTGGCGGATTTTTTCGAGATCCCCGGCGGCGGCGGAGTTTTTGGATTCGACCGCCTCCTCGGCGAGCATCTCGCTGTAGCCGATGATGGCGTTGAGCGGGGTGCGGAGCTCGTGGCTCATGTTGGCAAGGAAGGCGCTCTTGGCGCGATTCGCCTCCTCGGCCTCCCGGCGCGCGGCCTCGGCGTCCTCGAGCGCCCTGGCCAGCACGGCCAGGTCGCTCCCGAATGCCGGCCGGGCATTCCGGGGCGCATCGCCCTCCGCCTCGACGGCAGGGGTCGTTTTTTCGGGGAGATCGGCCACGCGCCAAGACTAAAGTCGGCCGCGCCGGATTGACAAGTGGCGGCAACGGGAAAACCCCGACGCGGCTTGCCATCCCGCGGCGCGCAGGGTTTTCTAGCGAACTCAACATCCAACCCATGACCCTCGACACCGCTTCTCTCGAACTCGCCGCCCGCGACGCCCGCGGACTCGCGATGGACGCCATCGCCAAATGCAAATCCGGCCACCTCGGCCTCCCGCTCGGAACCGCCGACATCGGCGCCGTCCTCTTCGGCGCGGCGATGTCCCACCACCCCGCCGAGCCGCGCTGGCTCAACCGCGACCGCTTTGTCCTCTCCGCCGGCCACGGCAGCATGTTCCTCTACGGCTGGCTCCACCTCGCGGGCTACGCGGTGTCGATGGACGATCTCAAAAACTTCCGCCAGCTCCACAGCATCACCCCCGGCCATCCGGAGTTCCACGAAACACCGGGCGTCGAAGCCACCACCGGCCCGCTCGGCCAGGGTGTGTCGAACGCCGTCGGCTTCGCCATCTCCGCCAAAATGGCCGAGGCCCGCTTCAACACCCCGACCCACAAAATTTTCGACCACCATGTCATCGCCCTCGCCGGCGACGGCTGCCTCCAGGAGGGCGTCGCGCAGGAGGCCAGCGCCCTCGCCGGCCACCTCGGCCTCGACAACCTCATCCTCATTTACGATTCCAACAATGTGACGCTCGACGCCATGGCGCCCGTCACGCAGAGCGAGGACACCGCCGCGCGCTACACCGCCTACGGCTGGGAGGTCCAGCAGATCGACGGCCACGACCTCCACGAAATCGCCAACGCCATCGCCAAGGCGAAATCCACCGCGAGCGGCAAGCCCCAGCTCGTCATCGCGAAGACCCTCATCGGAAAAGGCATTCCCGAGGTCAGCGGCACCAACAAGGCCCACGGCGAGGCCGGCGTGAAATTCGTCGCCGCCTCCCGCAAGGCCCTCGGCCTGCCTGACGAGACCTTTTTCGTCTCGCCCGAAACCCGCGCCTATTTCGAAAAACACCGCGCCGAACTCGCGGCCGCCCATGCCGCATGGGAAAAAACCTACACCGCCTGGCGCTCCGCCAACGCCGAACTCGCCAAGGAGCTCGACGACGCCCTCTCCGGGAAAACCCCCGACCTCCTCGCCGCCATCCCGCCGTTCGACCCCTCGGTGAACATCGCCACGCGCAAAGCCGGCTCCGAAGTCCTCCAACCCGTCTGCGCCGCCATGCCGCTCATCGTCAGCGGCAGCGCCGATCTCCACGGCTCCACTCTCAACTACATCCAGGACGGCGGAGACTTCAACCGCGCCAACCACTCCGGCCGCAATATCCATTTCGGCATCCGCGAGCACGCCATGTGCGGCATCATGAATGGCATCGCCTACGACGGAATCTTCCGTGCCAGCGGAGCGACCTTTCTTGTCTTCAGCGATTACGGACGCCCCTCGATCCGCATCGCCGCGCTCTCGCATCTGCCCACCGTTTACATTTTCACCCACGACTCCGTGGGCGTCGGCGAGGACGGCCCCACGCACGAACCCGTGGAAACCGTCGCCGCCCTCCGAGCCATTCCAGGCCTCGATGTGATCCGCCCCGCCGACCCCGAGGAAACCGCCGGAGCCTTCGCCGCCGCGTTCCAAAAAACCAACGGCCCGACCATGCTCGTGCTCTCGCGCCAGAATCTGCCGACCCTCAATCAGATTCCCGTCGCCACCCGGCGCGAGGGCGTTTTCCAAGGCGGCTACATCGCCAAAAAAGAAACCGCCAAACTCGAATTCCTCCTCCTCGCCAGCGGCAGCGAACTCCAGCACGCCATCAAAGCCGCCGAGGAACTCGGCGCCGGCGCCCGCGTCGTCTCCATGCCCTGCTTCGAACGCTTCGAGGCCCAGAGCGCGGACTACAAGGAATCCGTCCTGCCGAAATCCTGCCGCAAACGCGTCTCGATCGAGGCCGGCATTTCCGATCCCTGGTTCCGCTATGTCGGCCTCGACGGCAAAACCGTCGCCATCGACCGCTTCGGCCTCAGCGCCCCGGGCAACATCGTGATGGAACAACTCGGCATCACCGCCGCGAAAGTCGTCGAAGCCGCTCGATCGCTTTGAGCGGAGCCAAAACACAAATCCGTCCCGGGGACCGCGCCCGCCTCGGGCGCATCGGCACGCGCCCCGCGGGCCGAATCGTTAATCCAACCGCCTAACCCCATGCCCTCGCTCCAAGACCGCGACATGGTCCGGCAAAAGGCCGACGAATTCGAATCCGCCCCGCTCCGCGACATCCTCGCCTGGGCATGGGACACCTACGGCGAGCGCGCCGCCATCGGCACCAGCTTCCAAGGCGCCGGCCTCGTCGCCATGCACACCGCCATCACGAACGGCTTCCGCTTCCCCGTCTTCACCATCGACACCGGCCTCCTCTTCCCCGAAACCCTCGCGCTCAAATCCGACATCGAGCAACGCCTCGGCATCGCCATCGAATCCCTCCACCCCGAGCAAACCGTCGAGCAACAAGCTGTCGACCTCGGCCCGGAACTCTGGAAATCCCAACCCGACCTCTGCTGCTCCCTCCGCAAGGTCATTCCCCTCCAAAAAAAACTCGCCACCCTCGATGTCTGGATCACCGGTGTCCGCCGCCAGCAAAACGAATCGCGCGAAAACACCCGCATCGTCGAACTCTACCACTTCGATGTCCTGCGCGACCGCTACATCATCAAGCTGAACCCCATGGCCGCCTGGACCCGCGAGCAGGTCCAATCCTACATCAAGGAGCACAACCTCCCCGTCAACGCCCTCGCCGCGCAAGGCTACCGCTCGATCGGTTGCCGCCCCTGCACCCGCCCCGTCGCCGAAGGCGAAAGCGAACGCGCCGGCCGCTGGACCGGCTTCGACAAAAGCGAGTGCGGCATCCACACCTTCCTCGGCAACAACATTTGATCCCAATAGCCGAAAGTTTTTGGTCTCCATGAGAAGAGAGACCGGCTTCGCGCGAAGGTCCCGGGGAGCGCGTCCGCCGTTCGCCCGGGGAGGGCCGACCGGGCGTTTTCAAAAAACCACCGAGAAGCGCGCGCCGACCACGAAGGCGTTCGAGAGGTCCGAGGCGGCGCCGGGGTGGATGATGTATTGCACATCGGGTTGCACAAAGCACCACGGCGTGAGCACGCATTGGTAGGTGGCCTCCAAAACCATCTCGGCGGCCTGCGGCGACTGGCCCTCGTCGCGAAGGATCGCATCCGCTCCCCGGCTCGGGCTGGCGAGGCCGAAGGCCACTCCGCAGGTGTCGTCGTCTCGACCGGGGACGAGGCCTTTGTAGGTGACCCCCGAGTTCAGGTAAAAATCCACCGCATTGCGGTTGGCGGGCGTGAAGCCGGTTCCCGCGAAAACCCCGAGGCCCTGGTCGGACTCCTCGCCCTCGGGCAGGACCATCTGGTCCGCGAGAAGGTAGAATCCGGTGTTCGGGGAAGTGCTGTCGGGATTCAACACATCGGTCTCCGCGCCCGTCTGGAGCCACATCCCGGCCTTCACAAATCCCGGCGGGAGCGGGGAATCGTCGCCGCCGTGGGAGAAGGCCAGTTCGGTCATCCAGGTCACCGCCTGCTTGGCGGTGAGGTCCCAGCGGAATCCGGAGCGGTTCACCGATTGGGGCAACAGGTTGGTGAGAAACACCCCGGAGCGGAAGGTCAGCCACTCGGCCGGCTCCACAAGCAGGCGCGCCCCGAGCCCCCCCACCGGATAGGCCGCGCCGCCGCCCGCCATGTTCATCGAGGTCAGCGCGGGCCAACCGAAGGCGGCGTTCACAAACAGGCCGCCATAGTCGCTGACCAGAAATTCCGAATCCGCCGTGATGTTCCCGACGCGCAGGGAAATTTTGTCCTCGAGGAGGTTTTGCTGGAACCACAGTTCCATCATCCGAAGCGTATTGAAGCCCGCGATGTTCGAGACGGTGAGAAAATTTCCCACGAGATCCTCGCTGGCGTCGCGGCCGGAGAGCCAGAGCCAGGTCGTGCCCACGGAGCCGCCGTGCCAGCCGGCGAGTTTTTCCAAATCCCCCTCCGCGCCGAAGGTCAGAAGCCCGGTGTAAACCGCGCCGCGCTTCAACCCGCCCGAGGTGTTGCCCCAGACCTCGGCGGTGTAGCTGGCAAAGAGGGAAATCCCCCGCTCCTCGATCAGCGGCCGGTTGCCGAACCACTCCCCGGTCAAGGTCTCCCGCTCGAAGAGCGGCGCGGCGGGCAGCGTGGCGGCATCCTGGGCCGCCAAGTTCAAACCGGCGGCGGCGAGGCAAACGAGGAGGGGGAGGATTTTTTTCATGGTTCGAAAAGCGGCGGCAATACTAACGGCCTGCGGACCGAAACACCAGTCCCCTCGACATGCCGCGGCATCCATGCTGGCCGGAAAAAAAGCGATAATACGCGGGACTGACCCCTTGCCCTACTGACCCCTTGCCATGGGACCCCTCGGCGAGGCGTCCCTACCTTCGGTTTTCGAAAGGCGCTGCCGCGC
>CAZVPK010000168.1:0-5228 GCA_964628505.1 uncultured Chthoniobacter sp.
TTGCCTTGCGATCCGCACTCGAAAGCCTTCGCCTCAGCAATAATGCACCGGTCCAACTAGCTTACCCGCCGTTTCCGTTCATTACGCTCTGACAATTAAAATCACCGATCGGTGAAAATAATTGTCGATACCTCTACCTCTCAATCGCACCCCGCTTGCCTTGCGATCCGCACTCGAAAGCCTTCGCCTCAGCAATAATGCACCGGTCCAGCTGGCCTACCCGCCGTTTCCGGTCGTTTCGCTCTGACAATTAAAATTACCGATCGGTGATTTTAATTGTAGGATTTGATCTGTCGGGACTGGGGTGGGCGTGTGGTCCCGCATCTGAGCGATGAGGGGAGGGCGCCGGGCGGGGGCGGATGCGGGGCGAGGCGTTCCGGGGTTGGCCCGCCAGCGACGGGAGCCGCGGTGCGGGGCGTCAGGCGGCTTCGGAGACGGGACGGATTTCCTCGGCGGAGACGACCTTGTCGATGTCGAGCAGGCTTTTGACCACGCCTTTGATTTTCGCCATGCCCAGAATGTATTCGACCGAGATGGCGCCGCCGAAATCGGGGGCGGGTTCGATATCCTCGGCGGCGACGTTGGTGACCTCCTCCACGGCATCGACAATCAATCCGATGTGCTTGACCTCGCCGCCGGGCATGGCGAGTTGGACGACGACGATGCAGGTGTTGTCTGTGATCTGCGCTTCGGCAAGGCCGAGTTTGGTGCGGAGGTCGATGACGGGAATCACTTTTCCGCGGAGGTTGATCACGCCTTTCACATACGGCGGCATCTGGGGAACCATCGTGATGTGGAGCATGGTGATGATCTCGCGCACCTTCAGCACGGGGATGCCGTAGGCTTCGTTCGCAAGGGAAAAGGTGAGGTATTTCCCGGCGAGGCGCGCGCTGGTTCCCGTTTCGGGGGCTGTGGAGGCGGAGGAAATTTCCATGGGTCGAAGGTAGACGACATCGACGCCGGCAAGCCAGAGAAAAACCAACCGGGCGCGGCGTGGCGGCGCCTATCGGTTTCGCACGAGAATCGCGGCCCCGCGGGGCGGCAACTCGGGCGTCAACATGCCGTCGACCGCGGAGACGCCGCCGCCGTTCCAGCGGTCGGTCCAGTCGCCGTCCGCCTTCATCGGGGCGCTTCGGGCCAAGTTGGAGTTGTTGAGGACGACGAGCACCTCCTCGTCCCCGAACTGGCGGCGGAAGCCGTAGAGTTGTTTTTCGTCATCGACGAGCACGGTTTCGAACGAGCCGCGCCGGAGGGAGGGCAGCGAGTTGCGTAGGGCGACGAGTTTCTTGTAGTGCGCGAGCAATTCGCGGTTCACCTCCACCTTGTCGGGAACCTCTTTCGGCGAGCCGTCGAAGTTCGTGGCCTCGTCCTCGTAAACCAGATCGTCCCAGACCATCGGCTTGCGGCAGTCGGGATCGTTGGCGCCCCACATTCCGACCTCGTCGCCGTAGTAGATCATGGGGGCGCCGACGTAGGTCATTTGAAGAACGGCGAAAAGTTTTTGCGATTCGAGTTCGGCGGGTGTCGGCTTGCGGGGGTCGTATTGGCCGCTTTCGGCCTTGGAGAATTGGAAGTAGGCCTCCCAGTTCGAGGCGTGCTCCTTGTCGCGGTTCACAATGTGGGACCCGATGCGGTCGGTGTCGTGGCTGCCGAAGAGGTTCTGCTGCACCTCGGCGACTCCGGCGGGAAACGCCTCGCGCAATTCGCGCAAGCGGCGGTCGAACTCGCTTGTCGGAATGCGCGTCTTCTCGTCGGCGAAGTAATCCGAGGAGGCGAAGGCGAAGTTGTAGTTCATCACCGCGTCGAATTCATCGCCTTCGAGGTAGGGCTTCAACTCCGGCACGGGGTCGATGAGCTCGGCGGTGATGTAGGCGTCGGGATTCACGCCCTTCACGACCTTGCGCCATTTTTTCCAGAACGGATGCCCGACGCAAAACGCCACATCGAGCCGCCAGCCATCGATGCCGTCCGAGGGATCGCCGTCGGCGTTCGGGTCCATCCAGCGCCGGGTCGCGGCGAAAATGTAGTCGCGCGGGCCCTCGACGATTCCGTCGTCGTCCTCGCGGAATTCGGGCAGGGTTTTGTGGCCGAACCAGCCGGAGTAGTCGAACTTGGCACCCTTGTCGTCGCGCCAGGATTTGACGATGAACCAATCGGCGTAGGGTGAGGCCTGCTGGTTCTCCAGGACATCGAGGAAGGGCCAGCTGCGGACGCCCATGTGGTTGAAGACGCCGTCGAAAATCACGCGGATGCCGCGCGCGTGGCATTGTTTGATCAATTCGAGCGCGAGCTTGTCGGCGGAGGTCCAGACCCAGGTCGAGGGGTCGCCGGGATTTTCCTTGGCGATCAATTCGCGGTCGCCCGCGGGGTCGGGGCCGAAATTCGGGTCGATGTGGTGGAAGCTCATGCCGTCGTATTTGTGGGACGAGGGAGAGTCGAACACCGGGTTGAGGTAGATGGCGTTGATGCCGAGATCGCGGAGGTAGTCGAGCTTGTCGAGGATGCCTTGGAGGTCGCCGCCGTAGCGCCGCCTCTGGACAAAGGCGTTGAACGGCATTCGGAGGCCCTTCTCGTAATCCTGCCGCGCATACCAGTCCGACGTCCAGGGATGGATTCGCCACGGGAGATGGGGCGCGTTGGGATAGGCTCCCTCGATGTCGGCCTTGGTCGGATCGTTCGACGGGTCGCCGTTGCGGAACCGCTCGGGGAAAATCTGATACCACACGGCATCCTTGGCCCAGTCGGGGACAAATTCCTTTTTCATCGTCTCATCGGCGGAGAGCTTCGGGAGCCAGGCGGCAAGGGCCATCGCGGCCAATGTCCGCAAGGCGGCTGGGAAAAAAAACGGGGCGCTCATGGCACGACGAACAATCCACGTTCCGGAAAAAGTGCCAAATCAAAACGTCGCGAACATCAATTGCCGAGATCGGGGGTGAGCCAGACTTCCTTGAGGATTTGGACGCGGTTGTTCCAAAGGGTGTTTGCGCCTTTTCGGAGGGACACCTCGCGAACGCCCTCCTCGACATCGGTGGTGATGGGGGTGTTGCCGATAAAATTCCCGTCGATGAAGAGGTCGAGTCCGTTGAGGTCGGCGCCGTTGGCGGTCGGCTTGATCACGACCTTGTGGCGCGGCAGGACGGCGTCCCTGGCGAGGGTGTCGAAGGTCATTTTCTCGAGGGCGGATTCCATCTGGGCGGCACAGTCGTCGAGGGCGCGGCGGTTCCCGGCGTTGCGCTTGGCGAATTGGCGCCGGGCGAGGATGCGGCCGCTCTCGACCTCGAGGGCCTGCACGGAGATGGCGGCGTCGCTGTGGCTGCGAACGGTGGTCTCGGTCATTCCATAGGCGCTCACGCTGTCGCGGGACCGGGTGATGTTGTTTTTGGCGATGCTTACCACAAGCAGGATGTCGGCCCCGGCGAGGCGGCCGAGGCGGGCGCGGTCGTTGACGAGATTGCTGTAGGCGAGGCCCTGCTCGGCGAGGATTTTTTCGAGGTGCCGCCGGCTGATGAGCGTGATGCCCGGGGCGCGGGAGATGCCGGCCTCCGCGAGGGATTCGACCATTTCGATTCCACCTTCGCCGACTCCGCCGCCGAGATCCTCGGTGATCACGGCCAGCGTGGGGTTTTTGGCCTGGAGGGGGCAGGCGGCGGCGAGAACCGCGAGGAGTGTCGGAAGCAAGCCTTGGCGGAGCATCACATTTGTTGCTGGAAGCGGGCGGCGTTTTGCCACACGGCCTGGTTCTCGCGGATGGCGATTGCGTATTTGCCGTTCGGCGACATGGCGACGAGTTCGCGGAGAACCTTGTCGGCATCGGCGTAGCGGCCGGTGCCCTGGTAGACCACGGAGAGGATGTAGCGGGCTTCGGGATCGGCGGGCATTTCACGGACGCCCTGTTCGGCGGCGGCGACGGCTTCGGCCCAGAGACCGGCATTGGCAAGGCGGACGGCCTGTTTCGCCGCAAGGCTCTTGGTGCCGCCGATCACGCGGCGGATTTTCAGCACGCTGGGGTGGAGGCTTTGGAAAATCTGGTGCGCGGCCTTGTTCCTCATGGCGGCGATCATCGGGTAGGGATCGGGAGCGGGCGGGTAGCCGTCCGCGGAGAAGGCGGATTGCGAATCGGTGAGTTCGATGCGCCGCCCGCCCGCGATCTGCGAGGAGGAGGTCATGACGGCGCGGTAGTTCGCGATGTAGTTGGCGGTGGTTTTTGTGGTGTAGGTGGTGACGCTTTTGCCGTCCCAGGTGTAGGTGTTCGCGTTGCTTTGCGAGCCGGAGAGGCCCTCGGCTTGCAGGTAGATAAAGGCATCCACGCCCTTGATGCGGCCGCTGGTGCGGTTTTCGACGAAGCTCATGCGCTGGAAATTCCGCTCCTGGATCGCATCGCCGAGATTCGCGCGATCGACGAGTTGGTAATAGCCCTGACCGGCGAAAAGCTGGAAGAGCGCGTGGGCGAGTTCGCCGCAATCCGAACCGGCCTCCGGAACGATCGACACACGCGAGCCGCGGCCGAGGCTCAGCTCGGCGGGTTGAGGGGCATCCACGGTGATCGTGGTGCAGGAGGAAAGAAGCGAAGCGGCCAGAACACAGGCGGCGAACGGGAGGAGATTCTTCATGGAAGCGGGTTTTTATCCGCGGAACCGAACGCGAGGCAAGCGCGATCGGGGCCGCCGCCACCGCCCGAATGCGATTGCCGGGCACGGATCGGCAGGGTAGCGTGCGCCCGATGTTGAAAAAAATCCTCCTCGTTCCGGCGACCGCGCTCGCGCTCCTTTCCACACACACCATCATGGCACAAACCGCACTTGAAAAAGGCCAGGCCTTCCTGGCGGAAAACGCAAAGAAACCCGGCGTCCAGCAAACCGCGAGCGGTTTGCAATACCTCATCGAGGCGCCCGGAGAGGGAACCGCTCCGAAAGCGACGGACACCGTGAAGGTGAACTATCGCGGCACGCTGCTCGACGGCACGGAATTCGACAGTTCCTACAAGCGCAACGAGCCGATTGAGTTTCCGCTCAACGGCGTGATCCGCGGCTGGACCGAGGGTCTGCAGCTCATCAAGCCCGGCGGGAAAATCAAACTCTTCATACCCTCGAACCTCGCCTACGGCCCCCGCGGCGCCGGCGGCGTGATCGGGCCCGACGAGACGCTGATTTTCGAAGTTGAGTTGCTTGAGGTGAAGTAAGCGAGCGGAACGACCGGGTTTTGCATTCGTTGGAGGCGGCCTGACCGGG
>CAZVPK010000169.1:0-5216 GCA_964628505.1 uncultured Chthoniobacter sp.
ACGAAGGCGCTGGCGCGCGGGTTTTGTCGGGTCCGGTGCGGTCAGCGCAAACACAGCGGTTCGGCTCTGACAAGCAGAGCCCTCCTGGCGCTTCGTGGGATCGGGCGGGTCGGACTACTCGCTTTTCTTTTCCTCTTCGGCGGTGCTCGTTTCCCGCATCGCGTCGCGGATCGCCTTTTGCGTGGCGTCGAGAGTTTCCTCCGCGTCCGCCTCTCCGGCTTTCATCGCCTCCTCGATCGCTTTTTTGGTGGCGTCGGGCGCGCTTTCCGCTTCCAGAGCGGCTTTGCGGGCCTCCTCGATCGCCTTGCGGCTGGCATCCCCCACCCCCTCGGGCAGCGGTTCGTAAACCGGGGCCGGGGTGGGCGTGGGGGCGGGCGTCGGCTGCGCCTTCACGAACTGGGCGGCGAGCAGGGGGCGCGCTTCGCGGAAAAGTTTCTCCACGTCGCGGCGTTGATCGGTGCCCAATCCGCCGCGGGCGGCGGCGAGGAGCTGGATGCGGTAGTTGATCGCGGAGTCGAAGGATTCGTTCGCGTAGGGGAGCTGGCGGAAGCGGTGCATCAGGCGCGAGGCGAGGTTGCCTTCGGCGAGGGGGTTTCCCTCGGCGTCGTAGGGCGAGCGGGTGCCGGGCTCCTCGAGCCAAACGCCGGTTTCATCCACCGTGCTGTAGAGCAGATCGGCCTGCAGACCGCCTTCGCGGGCGAGCTTGACCTCCATGCAGGGGATCATGCCGTTCTCCGTCGAGGCCCGCTGGAGCCGGGTCTCCGAGATGTCCCAACCGGAGTTGCCGTAGCAGACCGTGACATCGTGGTAGCCGAAAAACGGGTAGTCGAAGGAGATCGTCGCGACGGTCCCGCCCTTGCGGTATTGCCAGATGTGCGAATACACGCCGTCTTCGAACGCCGCTTTTTTCGGCACCGGCTTCGGCTCGCCCATCAACCGCCAGCCGTCGATTTCCGGCGGCATGGAAAATTTCGCCGAGCCGTCCATCCAATCGGGATTGACCACCTTCGCGCCTTCCTGCCGGAAATGGAAATCCCACCCGCGAAGCAACTGGGCCGCGCAGAGCACGGCGAGCAGGATCGAGACGAATTTCAGCCCGCCCTCGTAATACAGGCCGTCGAGCAGCGGCGCGGGAGTATGCGCGGCCCGCGGCTCCCGGTCCCGCGTTCCGTGCGGGGTGAAAATCCAGCCCAGGAGCGCCTCCATGCCGACGATGAAGCCGAGGTAGGTGGCGGTGAGCACGAGACCGAGCGCCTCGTGTTTCCAGCCGATAAAAAGATCGATCTGGAAGTTGTGGAGGATCCACGCCCCGGAGGTGATTCGGACCAGGTTGCCGGCCAGCACGCAGGCGATCGTGAGCGCGTAGAGCACCGCCAGGAACAGCAGCGAGCGCCGTTTCCACATGGCGTAAAAAACACACGCCGAGGTCATGAAGAGGATCGAGTTGATGCCGCTGCAGGCCTCCTCGACCAGCAGGCGCTGCCCGGGAATCTCGATGATCAGGCCGGAGAGGAGATGCGGCACGCCGAGGAGCGCGAGAATTTTGCTGCTGCCCGCCGTGGCCCATTCCTGCAGGAGCAGCGCGAATTTCGTGTCGAGCTTGAGCGGCGGCGGAACAATCGTGAGCAACACCAGCCAGCCCGGGAACACGGCCTTCGTCAATTTCCATCCGCCGAACCACCAGGCCGCCACCAGAATCGCCAGCAGGAACGACACCATCCCGATCCAAGGCGACCACATCACCGAGGCCGCGGCGAGCAGGAGCAACACCCCGGTCGCCAGCGGGACCGTGAGCCAGACGGATCCCGGCTCGAGTGGACGCTCGACGTCCTGCAATCCGCGCCAGAGCAAAAATCCCGCGCCCGCCAGCGCGAGCGGGAAGAACTGGTAGGTGTCGAAATTCCAGAGGTTGAACAAAAATTGCGCCAGCAGCGGCCCGAAGCCGACGAGGGCGATCACGCCCAGGAGCAGGGGCGTGAGCGGGCGTCCCTCTTCAGGTTGGCGGGAGGTTTGGGAGTCGGTCATGGATTTGGGCGGGTGGTCATAGCAGGTTCGGCGCGGATTGGGATGTTCAAGATGGCAACGCCGGGACCATACGGCGCCGGGCGCCCGGGATTCGTCGAAGGTCCTTCATTTCCGGAAAAAATCAGCCCTTCGTTTTTTTGGACGGTGTTTTGGTTTTGGGCGGCGCCGCGGGTGTCTTCTCCGCCGGGGCGAGGTGGTCCCTCAACAACTCGAACTCCTGCACGCTGAGCGACCCCGGGGAGAGCATCGAGGCGACCTGGAGGGCCTCCTCGCGCCGACCGGCGGCGGCGAGGGAGGCGGCCACGATGGTTTTCTGGTGTGGCGGGAGCGAGGCGACATGCACGTCGGGCTCGCAATTTTCCAACAACTCGAGCGCCTCCTTGCCTCGCCCGTCTTGAAGGAGGGCCAGGGCGGCGGTGACGCGGAACGAGAAATCCCGCGGGTTCGAGGCGCTGCGGGTGGAGATTTTTTCCAGGTCGACCGGCTGGCCCAGAAGCAGGGCAAGATAGTCGCTGTCGTTTTGCAGGGTGGGATTTTCGGCGAGGGAGGGAATGGCGGCGGCGAGTTCGTAGATCCGGCGGGTCTTCGCGGCGTCCCGTTGGCGGGTGACGGCGGGAATCAAGGCGCGGAGCGCGGGCTCGGCGAGATCGGGCTTGGCGAGGCTTTGTTGGAGTCCGGATTCGAAAAGTTGCGTTTGGCCGGCGAGCGCGAGGTAGGCGAGGGTTTCGAGAAAATCCTCCTTGTCGGCTTGGGATTCGTCGTAGGCCTGTTGGTAGGCGGCGGAGGACTCGGGCGCGCGGTCGAGGGCGGCGAGGGAGCGGGCCTTGTAAAGCGACTGGAGGTGCTTGGGGAGCGGGTTTGCGGGTTGGTCGAGCGCCTCGAGGATGGCGGCCCAGTCCTTTTGCAGCGAGAGGGCGTCGAGCCAGACCGAGAGGGTTTCGCGGGATTGAAGCGCCTCGTCGCGGGTGAGCAGCGAGGCGGCCAGCGCGGGCTCGCCGAGGCCGACAAGCCATTGCAGGCCCGCCGCACGGTCGCGGAGCTGGGCGGTGCGGAGGCGATCGGCGGTTTTTTTCGCGATATCGGCTTTGGAACCGGGATTCAGCTGAATCTCGGTGGTGTCCGCAAGCAGGAGGAGTTGGGGGTTGGTTTTCGGATGCGCGCGGAGCGAGGCGATCCAGGCGGGAAGCTCGTTGCGGGGCACCAAGCCCTTCGAGATCGCGCCGCCCAGCGCCTCGGCGCCGATTTGGTCGGGCCGGGCCGAGAGGCTGCGGAGCATCTCGAGAACTTCGGGCGCGGTCTCGCCGTCGAGGCGGCTGGTGATGAGGAACCGGGCGAGCGCGGCTTTGCCGTTGCCCGATTTGTCCACCTCGGCGGCGGCGCGGAGCTCGGCTTCGGCTCCGGCGAGGTCGTCTTTCGATGCCAGCAATTCGGCCCGGAGGAGATGACGCAGAACGGGATTTCCTCCCCGCGCCGCCGCATCGGCCAAGCGTTCCGCCAGGGCCCAGTCCCCTTCCCTCGCGGCCGCCGCGGCGTAGGCCGAGAGGTCCTCGAGCGTGAGTTGGCCCGAATCCGCCAGACGCCGCATCGCGTCCAGCGACTCCGCGCCCGCTCCCTGCGCCCCGCGCAGTCGCGCGAGCAATCGAAGCGCCTGCGCGTTGCCCGGCTCCAGGCGCAACGCCGTTTCCAAGCCCATGCGCGCCTCCTCCGTTTTCCCTTCCTTCAAATACTCCGTCGCCTGCGCCACCAGTTTGCGACTCTGCCGCCGCTCGAGTTTCCCGAAGGCCCACAGCCCTCCCCCGGCGCAGATTCCCAACAACGTCAAAACCAAGATCGAGCGGAACCACCAGCTCCTCCATGTTCTGCGAAGCCTCACTCGCGCCCTGCCGAATTTTGGTGGTCTCTTCATAAAATTCTAACGGCTAAAAAACCCGCCCGGGCGCGCCTGCGCAACCCCAAACGCCATTCCTTGCCCGAATCCAAACCTGGAGGGACGGCCGTTGCCTTGCCCGCACCCTGCCCGCTGCGCCCTTCGGGCCATCAGCGATGTGCTTCCCCGGCACCGCCCTGTGCCTCGGTTGTGCCGTCCCACACCCGCTGCGAAGCCGACCCTGTCCCGGAGACGGCACTTCGCGCCTGAAGTTTGGGTCCGCTGCGGCGAGCCGATCCTACCATTTTGGAATGAACGGAGACGACGAACGCGCGACCGGCGCGGCAGCGCCCATCGAAAAATCAAATGGAGGGATGACCTCCGTGTCGTCCGATTTTTGCGGCGGAGCCGCACCCGCCCCTCCCTAAACAAAAAGCCGGTGCGGGATCGCTCCAGCGCCGGCTTTTTGTGAGGAGATTTTTTTGCGCGGCGGCGGGATTAGTGGTATTTGCGGCTCTTGTGCCGCAAATATCCGCCGATGCCGGCGAGGAGCAACAGCGACGCGACGCTTGAATCCACCAAAGACAAAGCTATTTTCCGGCTATGAGCACAGTTCAAGAAATCGAAGAGGCTGCGGACCGTTTGCCTCTCGAAGAAAAAGAGGGGCTGTTGCGTTTCCTCGCAATCAGGCTGCGAAAGGACCTGGCTCAACCGCATCCGCGAATTTATTCGCCAGGCGAGATTTCTTCCATGCTCGCCGAAGACGAGGCGGATGGCGAACGCTTGCGGAAAAGCTTTTGAGGATTTTTCTCGACACCAGTGTGGCACTGGCCGCCTGTCTCTCGAAAACCGGTGCGTCGCGGCTCATTTTTTGAACTCGCGGCTCCGCAAGATTGGGAGTTGGTGGTTTCTCCTTGGGTGATGCGGGAAATGCGCGAGAATCTGGCTGCTTTGTCTCATCCGGCAACCCACACTTGGTTTGATCTCAAGGACCGGCTTATTGTCGAGGAAGACGTGCTGACTTATGATTGGCGCTGCTTTTTCAGGTCACAAAGGACAAGCCGGTGCTCTGCACAGAGCTCGCGTGCGCCGATGTGCTTCTCACGCTTGACCGCCGGGATTTCGGAACCCTTCTGGGCCAAACTGTCTATGATCTGCGGGTGCTCACGCCGGGGGAATTTCTCGGTGCGGAAAGGCAAGCGGGGCGGGTGGTCCAGATCGCGCCCTCGCGGGCTGGTTAGAAAAAAATGCGGCCGAAGGCCGGACTTATTTTCCACAAGTCGGGCGCGGGGGCGCACCCGACGGCGGCCGGGGCGACCGCGCT
>CAZVPK010000170.1:0-5215 GCA_964628505.1 uncultured Chthoniobacter sp.
GACTACCCATCACCAAAACCCCGAAATGCTTCGTCGGCGGCGCGTTCATCCGCTCCGAGAGCGGCCGCGTTTACGCGCACAACGACTCCACCGGCGAGTTCGTCTGCAATATTCCCCTCTGCACCCGCAAGGACCTCCGCAACGCCGTCGAAGCCGCCGCCAAGGCCGGTCCCGGCTGGGCCGGCCGCAGCGCCTACAACCGCGGACAAATCCTCTACCGCCTCGCCGAAATGCTCGAGGCCCGCAGCGAGGAAATGACCTCCGCCCTCACGATCACCCGCCCCAACCGCGACGCCGCCGCGCGCGAAGTCCGCGCCTCCATCGACCGCATCACCCACTACGCCGGCTGGACCGACAAATACGAATCCCTCCTCGGCAGCGTGAACCCCGTCTCCACGCCCCACTTCAATTTCACCGTCATGGAACCCATGGGCATCATCGGCATCCTCGCCCCCGAGGACTCCCCGCTGCTCGGCCTGCTCTCCATGATCCTCCCCGCCATCACCAGCGGAAACACCGTCATCGCCCTCGCCTCGCACAGCCAGCCCTACCCGTCGATTCTGCTCGGCGAAATGCTGGCCACCAGCGACCTGCCCGGCGGCGTCGTGAATTTGCTCACCGGCACCCGCGCCGACACGCTCCCCACCTTCGCCACCCACGCCCACCTGCGCGCCGTCTACGCCGTCGCCAACAAAGACGAGCGCACCGAAATCCAGCGCGGTGCCGCCGAGCATGTGAAGCGAGTCGTTTTCCTCAACGCCGAAAAACCCATCGACTGGATCAGCGAAAAAAGCCAGGGCCTCTACCACATCCGCCACTTCCTCGAGCCCAAAACCACCTGGCACCCCGTCGGCGCCTGAGCGGACAAATGCGACAGGGCCGGTGACTCTGCGGACCTGTCGCCTCCTCGTCCCAAGGCGGCTTTCCCGTGATGACTCCCCACCGCCTTCCCATTCTTGTTTTACTGATTCTGGGACTCGCTCCTTCCGCGTTTGCCCAAGCCTTCCTCACATGGAACGGCACCGGCTCGGATTGGAACAACACCTCGCGCTGGGTGGGGTGGGCCAGCAGTAACGCCACCAGCTTTCCCTACGGGCAGTTGCAATGGACCGGATCGGGGCAGACGACGAGCACCAACAATTTCTCGCCCGGTGCCGCCGCATGGCGTCTCTTTTTCGACGGCAACACCGCCTATACGATCACCGGAAACGAAATCGGCCTGACCGATTTCGGCGGCGGACTTGGCGGCATCATGAGCCGGGCCTCCGGCAACCAGACCATCCAGGCGCCGCTGAATTTCCGGGATGCCGGCGCGCGCGACATGTTCATCACCACCCGCACGGGAGGAAGCGGAGCGGGCGGCGGAGGCGGCGCGCTCACCGTTTCCAACATCACGATCTCCGCGAATGTCACCGCCCTCCGCCTCGCGGGCGAACCCGGCGCGGGCCGCATCCGGATCATCGGTGCCATTTCCGAATTCGACGGAGCCAAGTCGATCGTCATCGGCCGCGACCAGGACAACGCCGAGCAATCCTCCACCGTCGTCGAGCTCCTCGGCAATTCCACATCCACCGGTCCCGTTCTGATTTCTTCCGGAACCCTCGCCGGAATCGGCACGCTGGCTTCCCGCCTGCATGGCGGCGGGTTGCTGGAACCGGGAATCAGCGGCCCCGGCATTTTTTCCGCCGATTCGCTCAACCCGCGGGCTGGCCTCGCTCTTGCACTCGAATTCACCGCATCCACGCCGAATCTCGGGTCCCGCAACGCCAGCGCGAACGACATCCTCCACCTCACCGGTGCCACTCCGTTCGCCGCGCCGCTGGAGGCCTCCAATACCCTCCGTGTTTTTCTGAACCGCCCGGCATTGGCGCTTGGCGAGACCTTCGCCGGGGGTTTTCTCACCTCGCAGTCCGCCGATTTCGCGAGTCAGCTGACCCGTGCCCGCACGATCGTTTACATCCGCGGAAACGGCCAGGGCACCGACGCCTTCCACAATGGCCAGGGATATTTCCTCCTCTCGCAATGGAACCCCGCGCTCTCCGTTCGCTGGGAGACCGTCGCCTCCGGCGAGAGCCGCATCGCCCGGTTGGCGGTGGTGGACGGCCCGGCCCCTTCCACCCTCGCTGCGCAGGCCACCGACCGCGCCTCGAACTATTCCTCCTCGCCCACCGGATCGGGAGCTTGGCAAAACGACACCAACCGCGCGGAGACCCTCTTCGGGGTGTGGCAACTCGCCACCGCGAACGGCGGCACCGCCGGACATTTTATTGGCGATTCCTCGATCTCCGCCGCCAACATCAATTCGGATGGAAAATCCTTCGGAATGTATGCCCACCCGAGCGTCAACCCCGCTCCCACGGCCACGGCGGTTCGCAAATTCGCCCAACCCGTCCTCCGCACAGGCGATTCGATCTCGTTCCGCGTGGCGGTGAACTACCGCAATGGCAACAAGGGCTTCTCCCTTCGCGGGGCCGACGGCATCGGCCTCTGGAACTTCAATGTCGGAAAAACCGACACCATCAACGATGGCTACTACATCCGCAACGGCCCCTCCGCCACCACCACCCACGACAACGGCCAGCGCCTCGGCGGCTACCACGCGAACACCGTCTTCACCTTCACATTCACCCAATTCCCGCGCCGTCTGGATTGGACCGTTCAGCGCTCGGGCGGCATCACCTCGAGCGTCTCGGGCAGCCTCGAGACTCCCTCGGGGACTGTTGCCGATGTGCGTTTCAACATCTCCGGCACCGAGACCGGAACCACGAGCGCCCTCCTTGCCGCGAACAATCTTTATGTGAATGACATCACCTTCTCCAGCGAGCGCCGTGGAGATTCCCCGCTCACCCTCGGCGAGCGGCGGTATCCGGGGTTCATCCCCTCGCACACCCTTCGCTTCTTCGATCCCGTCGCCTCCACCGTCGCCGTTCTCGCCAGCGCGGACAATTTCACAGCCAACCATGCTCTCGCCAAAAACCTCGACGGCTTCTGGGAAATCGACATCCGCCAACTCGAACTCGCCCCCGGCCACCACCGGTTCAAATTCCGTATCGACGGACAACTCGAGTCCGGCGACGACCGCCGCCTTTTCCTCGACCCGCTCGGCCGCCTCGCAATGCCCCGCGCCGTGTATCTCGAATGGACCGGCGACCCCACCACGACCATGGGCGTCCGTTGGCACAACGAGGATCCCGCCGCCACCGGGCTCCGTTGGCGTCCTGCTGGATCTACCAGCCCGTGGAACCAACTCGGCGGATCGACCACACCGTTTCCGTTCTCCGAGCGACTCGTCCACAGCGCCGAAATCACCGGCCTTCTTCCCGCCGCTGAATATGAATTCCAAGTGGACGGTTACGAGGAAACCTTCCGCTTCCGCACCATGCCCTCCACGCTCGCAAACCCCGTCACCTTCGGCATCGGCGGTGATGTGGACATCAGTGACACGGCCGATTCCATGACAGCCGCCATCGCGGCCCGGAATCCTGATTTCCTCGCCGTCATCGGCGATCTCACCTACGACGACGGCAAGGCCGAGAATTTCTGGAGGTGGTATCGCTACTTTGATTCCTGGTTTGCCAATGCGCGCACACCCGATGGCCGCCTCATTCCCATGGTCGTCGGCATCGGCAACCACGAAGTCCGTTACGGCTTCACTCAATACCACCCCGACTTCGAGAACACCTCTGAATGGAGACTCCGCCAAGCCCCCTATTTTTATCGTTGCTTCTCCTTCCCGGGACTCAACGGCCATGGCGTCCTCGATTTCGGCGACTACCTTTCCCTCATCGTCCTCGACACCGACCACTCGAACCTCGTCGCGAACCAGACCGCGTGGCTTTCCACCGTGTTGGACGCCCGCCGCGACCGTCCCCATCTCATCCCCGCCTACCATGTGCCCGCTTACCCCACCTCGTCATTCCGGCCGTTCAGCTACGAATTCAGCGCGCGCGTCCGCCAGCATTGGGTGCCCCTTTTCGAGCAGGCCGGCGTGCAACTCGTGTTCGAAAACCACGACCACACCTTCTCCCGCACCAAGCCCCTGCTCGGCGGAGTGGAAAACGCCAACGGCATCCGCTATCTCGGCGACGGCCTCTGGGGCACGACCTCCCGCCTGCCCGACGCCTCGCGTTCCTACCTCGAGATCACAAACGAGAAACACCATGTCCATCTCGTCACTCTCACCTCCACAGGCCGCTCCGTGGAGGCCGTGGATGCCCAAGGCAACTTCTTCGGCGGCCGCATCACGCAACCCGTTGATGGCATTCCCGCGGCACCCGCGCCTGCCATTTCCTCCCTCTCCCGAAACGCCATCTCGCTCCAATGGATTCCCGTCTCCCGCGCCACAAACTACAAGGTCATTCGCAGCGATGGTGCCAATTGGTTCACCTCCTCCACGAGTTTCAACGACACCGCCTGGACACCCGCCTCGGGATTTTCCTATGTCGTTGAGGCGGTCAACCGCTCCGGACACTCGCGCAACCATCCCGACACCGCCCCGCGGCCCCGCCAACTCTGGCGACTCGCCAACAACCTCCCGTGGGACGGGTCCGGAAACGGTTCGGATTTCGCCGACCCCGATGGCAATGGCTTGGTGAATCTCCAGGAATACTTTTTCGGCATCGCCCCCGGCAGTCGGGACACCGCCCGCGCCGCCTCTCCGTATCTCGATCCCGTTACCAACCGCTTCGGCATCCGCTACCGGAAAAACCCCGACGCCTCCGACACCTCCCTCCGCGTCCTCCGCAAGTTCGACCTCGCGGACCCCGCCGCCACATGGACCCCCGTCTCCATCCTCGATGAGTTCGAGCAAACCCAAGCCGGCACCGAAATCCGCCGCGCCACAATCCCGCTCGACCCCAACACGCCAAAAACCTTCCTCAAACTCGAAGTCGTCCCCGCTCCTTGATCCCGCCGCTCCGGGAAGTGGAACGACACCGAGGTCATCCTTCCCCGTTTCGACAGCCGCTTCCGCGTCTGCCTTGTCGAAAAAAACGACCAGCCTGCGGCCGCTTTTTTTCCCTTCCACCCCGCGCGACCCGTTGGCTTGTGAATTCCTCCGCGAGCAACCGACAACTTTTTCGAAAATAAAATTGCCGGTGACTCGCGGAGGTGACGCCTGGGTGATTCGGGTTACTTCGTGGTGCCGTCCACAGGCACGAACTCATACCATTTCCAGTATTTTTCTGGACTTTTGAATTGCAAACATTGGTCCCAT
>CAZVPK010000171.1:0-5161 GCA_964628505.1 uncultured Chthoniobacter sp.
GAGGGCGGGCGCGCTCCCCGGGACCGGGCGCTGCCGCGCCATTTTCGCGGGGAGGCCCACCGCCCGGGGGCTCAAAACGCCGTCTTCAATCCAGGGTGGCGCGGATGCGGTAGAATTTTTTGTCGCCTGTCGTCGGGACGGTGAATTCGCGGCGTTGGTATTGATCCGGGACGAGGATGCCGGTTTGGTTGTCGGAGGCGCTCACGGTGACATTCGACGAGACGAAGCCGAGGTTGAGATTTGTGGATTCCTGCACCTCATAGGAGGCGCCGGCGGGGTTGGTGTTTCGGGCCACGAAGCTCACGGTCATGTTCCCGCCGGAGGTGGTGGCGGAGATCAAGGAGGCGGTGGGGATGGTCGGGTTGCCGTCGAAGGCGAATTCGGTGTCGTTGACATAGCCGTCGCCATCGGGGTCGGCGGTGCCGGTGGAGTTTCCGCTGAAGGAGGCGTTTTGCGTGGTCCAATAGGAAACCCAGTCTTGATACGGCGTGCCGGTGCCGGAGGTGACATTGCCGCTGACGGCGACATTTTGCGTGGTGGCGTTGGTGCTCGAGAGGCTGATGTTGCCGGAGAGCGACCCGATGCCTGCGCTGGCGGCGATGCGGGCGGAAATACTGGTGGCGGAAACGCTGCCGCTTGTCGGGGCGAGCGTGAGGCTGGATGAGTAGTTTCCACTGCCGGTGAGGGAAATTTCGAATCCGGCCGGGGCGCTGACCGAGATGGAGTCGAGGAGGCTCGAGCCGCTGGCGGTGAAGGCCTGCGGGTCGGAGGCGGTGCCGTTGGTGGTGGAGAAGGGATTCAACACGCCGTTGACTTCGATCGTCGGCAGCCCGGCGGGAGCGGTCCAGGGGTTGAGCGTGATGACCACCGCGGTGACTTCGTAGGGGCTCATTTGGACATTGGTGGAGAGGCCGCCTTTGTCGCCGTAGGCGAATCCGTAGCTGAGGCCGTTGATGCTCACATCGTATTGCGTGAAGTAGGCGGCGTAGAAATTCGAGAGCGTGCCGGGTTGATACCACTGGTTGGTCGGGGCGGTTGTGGCATTGCCGCCGGTGTCGATGAACGAGCTGGTGGGCGTGGTGGAGTTGTTCGAGACGGTTCCGACGAGTCCGGGCGTGGTCCAGTTTCCCGAGACCTGCTGGCTTCGATAAATGTTGAACCCCTCGGCCGTGGCGGCGCCGACCGCTCCGCCGGGGCCGTTGACGGCGTTCCAGCCGAGGGTGACGGATTGGTTGTCTTCGGCGAGCGTGACGGGAAGGACATTGCCGGGCGGGGTCTCCTGGGTGGAGTTGTCGCCGAGCACGCCGTAGGCGGTGATCCAGTAGCGGTAGGAGCCCGCCGTGAGGTTGCCGCCGGTGGTGGCGTTGGCGGTTTTCAGGACGAGGTAGTCGCTCGCCCAGCAATTCGGGGGAATGGTGTTGGTCCAATTGCCGCCGATGTTCCTCGGCGTGATGCCGCGGTTCAGGGCGGAGGCGATGTTGTTGTAGACATTTTTGGCGTCGCCGATGGCGAGCGTGGTGCCGTTGCCGACAAAGGTTCCGAAGACGCCGTCCGCGCCGAAGACCATGGCGGAGGCGGATTCGTAAACCTTGAGCGTCATGTTCGCTGTTTGGCCCGTCAGGACGGGACCGGTGTAGCTGGCCTGTGCGTTTTTGGGGCCGCTGCCGCTGTATTGCCAAACATTGCCGTTTTGCGTGAGCACGAGGGTGCCGGTCTGGATGTAGGCCTGCTGGTAGGGGTCGAGGGTCGTGACATCGTCGCCGGTGCTGATGATGGGCGGGGCCGGATGCGAGGAGTTGTCCGTGTTTGAAGAGAAAAACGGTTCAAGGATGTTCAGCGTTTGGCCCGAGAACTTGCTTCCCCACTGGCCCGAGCCGCCGGTGAGTTGGAGCATGCGGTAGCTGTGGCCGAGCATGTTGACGGGCCCGACCTGGCCGGTCCACTTGGTGTTGGTGGCCTGGTCGTCGAGGACGAAGGTCTGGTTGCCGACGCCGGGGGTGTAGTAGTCGAAGAAATCCTTGATGACCGGCGTGAGGTAGCGGTTGAGGGGATCGTAGCCGTAGTTGTTGAGCGGCGGCGTGGTGGCGGTGCCGTTGTGCGACCAGGGTGTGGAGTCGGTGTAGGTGGTGTTGCCGTTTCCCGTGGTGCTGGCGATGAGGATGGGATTCGAAAAACTGGAGTTCGCGCTCCAGTAGAGGTTGTAGCCGGTGGCGTAGGGATAGGGGGTCCAGGAAACCTGCAGCCCGGGCGTGGAGGCGCCGTTGGTGCCGGAAGTGACATTGCTGACCATCGATTCGCCATCGGCTGAAGTCGCGGTGACGGCGTAGTAGGCGGTGGTGGTGGAGTTGACGGTGAGGTTGCCGAGCGCCACGGGCAGGGCGGCACCCATCACCGGGGCCTGGCCTTGGAGGATGCCAATGATGTCCTGCGGGGCGGTGAGGCGGGTGTTCACGGGGAACGGCGCGTCGGAGTTGTCGGCGCGGCCTTGAAGAAAGGCGGTGGCGTTGGAGGAGGCGGGGAGGCTGTTGAGGAATGTGGTGAAGCCTGCGAAAAGGGTGTCGCGATCCTGCAGCATGCCCACGCCGAGCCCGGGATCGGCGGGGACCGGCGGGGGAGTTCCCTGCGTGGTGGTGCGGAAGGGGAAGCCCACCTGGTCCACCTCGGAGACATCGAAATCCAAACCGCCGGAGCTGTTCACCAAGCCCCATTCGAAAATGCCGAAGATGTCATTCGGGATCGTCCCGGGCGTGGGGGAACCGACGGTGGGGGTTCCTGTGGCGGGAATCGGAAGCGCGGCGGCGGTGCCCACGCTCATGACCGCCACGCCGGAGAGGATGCCGTTTGTGGAGTAGTCCGGCATGGTGAGGGTGGCGTTGTAGGTGAGGTGGTCATCGAACGAGGCGCCATACGGGAACAGCGAGACCATGGGGACATTGAGGCCCTGGATGCCGTCGAGTTGGGCATATTGGACGGTGAGGTTTCCGGCGGGCATGGGGGCGGGCATAGGAAACGCGGGGCCGCCGCCGGGGAGCGTGTCCGTGAAATTCCCGCCGGCGGGAAACGGCGCGGCCCCGGTGACCGAGTTGCCGCTGATGCCGGTGTAGGAGACGACGACATTTTTTTTCGCGGTCACGCTCGCCGGGGTTTGGAGCATGAGCAGGCCGCTGGAGGGCAGGCCGGCGGTGGAGTTCAGCCCGATGGTGGGCCCGAGGATGTTGCCCGGGCTGACGGTGTAGCCGGGGGCGAAACCTTGCGAGGCATTGAGGAACTGGACGCCGGTGAAGCTCGGCGTGACCGGCGGGGTGGACGAGGAGTTGCCGGCGGAAGTGCCGCTGTAGGTCGCCTGCAGGGACACCGCTCCCGAGACCAGGGTGAGGTTTCCGGACGAGGGAAAATCGGCGACCGAATCGACAAAAATCACATTCGTGGTGGGAGCGAAAACGGATGTCCCGCTGCTCACGGGGCCATCGGGCGAGTAAACCGTCCAATTCGCGGTGTAGGTGCCTCCGGGACCCGACCAGACGACATTGTTGAACCAATCGGGGTTGCCGTTCCCGGCATTGTTCGTGGTGCCGTTGTAGGTGGCGTGGAATGTGGTGGTGCCGTCCGTGAGCGTGAGGTTGCCGGTGGGGGATGGGAAAAGGGCCGTGGCCCCGGTGGGAATGTAGATTTGGGTGGAGTTGGTGGTGGAGAAAGTGGAGGTGCCGTCTTGGTCCGGAGCCGTGGTCGAGACAGGCGTGTAGGCCGATGTCTGCGTGCTGCCGGTGGAGTAGGAGGCGGCGTTCGGGGAATTCCACGCAAAGACCCAGGGATCGCCGGGGGAGACTTGGGTGTTCGAGCCGACATTCTGGCCGAACAGGGAAACGAACACGCCCTTCTTCGCCACATGGCCGGGGACGGAGAAGGTGAAGTTCATGGTGTTCTGCGCGGCGGCCGGGCAGGCGGCGAGCGCGAGGAGGGCGAGAAGCGGTAGGAGGGTTTTTTTCATGGCGTTCGGACTTCAGGAATCTGGTGGGTGCGTTTGATCACGCGATAAAGAGTGGAGGCTTAAGAAATCAGCCCGTCTCGAGTGGAGATCAATGTGTTTTTTTCCCAGACATTTCCGCCAACGGGAAAATGCCCGCGAAGAGTGCGGCAAAGTGGTGCCGCCCGGAGCGTCAGGAATTTTCCTGCGGCGTGGAGCGCTCGGCGCGGCGGAACTCCTCCATCTCGCGCTTGAGAGGTTCCCAATAGAGGCGGTCTTTTTCCTGCTCGCGCATGATCTCCGTTTGGATTTCAGCGCGGAGGTCCGGCAAATCGCCCCGGATGGCAGTGGCGAGCAGTGGCCTGTCTTTTTGCAACTCGAGGGCCTCTTTTTGGAAGCGGGTGCAAAGCTCGATCAGCAATTCCGGCGATCGCGCTTCCATCAGCCAGAAGCGGATCCAATCCGGGTTTGGGGCACTGCTGTTTTCCGTGAAATGGATCGCGACCAAAGCCTCGATGACCGGCCAGTCCTTGGACCTCTGGGTTTTCTTCGCCTCCACGAGGTCGGGAACCGAAAGCAGGTGGAATTCCATTCCGTCGCCGTCCGTGAAAACGGTGCGGCGCTGCCAGAGGGCTTCAAAGTCCCCCAAGCCCCGCAGACGCGTCATGACATCGATGCGCAGCCCCTCCACCGCGGGGGCCTGACACCGGAAGTGGACGGCGTGCCCGCGGGCCAAGGCTTCGGGAAGGAAGGGAGGAATGGCGATTCTCCGGGCTTGGAGGTTTTCCAAGGCGAGGTGGAGGCTCCGGAAGTTTTCCTCGTCGGCGAGGATGAGGAAGTCGATGTCCTTGCTAACTTGCGCCGCGCCGTAAAACACGCAGGCCTGCCCTCCCATGAGCAGCGCCCGTGTGCCACTGGCTTGGATCGTAGAAAGGACTTGTCGGATCGGGGTCGGGATCAAGGGAACCTCCTAGGGCTAGGTATTGGGCGAAGATTTTCTCGCTCTCGCGGAAGCGTTCCATCGGGGTGAGCCTCGCCCACTCCTGCCATTCCTCCGGCCAGTCTTCGAATTTCATCGCTCACACCACGATAGGGAGCCCGGGGCGGCTGTCGAGCGGGAAGCGGACTCCCTTACGGCGTCACGCGGAACTCGGCGAAAGAGGTTTCCCGCGGAGGCGCCGAGGACGCGGAGGGTTT
>CAZVPK010000172.1:0-5126 GCA_964628505.1 uncultured Chthoniobacter sp.
GTATCCGGCATTTTGTAGGGCGGTTTTCGTGTCGCGACTTTTCGCACTCTTTCGAGACATGTCTCGACATGTCTCCCCTCCAAAACGAGGGGGTCTGAAAAATATTTTCTCCTACGCAGAGGCCCATTTTCACCCCCGAAATCGCGACATGTCGCGGCATCAGGATGGCACGGCATTTCGACCCGCGAGTTGACAGCCGCGCCATCCAAAAATGAACAACTCAACACCGCACCGATTCCCACCGGCCGTCACCCCGCTTTGGACGACGGCCGACCTCTCGCGCTACCTGCGCATCACCGAACGCGGCATCTACGAGATGCGCAAGGCCGGGCTTCCTTCGATCAAAGTCGGACACCTCGTCCGCTTCGAGGAGGCCGCCGTCCGCGCCTGGCTCGCGAAGAACAACGGCAGCTCTGCCCCTGACGAACGCGCCGAGCAACTCGCCCAACTCGCCTCCGAGGGCGGCGACGCAGCCGAGTGCGCCGCCTCCGACTCCTTCAAGGAATTCCCCCATCCCGCCGCCGACTGACGGCGCTCCACACCGATTTCGCCCCGCGCGCGGTGTTGGCCGTGCCGCGCTCCGGGGACCCAACCACCCACGGCCACCAAACAAAGACAAACCAAGCCATGATCCTGACAAAAAAATCCAAGTCGTTCGAACCCTGCCCGGAATTCTCGGGCCAAGCCGTGTGCGTTGATGTGACGCCTCCCAAGACCGTGGAAACCTCCTTCGGCCCGAAGGAACAATTCCGCCTCGTCTTCGAAACCTCGCTCCTGCGCGACGACGGCTCGCCCTACCTCGTCTGGAGCCGCGCGTTCACTCCGTCCCTCAACGAAAAAGCGGCCTTCGCCCAGTTCATCCGCCGTTGGTTCGGCCGCACGCTCACCGCGAGCGAGGAGGCCGAGTTCGACACCGAGTCGTTGATCGGACGCTGCGCCGACATCGCCGTAGTCCATGAGGAAGGCCGCGACGGCACCACCTACGCGAACATTGGACTCGTCCGCCCCGACCGCTCGACAAAACAGCTCGCGCCCTCCGGCCGCTATGTCCGCGTGAAGGACCGCGACGAGAAACCCCGCGACGCCGAGTTCCGCCGCGCCGAGGCCCCGGTAACAACGGGTAACGCCGCCACGCAATCGCCCGCGAACGCCGACCAATCCTGGCGCCACACGAAGATCCATGTGGGCAAACACAAGGGTCTCACTCTCGGTGATCTCGACCGCGCCTCGGTGGAATCCCTGGTCGATCGCTGGCTCCCCACCGTCTCGGCCGCTCCCAAGAAATCCGCCGACGACAAGCGCCTCATCACGGCCCTCGAAGCCGCCATGGGCGAACTCGCCGCCGACGCCGAGGACAACATCCCGATGGGCAACCAACCCTACTGAAAGCCCCATCCGCTATGATCCTTGTTAAGCGCGAGAGCGCCTCCCATTGGTATCTGCCGGACCGCACGCCCTTCCACGAGGTCGAGCGTGCAGACGGCTCGGGGCTCCGGCCCGTAACCCTGCGCGACGCCCGCAAGACGGGTGCCTATCCCTCGGTGACTAACATCATCGGTGTGCTCGCCAAGCCCGGCCTCGATGCCTGGCGCGTCGAGCAGGGCATCCTCGCCGCGCTCACCCTCCCACGGCTCGAAAACGAAACCGACGACGAGTTCGCCCGCCGTGTTGTCTTCGACATGGGTGAGCAGGTGACGAAAGCCGCCGACCTCGGAAGCCGCATCCACGCGGCCTGCGAGGTCTATGCCCAATCCGCAGCACTGCCGGAAAACGACGAGGTTCGCGCCTTGTTCGAGCCGGTGCGCGCCTGGTTCGACACCGAAGTCGAGCGCATCGACAAGGTGGAGACGGTCGTCGCCCACCACGAGTTCGGCTACGCGGGCACGGTCGATTTGGTTGCGAAGCTCCGCTCCACCGGCGACTGGGCGGTCGTCGATTTCAAGACCCAGCGGATCAAGCGCGACAACAAGGGCGCGATCAAACCCGGGTTCTATGAAACCTGGCCCTTGCAACTCGAAGCCTACCGCCAGGCGATCCTCTCCTCGGGCGAAGGCATGCAGCCGCGCGACATCGTTTCGCTCGTCATCGGGTCCACCGAAGCCGTGCCCGTGATGCCGAAAATCTGGCCGCGCGAGCAACTGCCCGCCTACTGGAACGCCTTTGTGAATGTCCGCAACCTTTGGACATTCATCAAAGGCTACTGCCCGATCGAGGGCACGAAGGAGGAGGCGCAATGACTCCCGTCCTCCTCGTCCCCGAAAACGGCATCTGGCGCAAAAGCCACCTTGTGCCCACCGGTCCGATCCGCCCGAACCGCCGCCGCCCACGCTGGCGCTGGTTCTTCGCGGGTCTCGCGATCGGCCTCCTCCTCGGCGCAACCCTCGCGCTCCTGCTCCTGCCATGATCCAAGCGCCCGAGCGGTTCCGCCGTCTCGTCGCCGCCGGTGAGAACATCCTTCTCACCGGCGCTGGCGGCACCGGGAAGACCCACCTCGTCCGGGAAATCATCTCCCGCGACCCGTCGGCCTTCTCGGTAACCGCCTCGACGGGCATCGCCGCCCTCAACCTCGGCGGGCTCACGATCCACCGTTGGAGCGGCATGATGCTCGGCCCCGGCGAGAACGAATCCGACGAGCAGCACATGGCCCAACTCGTTCGCGACAGCCGCCGCGGCGTTCGCGCCGGGTTCGACCGCGTCCGATCCTGCCGCACGCTCATCATCGACGAGGTGAGCATGCTCGCCGGGCGCGCTCTCGATTTCCTCGACCATCTCGCCCGCACGCTCCGCCGCGACGACCGCCCGTTCGGAGGAATCCAGATGATCGTCCTTGGCGATTTCCTCCAACTCCCGCCCGTGTCCCGCGGCTCCCACGGCGACTACGACTGGGCGTTCCAATCCCGCGCTTGGCGGGAGGCGGGATTCAAAGTGGTCGAACTCACCAAGGTCCACCGGCAGGACGATTCCTCCTTCATCCATGCCCTCGCCGACATGCGCCTCGGCCACATCCGTGGCTCCACCGCCGCGCTCCTCCAACCCCGCGTCGCCCGCTTCCCCGATGCGAACCTGACCCGCCTCCTCACCCACAACGCGATGGTCGATAAATGGAACGCCTACCGGCTCGAATCGATCGACTCCGAGCCCCGCGTCTTCAACGCCGATCTCACCGGCTCCGAGGCCCAGCGCCAATTCCTCGTCAACAATCTCCTCACCCCCTCGATCCTCGTCCTCAAGCGCGGCGTGAGCGTCATGTTCACCGTGAACGCGCCCGACGGCTCGTTCGTCAACGGCCAGACCGGCACCGTGGTCGATCTCTCGGGCGGCTCGGTCCTCGTCGAATCCGAAGGCCAGTTGATCCGTGTCGAGTCCTTCAAGTGGCAGTTCGACCCGCGCGATCCTCGCTCCGCCACATTCGTCCAGCTTCCCCTTCGCCTCGCCTACGCGATCACGATCCACAAATCCCAGGGCCTCACACTCGACTCCGCGCTCATCGATGTGCGGGCCGCCCGCGAACCCGGCCAGGCCTATGTCGCCCTCTCGCGCGTCCGCACCCTCGCCGGGCTCCACCTCAAGGATTGGTTCCGCGGCGTCTTCGTCAGCCGCGCCGCCGCCGACTTCCACGCAGCACACGCAACCACCAACCAAAGCAAACCATGACCACCGAAATCCCATCCAAACCCGCCAGAACACGACTCCTCTCGCTCATCCCGCGACACCGCCCGGACTGCGAGAACGACTTCCTTCGCTTCCAATTCGGAATCGAGGTCCACCGCCCACTCCTCGCGCCCGTCTACCGCAAGCATGTCGTCGTCGATCACACCGAGACCGACACCCTTGTGCCCGTCTTCCTCCTTCTGGGTTTCGGCTCCACAGAACCGGCCGCCAAGGACGCCGCCCTTACCGCCGCACGCCGCCTCAACCTCGTCCAAATCCCATGAGCATGATTCTCGACAACCCGCCCGACCCGAAATTCCAGCGCATCCACTACCCGCTGCCCGACTACTTGATGGAGAAATTCCGCAGCGGACTCCTGCGCAAGATTGAATCCGGTCTCGCCTCCGAAGGCTTCGAATTCCGCCGCCGCAGACCCGGACTCCGAATCCAGCACGGCCCGCGGGTCATCCACCTCTGGATCGACTTCTACATGGACGAGCGCTGGTGGAAAATCATGGTCGGCCACGGCTCCGACGAACCCGCCTTCACCTACTCGATGGAGAAGTTCGGCGAGTTCAACCTCGCCGCCGAGGAAATCGACGATTCCACCGGCGTCCACATCGCCCGCTTCATCCGCGATCCCGAGAACTACCGCTGGCCGCTCTTCGAACACGCCCACACCTACCCCGGCTACGCCTGGTCCATCGAGGGTCGCCGCACCTACAACGAATACCAGGACTTCTACAACCGCCGCCGCGAATCCATCCGCGCCAAACTCGCCGCCAAAGCCGCGGAGGTGGAGGTATGAGAGATTTGTCCGAGGTTCGCGCCGCCTACGAACGCGGCGAAGGCAGTCTTCGCGCCATCGCAGAAAAGTTCTCGGTGCCAATCGACACGCTCAAGAAGCGCAGCCGAAGCGAAAAATGGCACCAGGCGATCAAGGGCGGTGCCATTTCATCAGAAAAAATGGCACCAGATTTTGGCACCACGCAAAAAGTTGGTGCCACTTCTGGCACCAATTCTGGCACCACCGAAATCGTTGGTGCCATTCCTGAGAAAAAAATGGCACCGGATTTTGGCACCACTTCCGTGGTTGGTGCCATTTCGTCCGAGAGAATGGCACCAGTTTTTGGCACCGGTGCCATTTCGTCCGAGAAAATGGCACCAACTTTTGGCACTGGTGCCATTTCTGCTTCCACTTCCGCTGACCAAAATGGAAGCAGCCCGAACCTTGCTTCCATTTCTGCTTCCAC
Organism: uncultured Chthoniobacter sp.; assembly: GCA_964628505.1. Lineage (GTDB taxonomy): Bacteria > Verrucomicrobiota > Verrucomicrobiia > Chthoniobacterales > Terrimicrobiaceae > UBA967. Next base: position 4,905 of record CAZVPK010000172.1, read on the forward strand.
TTCGCCCGATCAAAATGGAAGCAGCCCAAACCTTGCTTCCATTTCTGCTTCCACTTCGCCTGACCAAAATGGAAGCAGCCCGAACCTTGCTTCCATTTCTGCTTCCACTTCGCCCGATCAAAATGGAAGCAGCCCAAACCTTGCTTCCATTTCTGCTTCCACTTCGCCTGACCAAAATGGAAGCAGCCCGAACCTTGCTTCCATTTCTGCTTCCACTTCGCC
>CAZVPK010000173.1:0-5080 GCA_964628505.1 uncultured Chthoniobacter sp.
ATCCGACCCGCTGCCGAGGGAACCGCCCGAGGCGACGATGAGGTTGCCGGCGGCGATGCGGGTGTCGCCGGTGTAGGTATTCGCGCCGGAGAGGGTGAGGGAGGAGCTTTCGTCCTTGTAGAGAGAGGTGGTGGTGCCGTCCTGGGTATTGCCGCTGCCGCTGATGGCCCCGCTGATTGTAACCGCCGAGCCGTTGGCTCCGATGAAAAGGACATTCGATCCACCACCTACGGTGCCGCTGAGGGTCAAGGAACCCGCGCCGCCGGAGGTGTCGGTATTGACCCGGGTGTTACCCGCCAAGGTGATGCCGCCGGTCCAGGTGTTGGTTCCGCCGGTGCTCAGGAGCGCACCGCCGACGCCGGCCACGCCGGTGCCGTTGAGAGAGAGGGATTCGCCGGTGACTGTGATCCCCGAGGCATTGAAGAGCTTGAGCACCGCGCCGCTGGAGACGGTGGTGCCGGCGGCGGTGGTTCCCAGGGCGTTGGCGTTTTGGATTTCCAGGGTGCCGGCGCTCACTGTGGTGGCCCCTGTGTAGGAGTTGCTGCCGGAGAGAAAAAGGGCGCCAGAAGCCTGCTTGGTCAGTGAGCCTGTCCCACTGATCGTCATACCAAGTGTTCCGGTGGAAGTCATATTGTAGACCAAGGCACCGTTGTTTGTGATGGACGAGGTGTTGCCGATGAACCCGTCCGTGCCGCCATTGCCGAGGGTGAGGGTGCCCGATGTGATAGTCGTTGAACCTGTGAATGTGTTTCCGGAATTGGTGAGAGTGAGTGATGTTCCGTTGGAGACTTCCAAATTGCCTGAACCTGTGAGCGCTCGGGACTCGGTCTGGGAGGTGCCGGAGCTGTAGTTGCCGGAGTTTTGGTTGGTAAATGAATTGAAGTAGATATTGCGTTGGCCATCACTCGAGCTTTGGTCTCCCGCATACAATTTGAAATTGTCGATGGAGCTGGAACTGGAAATGGTGGTGGTGTAGGTGGATCCACCACTCCGCGAGGTCATGGAAAAGCTATATTCCGTGCTGGAAGTGCGATTTACAGTGACAAGCATGGGAGTGGTCCCATAGCTTGTATCAGCATTTCCGTTGGTGGTGGTGATGGTGGAGCTCCCCCCGTTGTTGACATTGAAGATGAGTGTTCCACCCGATTTAAGATCGAAGCCTTTGAATCCACCGCCGGTGTCCCAGTTCATCCCCCAATAAAATGAAAAGCTATCCCCAACCTGCATGCCTGTATCAAGGCCTCGGCTCGCAGCAACTTCATTTGTAGAATGACCGTAGAGCCCAAAGGTCGTGGTTCCGATTCCAGTGGTTCCAATTCCTACATCACCGGGATTTCCAATGAATGTTCCAGCATTGGCACCATCAGTAGTGATCCCCCACGCCCCGAATCCCGTGCCGCCATCGTTGCCGTTGGACCAGGTTCCCCCGTAGTTACCCGCATTATCCGTGGCAAAAGTGAATTGGGCTTGGCTTGGGTTTGCCGAAACAACGAAGACCGCGAAGCAGATCGATAACTGAACCGCGCGCCGACGCGTCAGGGCCATGAGGTGCGGAAACCGGAAGGGACGGGGAATCTTTGGTCCGCCACTGACAAAGCGGATTCGGGTCGCGACTGTGGGCATGGGAACTTGGAGTAGCGGGTTGAGGTTAACGCGGGATCAAGACGGGAACACAACGATTGGGGCGTCCCGGGTTGGCGGGCGGAACGGCGATTCGTGAACCAGACGTTTTGAATCGCGCGAAGGAAAACTTCACGATTCGGGATTGGGGATCGGGGATCATGGATGAGGAAAGGGCCATGGCCGCGAAGTCGCGATAATGGCACTTTGCGAATTTTTATCAGGGGAATTTGCGTGTCGATGACTTCGTGCGACACACTTGTGCAAAAATCATCCGGATTCGCCCGGCAAACGGCAGGCGCCGCTCGATTCCTCCGGAGGCCTGGCGGGGGCAGGGTGGGGTCGCAGGGGGACCGGGCGGCTTTTTGCACACGTGTGCGTTGCATTTTTGTGGGCAAGGGCGAGATTCAAGGTGCAAATTTCGAAATCCATCTCCTCCGGAGACCACCTCACACACGTTCTGAAACCGAAAATCCAATCGGTCGACGAGGCATTTTCCCTTTCCGGCCAAGCCCCCACGCCCTCTCCGGGCGAGGCCCCGCGGCGCGTCACCCTGAAGGATGTGGCGAAGGCGGCGGGGGTGGTGCACACCACGGTCTCCCGGGCGCTCAAAAACCATCCGGGCGTGCAAATGGAAACCCGGAAAAAAATCCAGGCGCTGGCGGACTCGATGGGCTACCGGCCGGACCCGATGCTGCAGGCGCTCGCGACCTACCGGCGGGAATTGCAGTTGCCGGTCTATCAATCGACGCTGGGCTGGCTGACGAACTACCCGGGGAAAAACGGTTGGCGCACCCGCCGGGTCATGGAGGAATACCTGGGTGGCGCGAAGGCCCGGGCGGAGAAACTCGGCTTCGGCGTGACCGAAATCTGGCAACCCGAACTGGCGGGGGGACGGGACGGGGCGCGAACCCTCGCCGCGACGCTCCGCGCCAGAGGCATCCGGGGGCTGCTTGTGCCCCCGCATCCGATGGCGGACGGGAGCATGGCGGTCCCGCGGGAGGACTTCACGGCGGTGGCGCTCGGCTTCCGGCCCGCGCACCCGGCGATGCACTCGGTCTCGAATTTCCACTACGGCTCGACGATGAAACTGGTGCGCGGCCTGCTCGAGGCGGGATTCCGGAAGCCGGCGCTGGTTTGCGACCGGGGCTCGGACGGGGAGCGGGATTTTTCCTGGTCGGCGGGCTTTCGCGCGGGGCTCGCGGCGCACGGGGCATTGCGCGCCGCGACGATGCACATGCCGGCGGAGTTGAAGGAGGACCCGTTCCTGAGGTGGTTCGAAAAAACACGGCCCGACGTGCTCGTGGCGGACGCGAAGATTCGCGCGGCGAACGATCTCGAAAGGCGGGACCAGAATCGCGTCCACCGCTGGCTCGACAAACGCGGTGTCCGGATTCCCGGCGAGACCAGCCTGGCGGTCCTGTCGCTTCCCGCGGAGGAGACGCATTTCGGCGGAATCACGGAAAACGCCGAGGCCATCGGCGCGGCGGCGGTGGATGTGCTCGCCGAGAGTCTTCTGCGCGGCGAAACGGGGGCGCCGGATTTGCCCAGGCTGGTGATGATCGAGGGAACATTCCTCCCGGGTCGGACGATCGCGGCGCCGGACCGGATGCGGCGCGACCCGGCGGGCTCGCCCGGGGACGCCGTCGGGCGGGAGGCCTGAGGAGCGCTTGCGAAAGCCTCCCGGCCGGATGGTCCCGGCGGGACGCGGGGGCATCACCCCATGGAAGAAGACGCCGGAAGGCCGTTCGATGCACGTGCGGTCGCGAGGGACAAAGAAGCCCGGCCGGCCGCCAACCCAACAACACTTCCACCATGGTCAAAATTCTCTCGAAAAAAGAAAGCCGCCGGCACGAGGCGGAAAACGGATTCTCGGGGATCGTCGGGATTCCCGTCGATTCCAAGGAACTCGAGGCGGTGTGGGTGATGCCGGCGGATGCCACCGGGATCGTCCTCTTCGCCCACGGCAGCGGCAGCAGCCGCCACAGCCGGCGCAACCAGTTTGTCGCCTCGCGGCTCGGCGAGGCGGGGCTCGGCACCGTGCTTCTCGACCTTCTCAGCAAGGCCGAGGAGACCGAGGACCGCGCGAACGGACGCTACCGGTTCGACATCCAGTTTCTCGCGGACCGCTTGATCGCGGCCACGCATTGGATCCAACACCACCCCCACTCGAACGGATGCCGGATCGGCTACTTCGGCGCCAGCACCGGAGCCGCGGCGGCCCTCTGGGCGGCGGCCACCCTCGGCGACGACATCGGCGCGATCGTCTCGCGCGGAGGCCGTCCGGACCTCGCCTTCGAGCATCTCCCGCGGGTCGCCGCCCCCACGCTCCTCATTGTGGGCGAGCGCGACGAGGCGGTCGCGGAATTGAACCGCGACGCCTACGCCCATCTCGCTTGCCCGAGAAAAATGGCGGTCATCCCGAATGCGACCCACCTCTTCGAGGAGCCGGGCGCCCTCGAGAAGGTCGCGAACCTGGCCTCGCGCTGGTTCGAGCACCACCTCGCCCCGCGCGAGGCGCAAGCCGCCGTCCACGCCACACCGGCCAGGCCATGAACGGGCGCTTCCAAAACCGCAAGGAGGCCGGCCGCATCCTGGCCTCGAAACTGGAAAAATTCACCAACCACCCGGACGCCGTCGTCCTCGCGCTCCCGCGCGGCGGCGTGCCGGTGGGCTTCGAGGTCGCCCGGGAACTCAACCTCCCGCTCGATGTCCTCCTCGTGCGCAAACTCGGCGTGCCGGGACACGAGGAACTCGCCATGGGCGCGATCGCCAGCGGCGGCATCCGGTATTTAAACCGCGCCGTCATCGAGAGCTTCCGCATCCGCCCCGAGATTCTCGAGGAGACGGAGCGGCGCGAGGCGCTCGAGTTGATGCGCCGCGAGGCCCTCTACCGCGGCAACCGTCCGCCGCTGAACGTGGAGGGCCGCACCGTCATCCTCGTGGACGACGGCGTGGCCACGGGCTCGACCGTGCGGGTCGCGATCCAGATGCTCCGCTCGCAACACGTCGCGCGGATCGTGGTCGCCACCCCCGCCGCACCGCCCGCGGCGAAATGGGAGATCGCCCCGCTTGTGGACGATTTCATCGCGGTGGTCACGCCGGAGGATTTCTACGGCGTGGGCCAGTTCTACGAGGATTTCTCGCAGATCGACGACGACACCGTTTACGAACTCCTGAAAATGGGCGCCCGTCCGCGCGCCGAGCTCGTGGGCTGATAATAAAAAAACGGGCGGGACGTCTCGAACGTCCCGCCTTTTTTGTTTCCGGGAATCCAGCCCAAACCCAGGAAATTGCCGGAACGAGGAACACACGGACATCGTGTTTTGCGCCAAGCGAGGAGGGCTCTGGTTGCCCTCGAGGGCTTAACCTTCGACCCTTCGGTTGATAGAAGGCGCGATCGCACGGGTTTTGTCAGAGCCGGATCGGCGTGTTTGTGCGAGCCACACCGGACCTGACC
>CAZVPK010000174.1:0-5043 GCA_964628505.1 uncultured Chthoniobacter sp.
ACACCGCACAGTTCCTCCTCCGCGAACTCACCATCCGCTCGAACTCCATGGCCGAGCAGGGCCTCGTCCCCACCGTCCTCCTCAGCGCCGAACTCCGCCTCGCCTTCAAGCGCTTCTTCGAACCCTCCCTCCCCAAACTCAACGTCCTCGCCTACCAGGAACTCCCCTCCCAAACCGAAATCCAAAACATCGGCATCGTCACCCCTCCGGCCACCCAAACCGGCGATCTCGCCCAACAAGCCGCGTAACCCCCCGGCGAAACGGCATTTTTTTCCGCCCCTTCCCGATCGGAAAAATTCCCGCCCCCCAACCCCGCATCCAACCCAAGATTACCATCATCCCCTTTAATGAAAATTATTTATCCCGTTCCTCAAACCTCCGGCCCTCCGGAAACCTCCGCCCGTTTTCCTCGACTCCACCCCCGCAAAAATCCGGATTGCCCCTCCACAGGCATTTGGCGCAAAAATTGCTAGCAACCTCCTGACATTTTTTCACACACCCACCCGCCGCCCATGCAATACTTCACGCTCATCGGAGGTTTTGTCGGTTTTCTGCTGACATTTGCGGTGAGCCTTGTCGCGGGCAAGGACCTCGCCGAATCCGTCTTCAACGCCACCATCGGTTGCGTCGTCATGGGCTTCCTCTTCCGCGGCTTCCGCGCCGCCGCCGAACACTGCGCCAAACAGGTCGTGGCCGAAAAAACCCGCATCCGCGACGAGCAACTCGCGGCCGAACAGGCGGAACAAGCCGCCAACTCCGAGGCCCCGCCCTCCGAATCCGCCCCCGCCGGCGGCGAATCCCAAGCCGCCTGACCCATGCCGCCCGCCGCCGCTCCCGCCATCAAACCCTCCCCAGCGGACACCCGAAAACTGTCCGCCGCCTGGCGCGCCTACGGCGAAACCCTCTCCGAGGAGGAAAATCTCAAAAACCACATGCCCCTCGTCCGCTCCGTCGTGGACCGCATGCGTGCCAGCCTCCCGCCCCATATCGACGTCGAGGACCTCTACTCCGTCGGCCTCCTCGGCCTCATCCAAGCCCTCCGCCGCTTCGATCCCACCCACGGCGTCACCTTCGCCAGCTACGCCACCCTCCGCATCCGCGGCGCCGTCCTCGACGAACTCCGCCGCGTGGACTGGATGTCCCGCTCCCTCCGCGTCAAAGCGAAAAAAGTCACCGACGTCATCGCCTCCATCGAACAACGCCTCGGCCGCCCCGCCACCGAGTCCGAGGTCGCCTCCGAACTCGGCATCTCCACCGAGGAATACTCCGCCCTCCTCGATGAACTCCGGCCCCTCAGCTACGTGGAACTCGACTCCGTCGCCGGCGAGGAGGACGACACCTCCATGCACGACCTCGTCCCCGACGAGAGCCAACCCACCGCCAGCGACCAGGCGATGAAAAACGAACTCATCAAACTCGTCGTCGAACGCCTTCAGAAACTTCCCGAAATGCAACGCAAAATCCTCGCCATGTATTACTTCGAAAACATGCGTCTCGCCGAGATCGCCAAGGTCTTCGGCGTCACCGAATCCCGCATCTGCCAAATTCACACCCAAGCCGTCCTCGGTCTCAAAACCTACATCCGCTCCGCCGCCGCGCGCTGACTCACCCACAAACCATCGAAACCTAAACACCACACCCACCCACACCCATGATTCTGTTAATCGGATACCTCATCGTCGTCGCCGGCACCATCGGCGGTTTCATGTATGCCGGCGGCAACCCGCTCCTCCTCCTTCCTCTCGCCGAATACTTCATCGTCATCGGTTGCGCCGTCGGAATGATGGTCATCGCCAGCCCGCTCTCGCTCCTCAAGGCCATCGGCCGCAAAGCCAAGATCGCCCTGCGCAACCAGGCCGTGCCCACCTCGGACTACACCGACATGCTCAAGCTCCTCTACGAGCTCTTCACCAAGGCCCGCCGCGGCGGCCTCATCGCCATCGAGGATGACATCATCACCCCCAAGGAAAGCGCCATCTTCTCCAAATACCCCTCGTTCCTCAACGATCCCGAACGCGTCGAATTCCTCACCAACAGCCTCAAACCCATCATCGACGGCCGCCTCAAGCCCGAGCAGCTCGCCTCCATGCTCGAGGCCGACTACGAGGCCAAGGCCGAGGATGCCCACCAACCCGTCGGCATCCTCCAGATGGTCGGCGACTCCCTCCCGGGCATCGGCATCGTCGCCGCCGTCATGGGCGTCATCAACACCATGGCCGTCATCTCCGTCGGACCCGAGGCCGTGGGCAAAAAAGTCGCCTCCGCCCTCGTCGGCACCTGGCTCGGCGTGCTCGGCGCCTACGGATTCGTCAACCCCCTCGCCGCCCGCATCAAACTCAACAACGTCTACGAACTCCAATACTACGCCCTCATCATGAAGGGCGTCGTCGGCTTCACCGGCGGCATGGCCCCGATCATGGCCGTCGAGGCCGCCCGCCGCATGATCGATCCCGCGTTCCAACCCGGCGCCGAGGAAGTCGAGAACATGGTCAAATCCATCGGCTCCGGATCCTCCGACAAATAATCCCATGGCCAAAAAGAAACACGAACACCACGGGGGCGCGTGGAAAGTCGCCTACGCCGACTTCGTCACCTCCATGATGTGCCTCTTCCTGGTCCTCTGGATCGCGAACTTCCGGCCCGAAATCCTCGTCTACACCTCCCTCTACTTCAAGGACCCCACCTTCCAGGAATGGCCCAGCACCTGGGGCCTCATGGACAAGGAAATCAAGGCCACCCAGAAGGACGCCTCCCTCAACGACCAGAAAAACATCGAGAACCAAGGCTTCCTCAAGGCCATCGCCCGCGACTTCGTCCGCCTCCTCAACATCAAGGAGGATGAAAAGGAACCCGTCGACATCCAGATCACCTCGGACGGCCTCAAGATGAACATCTACAACCGGTCCCAAAAACCCATCTTCCGCGACAACACCACCGAGACCACCGAGTGGGGCACCCAGGTGTTCCAGAACCTCGCCTGGCTCATCGAGCGCTACAACTTCCAGGTCTTCCTCGAAGGCCACACCCCCGCCGGCCTCGACCTCGGACCCAATAAAAACTACACCGCCTGGGAACTCTCCACCGACCGCGCCAACGCCATCCGCCGCCTCATGGAATACTACGCCATGTCGCCGGAAAAAATGAAACGCGTCGCCGGCTTCGGCGATTCCCAACCCCTCCCCGACCTCCCGCCCGAGGCCGAGGAGAACCAACGCATCACCGTCAGCCTCTCGCTCACCCAAACCCTCCCCGAGCCCACTCCGGCCCCCGCCCCCTCGCCCGGCACCGGTTCGAACTGACATTTTTTTCAATCAAACGATGAAGGATTTTCTCCAAGGCCGCGTCTCCGTCGCTTCCGCCCGCCCGGCGTCCACCACCGCTCCCGTCGCGTCCAACCTTCCTCCCATCCACCAACCCACCGTCACCATCGAGGAACCGCCCCCCCCGCCCGTCGAGGAAATCGCCCCCGACCCCGTCGAGGACATCCCTCCCTCCCCCTCGCCCTGCCTCGAGGAGCCCCGCGTGGAAATGGTTCCCGATTCCGAAGGCCGCATCGGCCACATCGTCGTCACCTGCCGCTGCGGAGAGGTCGTCACCCTCCAGTGCAATTACTGAAGGCCATGCGCCGCGCCCTCCGTGCCGCGCCTGCCCTGCTGCTCCTGACCATCGCCACCTCCTGGGCCGAACCTCCCGTCGTCTCCACCCGGCCGGCCGACGCACCCGCACCCTCGAGGCAAAAGACGCCCGCCCTCGACGAAACCGCCCTCGGCCTCGCCGAAGCCGCACGCAACCTCCCCGCCGCCGCGCGTCTCCAAACCACCCGCGCCGCCCTCTCCATCGTTCTCCTCTCGCGCTTCAACCGACTCCTCCCCGCCTCCACATCCCCCGCCTTCCTCGACGAACTCGCCGCCGCCTTCCTCACCGAAAAACCCGACCCCCTTCGCCAAAAAGCCCTCGCCAACCGCCTTCCCCCCGCCGACTCCCTCGTCTTCGACGGTTCCCGACTCCACGGCGGAAATTTCCGCAACATCGATGCCCTCATGGGACTCGGCGCCCGCCCCGTCGCCCTCGACCGCGAACTCCCCGCCTGGATCGTCCCCCTCGCCCCCGCCGCCGCCTCCGCCCTCGAACTCGAAAAATCCCGCTTCCAACAAAATCCCGCCTCCGCCCCGCTCGCCGACCTCGCCAACCGCATCCACCAAGCCGATGTCGGCTCGAATCTCGTCGCCGACGGCCTCTTCCTCCGCCCCTACTCCGGCCGCGTGGACGACCTCTACCACCACCTCGTCCAGGAAGGCAACCGCTCCACCCCGCTCGACTTCTTCGCCCTCCTCGACAGCCTCCCCCCGCGCCTCTACAGCCCCGTCTCCGGCACCGCCGCCCGCCATGCCGTCCCCGCCGGCAGGGTCAACCTCAGCGACATCCTCACCGGCGGCAGCCTCCTCGCCGTCCAGAAATTCCGCTCCGAAAATCCCAAGGCCAATGTGCGAAATCCCTTCAAGGGGTTCGCCGTCCGCGTCCTCCCCCTCCTCGGCCCCGCTCTCCGCGAAACCTCTCCCGGCCAAACCCTCCGCGTCTCCCGCGACCTCATGCAACGCACCCTCGGCAACCCCCGCCGCTTCACTCCCGGCAACGCCCCCCCGCTCTTCCACGACCCCAGCCGCTTCCTCGGCCGCTGGCCCGATCCCCGACTCCTCCGCATCGCCAAATCCCAAAAAAATTCCGCCTCCGCCGACCTCCTCGCCGAAATCCAGAAAATCGATTTCGAAACCCCCCTCCCCGAAATGAGCTTCGAACCCGTCGGCAACGAACTCCTCGCCGACATCCCCGCCGACACCCTCCACGATTTCCCCGACGAAACCGCCGAAGACGACACCCAAGACCTCCTCCGCGACCTCGGCCTCCCCGCCGAAAGCCAACTCCCCCCCGAACCCGAATCCACTCCCGAGCCTGTTCCCTCACCCCGCCCGCCCCTCTTCCACGCCGACCACAAACCCGCCCCTCCCCCCCTCGAAGCCCCCCCGCCCTCCTCCACCGAATCCC
>CAZVPK010000175.1:0-5005 GCA_964628505.1 uncultured Chthoniobacter sp.
ACTCTCCTCCTCCGAATCGAGCGGCATGGTGTCGAAAACCATCCGCGCCCGCGTGCGCCGGGGGCTTGTGGCCGATTGGATGCGGCGCTCCGGGTGGTCCGGTCAGGCCGATCTCAACGACACCTGGGCCCGTTTGGCGACGACGATCCGCGGCCGCACGCAGGCCCTCGAAATGCTCCATGAGAAAGTCCCCGCCATCCGCGACGCGCTTTACCGCACCGCTCCGGTCGATCTTTCCACGGGCCGCGAGGTCGATGGTGGAAGCGTGCCGCCGCCCTTCACCGAGGAGACTCTCGACGGCGAGGTGCTCTGCGTGTGGGCTGCGACCTTCCGTCCCGATTTCGAGTTCTGGGAAAACCACGCCGTGCCCCTTCTCGCGGCCTGTTTTGAGGCTCTCTGTGAAAAGAAGGCGCGCCTGTTTTTGAATATGGAAACCGGCCCGGCGGGGTTGCCCGCGAGTGGGGGTTTCGACCGGGTCGCCATTCGACGCTGGCAGCGATTCACTCCCGGCGCGCCGCCGCCCTGGGCCGACGCCAGACCGGTTTCGGCGCCGCCCCACGCCCCGCATTGCATCGCGCTCGAGACCCGCACCACGCATGCCGAGAGCCTCGATCTGACGCTCTATTTTTTCACGCCGGAGGTTTTCCAACGCATCCTCTCGCCGCGCCCGATCCACGATGCCGAAGGCAATCTGGTCTCCGAACCCGAGAGGTTCGGGGTGCTCCGCTGCGGGCTTCGCGCCCGGTTGGAATTTTCCGACGGCTCCTCAAAAACCTTCACCGTCGTCCAGCCGAGCCCCTTGTTCCAAATCCTGCCCCTGCCGTGGCCGGGAGGCGTGCAGGCCGCCTATTGCGGGCCGTTTTTATTCCCCTCCATGTTCGGCGACGGGTGGCAGGACAAATCCACCTGGCCGGCTTGGCAGGGCCCGGTGCGCCCCGCGCGCGGAACACCCGGCTTTGCGCCTTTCTTGATCGAGGGCGGTCGCGTGCAGCGGGCCGATGGCGAGGCGGCACGCCATTTGCGCGAGATCATCGAATCCCGCCGCGGCCATCTCTACGAGATGCCGCCGACATGGGAAACCGACGACGAGGTGATTATGCCCCTGGTCTTCGATCTCCAACTCGACGAGTTGCGCCGCATCCGCCGTCTTGTTGTCGAACCCATCACCGGCGCTCCGCCGCTGGAACCGGGCGTTGGCGAGTCCTTGAAAAAATTCCTCAAGCGGCTTTTCGATTGAACCACCGGAGCACCCTATGCACGACCATCCCGCCATTTTGAAAGCCATCCTCGCCGGCTATTCGCTGCCGGTGCGTGGATATCATGGAATCGTCCACTGGGCCCGCGTGCTGGAAAACGGCTTGCGGATCGCCGAGTCGAACGGAGCCGATGCCGAGGTGGTGGCGCTCTTCGCCCTCTTCCACGACTCCCGGCGCGTGAACGAATGCCGCGACAACGGCCACGGCCTGCGCGGAGCCGAATTGGCCCGGTCCTTGCGCGGGAATTTGGTGCATCTCGACGATGCCCGATTCGAGTTGCTCTTCGAGGCGTGTCGATTGCACACCGACGGACTGGTCGAGGCCGATCCGACCTTGCAGGCCTGTTGGGATGCGGACCGCTTGGATCTGGGCCGTGTCGGAATCCTCCCGCGTCCGCACCGCCTGTGCACCGAAGCCGCGAGGGACATGCTGGACTGGGCCCACGACCGCGCCGTCGCGGGCCACGAACCGGTCGAGGTCCTGGCAGGGTGGGGGAGGCGTGTCCGCGCTTCCCGCAACCCCGGAAAATAGTTGGAAGAAAAAACTGCTCCCCTAGCGATTTTCCCCGGCCCTGTGGCCGATATTGCGACACCCCGCCCAGTAAACTCTCCCCATGGTTGAATCCCAAATCCCTGCGTCCTGCAAAAACATCCCTTCGGATGCGCTGCCGTCCAGAGCCGAGTTGCTCGAAATCGCGGCCGATCCCGGCACGCATCCCGACCTCCTCGTCGAAATCCACAAAACCTCGAAGAGGAATCCCGCCATCCAAGCCGCCCTCGCCCGCAATCCCGCCACCCCCACCAAACTCCTCCAAGTCCTCTGGAAAAAGGACCTCGCCGGCCTCTTCGAAAACCCCATCGTCACATTCTGGGAATTCTCGAAACCCGGTTCGGCGAAACAGCACCTTTCCGTCGAGGTTCAGTTCGCGCTTTACCAGCACCTCCTCGCGCAACCCGAGTTCGACCCCGCCCCGCATCTCGTCGATCCCGAGCGCCTCGCCTTCTCACTCGGCCGTCCATCGCGCCACTCTCTCGGAATCCCGCTTCATCAGGTCGTGCGCGACACCCGCCCGAAAATCCGCCTCCAACTCCTCGAGCATCAAGTCCGCCACGCCTGCCGCACTCTCGGCCGCCCCGTTGGTTTTCCGCACGAAGCCATCCTCGCGCTCGCCACGGGCCTGGACCGCGATGTCGACGAGGCGCTCGCCTCCGCGCTGGCCGATGATTGCCTGCGCCCCGATCCGCTCGACGCCCCGTTCCTCGGCCGCATCGCCAGGCTTCTTCTGGAAAAACGCGCCGCGAGCCTCACCATCGCCCGGAATGTCGCCAAATGGCCGTGCATCGATTCGGAGATTGTCGAAAGGCTCGCCCGCCGCGCCGACGAGCATTTTCTTTCCGTTCTCGCCGCGCACCCGCAGGCCTCGTCCGCCCTTCAGGAACGCCTCGCCTCGCACGCCTCCGAAACCGTCCGCGCCGGCCTCGCCGCCGCCACGCCCATAGCGCACCTCATCCAGAAACTGGCCTCGGACCCCAACCCGATCGTTCGCGCCGCGCTCGCCTCCTCGCCGCACATCCGGCCTGACATCCAGCGCCTCCTCTTTGAAAAAAAAGACCCCCGCATCCTGCAATCGTTGCTCGAAAATCCCCGCACAGCTCCCGACATCCTCGAGGACTTTGCCCGCCTCCGCTTCCTTTCCATCGAGCATCGCCTGCGCACCCACCCAAACACGCCGCCGCATGTCCGCGAGAGGCTCGCCAAACCCGATTGAAGAGACTTCGACGGCTCCCGACCGCTTTCACGCTCAAGCGGAATTCGGTGTTGGCGGGCGAGGAAACGAAAACGCAACGCAGGCGAATCCAAAGAGAGTTCGAGCTTCCGGTGAAAGAGGAATCCCGCGCTTTCGTGGCGCGGATCGTGGATCGGGAACACGAGGGTTTTTGACTTTCGGCCAAAAAAAATCCCATCCTTGTCGTATGATCGATTTCACCGAGGCGGATTGGAAGTGCCTGCAGAGGCTGAAGTCGACTTTGCTGGAGCGCCTGTGCGAGCGGATCAATCAAAAGACGCTCGGCATTCTCAACGATCCCTCGAAGACGCCCTACGAAAAATCCCTGGCCATCTATGAGAAAACGCGGAGGGATGACAGGGATGTCGCCAGGGCTTTTGATGACTGGCGGAGATCGCGGCTGGGCACGATCATTCTGGAACTGGATCGGCAGGGACTTTTCACCGAAAGCGACCTTCAAGGCTTCAGCCCCGCGATCGAAGAGTATATCGCGCTCAGCAAGCCGCCCAAAAAGAGCGGGCGGTAATCCCGCAAACTTGCTGGCAAAAAATCTGGTCCCCCTGCGGTTGTCCTACCAAGCCTGCGAGGATGGTTGCGCCATGATCACAAAATTCCTGCGCAGTCTCCTTCACTCTCCTGTTCCAAATCGCCCGCAGAGCCGCTTGCCATCGCGCTCCGAGTGGCAGAGCGAGTTTCTGTTTCTTCCAAACAAGCCGCCTCTGCGTGATGACACACATTGCCGCGTTATGACGCGCCCACTGGTTGAGGCAGGCACAAAGAAAACCGATTTTCAGGGGCGATGAAACGACGAGACTTCCTGACCCTGTGCGGCCTCGCGGCCGGTTCCGTGCTGATTCCAAAACCCATCGCCCGGCTGATCCGGGACACCTGCGTGCTGGGTGGTCAACCGCTCATCCTTCCTCACCATTTCAAGGGCGGCTCGATCATTTACGCCGTCCCCGATGGCGGCGACTACACACTGCATTTCGGAGATCCCGATGAGGAACCGGCCGTGCCGACCTGGGAGGAATTTATCGACAGCCGGGGCGTCGATCTGGACTGCGACGAGCAGCGTTTTGATTTCTTGGAAGAATATCTCGCTTGGGATCGTTCCGCCGGGGAACCCGAGCCCGACATTCCGCTTCGCGAGCCGATCGATGGTGGAGCGCTGCAGTTCTACATGGATTGGGATTTTGAACTGCGCGAGAGCCCCATGGCGCAAGCGTTCCACTACCTGAACGACCTGCCGCTTTGTCCTGAAGACACTCCGATCAACGGCGACCCGCTGGGCCGACTCCGATTCATCGAGGGCGATCGGCCCGGCTCGAATCTCACCTATGTGCGCGCAGCGGATCTCGCCACCTTGGCCTGCCTTCAGCACCGCCTCGAAGAACTCGATGAGGATATCCTTATCGAAATCCGCTGAGGTCCCCAATTTTCAAAACGCAGACAAAAACCAACCCAACCACACAAACCCATGCTTAGAGACCAATGGAAATTCCGCTACACGGCACGAAAACTTGCTGAAGCGGCCCAAGCCAAAATCGCATTCCACCAGAGCCGCCTCGATTTTTGGGAGGCCCGGCGCAAGGAGGTCATCGACGAAATCAAAGCCGATGGCATCGAGGTGAACGAAAAAACCGTGTTGCAGTTCGGCAGCCCGAAAATGCGCGATTTCCAGCAGGGAGGCGACATCATGATCCGCAACGATCTCAGGAAAAGCCTCGCCGAATCCTACGAGAAACTCGCTTACCATACGGGACGCCGGGATACCTACGATGGGTGGCAGCAAGTGCTCGGAGCCAACGCCGAGGACGCCATCGAACTCGACATCGATGACTGGCTCTTTTTCTTCGGACAAGACACCAGCAAAGACGGTCAATGACGCAATCTCATCCCGTCCGCGCTGCATTCAGCGAATCCTATTTCTCGAACACCCGCACCCCCTCGATGCGGAAGCTTC
>CAZVPK010000176.1:0-4975 GCA_964628505.1 uncultured Chthoniobacter sp.
CACGCACCGATTTTCCAGAATCGTCTTGATTCGATCCGGTCCTTTCCGGAGCAATGGAGCATGACGCGCCCGCCGAAAACGAAGTCCTCCCCGAACGATCTCGACGCCGCCTTCTATCGCGCGGCGGATGATTTTTTCCCGTCCCACGCCGGACTCGCCCTCACCTACGACGACGTCTCCCTCGCGACGCTCCACAGCGAGATCCTTCCCCGCGACGCGAACCTGGAAACCCTCATCGCTCCGGGCCTCCCCCTCCATCTGCCGGTGGTCTCCTCCGACATGGACACCGTCACCGAGTCGCGCATGGCGATCGCCCTCGCCCTCAACGGCGGCTTGGGGCTCGTCCACTACAACATGTCGCCGAAGCAGCAACTCTCCGAGGTTTCGCGCGTGAAAAACCACGTCCACGGCCTCATCCGCGAACCGATCAAGGTCGATCCCCGGCAGCGCATCGGCGACGTGCTGGCGTTGATCGAGGAGAAGAAGTTCAGCTTCTCCACCTTCCCGGTCGTGGATGACCGCGGCGTGCTGCTCGGCCTGCTGCCGGGCCATTGCGTGCGGCCACGCTTCGCTTCCCGCGGGGTCGCCGAGGCGATGATTCCGCGGGCCCAGGTTCTGACGGTGCGCGAGGACGAACTGGGCGACAATCCCATCTCCCGGGCGGACCGGTTTTTCACAGACCACATCGGCATCCACAAGCTTCTCGTGGTGGATTCCGAGGACCGCTTGAAGGGACTTTTCACCCTCAGCGACATCGAGCGCATCACGCAGGAGCGCTCGCTGCGCACCAAGCCGGCGCGCGACTCGAAATTCCGACTCGTCTGCGGCGCGGCGGTGATGGCTCCGAAAACCCCCGAGGGCTGTTTGGACCGGGCCGCGCTCCTCTCGCACCTCGAAGCCCTGGTCGAGCGCGGACTCGATGTGGTCGCCGTCTCCACCGCGCACGGCCACACCAAAAGCGTGGGCGAAACCGTGCGAACCATCCGCGACGCCTTTCCCGCCCTGCCGCTCATCGCGGGCAACGTGACCAGCGCGGCGGGCGTGGAATTTCTCGCCGACTGCGGCGCCACCACCATCAAGGTCGGCCAGGGACCGGGCTCGATTTGCACCACGCGGGTTGTGGCGGGCGTGGGAATTCCCCAGCTCACCGCGCTCTATGTTTGCGCGAAGGCGGCCGAATCCGCCGGCGTGACGATCCTCGCCGACGGCGGAATCACGAAATCGGGCGATGTGGTGAAGGCGCTCACTCTCGCCGATGCCGTGATGTGCGGGAGCCTTCTCGCCGGGTGCCCCGAGGCGCCGGGTCAGATCATGGAAATCAACGGCAAGTTTTATAAACAATACCGCGGCATGGGCAGCCATGCGGCGATGCGGGCGGGCAGCGCGGCCCGCTACGGCCACACCGGCGAGACCTCGCAAAAATCCGCCGCCGAAGGCGTGGAGGCGCTCAAGGAGGTTTCCGCCTCCGCCGACACCGTCCTCGCCCAGCTCGCGGGCGGCCTGCAAAGCGGCATGGGCTACCTCGGAGCCGCGAATCTCGCCGAACTCCGCGCCCGCGCCCGCTACATCCGCATCACCCCCGCCGGCCAGCGCGAAAGCGCGCCCCATGACATCATCGAAGTCAAAACCGGCGGTTGATCCCCCGCCCTCCCGCCACCCGCGCTGCCACGATCCCGCTTGGCTCGCGAAGCGCTGGCGCACGGTCGCTCCGAAAGCGGGCCTCGCCGTGGAAACCTTCGCCGAGTCCCATGGACACCCGCTCCTCCATGTCGCCACCAAAAAACCCGCGCCCGACAATCCGTGGGTCTATTTCTCCGCTGGAATCCACGGCGACGAACCCGCCTCCACAGAGGCCCTGATCGCCTGGATCGAACGGAACACTCCCCTCGCCCGCCCGCTCAACCTCCGGATTTTTCCCTGCCTCAATCCCTGGGGTCTGGAAAACAACCGCCGCCTCGATGCCGACGGCCGCGATCTCAACCGCTGCTACCGGGAACCCTCGCATCCGCCCCTCGCCGCCCATGCGCGCTTGGCGAAGCAAAACCGCTACGAACTGGCCATCGTCCTCCACGAGGATTTCGACGCCCAGGGCGTCTATGTCTACGAAACCTCCCCGGTGAAACCTTTTCTCGGCGAAAAACTCGTCGCCGCCATGTCGCGCCACATCCCGCCCGACCCGCGGCGCCGCATCGACACCAGCCGCGCCAAAAACGGCGTGATCCGCCGCAAGATCACCCGCGATCTGATGCCCGACTGGCCCGAGGCGTTTCTGCTCCACTTCCACTGCGCCCGCCGCGTCTTCACCGTCGAGACCCCCTCGGAATTCCACATCGACACCCGAGTGGAGGCCCACATCGCCGCCATCGACGCCGCACTCGAGGGGGCCGGGGTTGGGGATTGAATTCACCCCGCACGCCCCCTAGCGTTTCCGGTCCTTCACATGAAAATCCAACGAGCCCTGATCTCCGTATCCGACAAGTCCGGCATCGTCGAATTCGCCCGCGGACTGGCGGCCCACGGAGTTGAAATCCTTTCCACCGGCGGCACGGCCAAGGCCCTCCAGGAGGCCGGGATTTCCACCATCGAAGTTTCCCATTTCACCGGTTCGCCCGAAATTCTCGAGGGCCGCGTGAAAACCCTCCACCCGCGCATCCACGGCGGACTCCTCTACATCCGCGGCAACGCCCTCCACGAGGAGCAGGCGAAATCCCACGGCATCCGCCCCATCGACATGGTGGTCGTCAATCTCTACCCGTTCGAGCAGACCATCGCCCGCGAGGACACCACCCTCGCCGAGGCGATCGAGCAGATCGACATCGGCGGCCCTTCCATGATCCGCAGCGCGGCGAAAAACTACCAATCGGTGTGCGTCGTCACCGATCCCTCCGACTACGCCTCCGTGCTCGAGGACATGAAGGAGGAAAACGGCGGCACGACCCTCGTGCTCCGCGAGCGGCTCGCGATCAAGGCGTTCGCCACCACGTCCTCCTACGACTCGGCGATCTCCTGCTACCTCAACCGCGAACAGCAAACCTGCGGCCGCTTCCGCCTCGAACTCCCGCTCGAAATGCGGCTCCGCTATGGCGAGAACCCGCACCAGCACGCCGAACTCTACGGCGAATTCGGTTCCTATTTCGAGAAGCTCCAAGGCAAGGAACTTTCCTACAACAACATTCTCGACATCAGCGCCGCCGCCGCGCTCATCGCCGAATTCTCCAAACCCACCGTCGCCATCCTCAAACACAACAACCCCTGCGGCGTGGGCACCGATCCCGATCTCCGCGAGGCCTGGGAAAAAGCCTTCGCCACCGACAAGCAGGCGCCCTTCGGCGGCGTCATCATCTGCAACCAACCCGTCACCCTCGAACTCGCCAAGGCGATCTGCGAGATTTTCAGCGAGGTGATCATTGCCCCCGAATTCGATTCCGACGCCCGCTCGCTCCTCCAAAAAAAGAAAAACCTCCGGCTCATGCGGGTTCTCAAGCCGCTCACCCAAAGCGGACGCGACATCCGCAGCGTCCTCGGCGGTCTTCTCGTGCAGGACTCCGACACCGCCGATCTTCCCGAACTCGAGCACAAGGTCGTCACCGCGCGTCCGCCCACCAAAGCCGAAATGGAAGCGATGGAATTCGGATGGAGCGTCGTGAAACATGTCAAATCCAACGCCATCGTCTACGCTTCGGCCGATCGCACCCTCGGCATCGGCGCGGGCCAGATGTCGCGCGTCGACGCCTCGCGCATCGCCGTGTGGAAAGCCAAGGAGGCGGGCCTGTCGCTCAAAGGCAGCGTCGTCTGCAGCGACGCGTTTTTCCCGTTCCCCGACGGATTGATCGCCGCCGCCGAAGCGGGTGCCACCGCCGCCATCCAGCCCGGCGGCTCCGTGCGCGACGCCGATGTCATCCAGGCCGCCAATGAAAAAGGCGTCGCCATGGTCTTCACCGGAATCCGCCACTTCCGGCACTGAGTTTTTTTTCGATGGGCCGACTCGCCGTCATCACCTGCGGGCCGGCGTTCGCGCCGATCGACTCGGTGCGGCGGATCACCAATTTCGCCACCGGGGAAATCGGCACGCTGCTCGCGCGGGAACTCGCCGCCGCGGGATTCCATGTCCTCTGCTTTCGCGGCGAGGGCGGCACGGCGCCGGCGCCCGCCGGCGTCGACGTGCGATCCTTCACAACCAACGAATCCCTCGCGCAGGCTTTGAAAAACCTTCCCGCCGAACCCGCCGTGATTTTCCAAGCCGCCGCGCTGTGTGATTTCGAGGTCGCCGAAATCGACGGGGCCGAACCCCGCAACAAGCTCTCCAGCCGCTCCGGGGTTCTTCATCTGGAACTCCGCCCCGCCCCAAAAATCCTGCCCTCGCTTCGCGACCTCTTCCCCTCCGCCGCAATCGTCGGCTGGAAATACGAACTCGACGGCACCCGCGAGGACGCCATCGCCCGCGCCCGCCAACAACTCGCCGACTGCCGCACCGACGCCTGCGTGCTCAACGGCGCCGCCTACGGCGGGGGCTTCGGCCTCGTCCTGCCCCGAAGGGAGGACGTTCGGGGTTTCCCCGACAAACCCGCCCTGGCGCGCGAGTTGGTCCGGATTTTTGCCCCTGCATAACGACCCGGAGCGCGAGGCGCGAAGCTTCAAACCTTCGGGTTGAACCAAGGATTCCACCAAAAGCGACCCTCCCCACAAGAACGTGCGGGTCGTCCATGCTTCTCCGCATCGCTTCGGTCGCCCTCCCGGGCCAAACATTCGTCCTTCCTTTGGAACGACTGCGCAGGCGCGCGGGTTTTTTCAGGACCGGGGCGAGTGGCGCAAACACGCCCCTGCGGCTCTGACAAGCAGAGCCCTCCTCGCCATGCGCCGTGCGGGGCCTTTTCGTCAACGGCACGCCCAGCGCCGAAGGCGCGCCCCAGCCCATGCGGCTCTGATACCGAATTCGAATGTTGCTTGGACCCTTTGCGATTGGGTGCTGCAATCA
>CAZVPK010000177.1:0-4943 GCA_964628505.1 uncultured Chthoniobacter sp.
CCATGCACCAACAAGCTGAAACCCTCCGCGCCGAAGCCCTCGCCCTCATCGCCGCCGCCACCGATGCCGCCTCGCTCGAAGCCGCCCGGCTAAAATACCTCGGCAAATCCGGTGCCATCACCGCCCTCAGCGAAGGCATGCGCCACCTCCCCAAGGAAGACCGCCCCGCCGCCGGCAAACTCCTCAACGACCTCCGCGCCGCCGTCACCTCGGCCCTCGAGGAATCCCAACGCCGCCTCCTCGACGCCGCCGATTCCGCCGCCGTCGCCTCTCTCGACCTCTCGCTCCCCGGCACATTTCCCTCACCCGGCACCCTCCACCCCCTCACCCAACTCCTCGACCGCGCCGTGCGCTCTTTCCGCCGCATGGGCTTTGCCATCGCCGACGGACCCGACATCGAAACCGAGTGGCATTGCTTCGACGCCCTCAACACCCCCCCCGACCACCCCGCCCGCAACGAGCAGGACACCTTCTACCTGCCCGACGGACGCCTCCTCCGCTCCCACACTTCCTCCGTCCAAATCCGCGTGATGGAAAACACGCCGCCGCCCGTGCGAATCATCGCCCCCGGTTCGGCCTACCGCCGCGACGAAGTCGATGCCACGCACCTCGCGCAGTTCACCCAAATGGAAGGCCTCTATGTCGCCGAGCGCGTCACTCTCGCCGACCTCAAAGGCACCCTCGAATTCTTCTTCCGCGAACTCTTCGGCTCCGGCACGGAAATCCAATTCCGCCCGCACTTCTTCCCCTGCACCGATCCCAGCTAAGAGATCGACATCCGCGCCGAGGCCCTCGGCGGCGAGTGGATCGAAATCGCCGGCTGCGGCATGGTCGATCCCGCCGTGTTCGAAGCCATCTGCGAAAAACGCGGCGACCGCGTTTACGATCCCGAAAAAATCTCCGGCTTCGCGTTCGGCTTCGGCCTCGAGCGCCTCGCCATGAACCTCTCCCGCATCCCCGACATCCGCATGCTCGTGGAAAACGACCTCCGCTTCCTCAACCAATTCTGATCCCGCCGTGAAAATCTCACTCGACTGGCTCCGCGATTTCATCGACTGCCAACTCCCAGCCTCCGACCTCGAACCACTCCTCCGCCGAGCCGGCCTCGAAGTCGCCGGCATCTCCGAGCGCGGAGCCGCCATCGACAAGGTCGTCGTCGCCGAAATTCTCGAATCCGTCCAACACCCGAACGCCGACCGCCTCAGCGTTTGCAAGGTCAACGACGGCACCGCCCACCCGCGCCAGATCGTCTGCGGCGCGAAAAACTACAAGGTCGGCGACAAGGTCCCGCTCGCCCTTCCCGGCGCGGTCCTCCCCGGCGATTTCAAAATCAAACCCGGCAAACTCCGCGGCGTCGAAAGCGAAGGCATGATGTGCAGCGCCAAGGAACTCCGTCTCGCCGAGGACGCCCAAGGCCTTCTCATCCTGCCCCCCGACTCCATCCCCGGCACACCCATCGCCGAACTTTTCCCCTCCCAAACCCTGCTCGAACTCGAGATCACGCCCAACCGCCCCGACTGGCTCGGCCACCTCGGCGTCGCCCGCGAAATCGCCGTCTTCACCGGCTCGCCCGTTAAAACCCCAACGCCGCAGCAAGCCAATGTAGTGCAGGCGTCCCGCCTGCAATCCGACCCCTCCGACAAAGCCACCTTCTACACCCTCCGAAAAATCTCCGGCGTCCAAGTCGCCCCCAGCCCGAAATGGCTCGCCGACCGCCTTGCTGCCGTCGGCCTGCGCCCGATCAACAACATCGTGGACATCACCAACTATGTCCTCTTCGAACTCGGCCAACCCCTCCACGCCTTCGACGCCGCCAAAATCTCCGGCGACATCCGCGTGCGCCCCGCCACCCAAGCCGAATCCTTCCAAGCCCTCGACGGAAAAACCTACCAACTCCCCGCCGGCTCCCTCGTCATCGCCGACGACCAAGGCCCCGTCGCCCTCGCCGGCGTGATGGGAGGGGAGGGGAGTGGTGTCACCGAATCCACCACCGACATCCTTCTCGAAAGCGCGTTCTTCGACCCCACCCGCATCCGCCGCGCCTCCCGCGCCCTCGGCCTCTTCAGCGATTCCAGCTACCGCTTCGAACGCGGCGTCGATCCCGAAGGCGTCACCCTCGCCTCCGCCCGCGCCGTCGAACTCATTCTCCAACTCGCCGGAGGCACAGCCTCCGAAACCCTCCAAGTCGCCGGCGAAATCCCGCCCCGCCAAACCGTCGCCCTCCGCCGCGAGCGCGTCCGCCAAGTCCTCGGCCTCGAAATCTCCGACGCCGAAATCGACAACGCCCTCACCCGCGTGGGCCTGAAAAACCTCGGCGACTCCAACTGGGAAATCCCCGGCTACCGCCGCGAGATCAACCGCGAAGCCGACCTGATCGAAGAAATCGCCCACGTCATTGGCATCGAAAAAATCCCCTCCCGCGCCGAAGGCCTCTTCGCGTCCGGCTCCGACGCCGACGCCGCCTACGACTTCGCGATGGACCTCCGCCGCAAACTCGCCGGCCTCGGCTTCCACGAAGCCCGCACCAGCACGCTCGTCTCGAACTCCGACGCCGCGCACTTCGGCGATTCCGTCGCCCTCAAAAACCCCTTCGGCGACGACCAATCCCGCCTGCGAAACAGCCTCCTCCCCGGCCTCTTCGCCGCCCTCCGCCGCAATCTCGACCAAGGCGCGAAATCCATCCCCCTCTTCGAAGTCGGCCGCATCTTCACCCCCGCCGGCGAATTCCCCCGCCTCGCCCTCGCCCTCACCGGCGACCGCCAAGCCCCCGACTGGCGCAGCACCTCCACCCGCCCCTGGGACATCTTCGACCTCCTCGGCGCACTCCAACACCTCGGTCATCTCTCCACCCAACCCCTTGCCAACCCGCCCGCCCCCTTCGGAGCCGCCGCCGAAATCCTCTTGGATGGCCAATCCATCGGCCTCGCCGGACAACTCCATCCCCGCGAAGCCCGCGCGCTCGGCATCGAAACCCCCATCCTCGCCGCCGAACTCGACCTCGCCGCCTGGCGCTCGAAAACCCACCGCGACACCACCGTCACCGCCCTCCCGAAATTCCCCGGCTCCACCCGCGACATCGCCTTCGTCGCCCCGCTCGCACTCCCCTACGGCGAAGTCCGCCGAGCCATCGAATCCCTCGCCGAGCCGCTCCTGGAGTCGATCTCCCTCTTCGACCTCTTCACCGACCCCAAGGGCGAAAAAATCCCCGCCGACAAAAAATCCCTGGCCGTCAGCCTAGCCTTCCGCAGCCCCGACCGCACCCTCACCGCCGAAGAAGTCCAATCCGCCACCGACCGCATCAAAGCCACCCTCCGCGACCAACTCGCCTTGGACTTCCGCGAGTAAAAATCAACGGCGCTTCAGCGCCCTGCCGTTCACGGCACGACCACGCGATAAAACCCCGCCCACGCCGGCGGTGTTTCATCCGCAAATTCCCCATCCATGTTTCTTTCCGAAACCGTCGTCCAATTTCCCGAGCCCAAGGAACCGCGCCTTTCCACGCTCACCGGCACGGCCGCCTCGTCACTCCAGGAAAACCCGAAGCGCCCTCCGGTGAAACCCGCCGCCGCGATCTTCGGAGCGCGGTTGGCCGAGGCCACGATCGCCGCCGCGCGCTCGTGCAAATACACCTCGAGATTCGTGTAGCCCTCGCTCGATAGCCCCATGCCGTTGTGGTCTGCCGCCTGCGGATTCAATCCCCGTGCGGCTTCCCAGCCATCCGGCATTCCGTCGGCATCCGAATCCACCGGTGCCGCAGGCGCACTCCCGCCATAGGCCGCCGTCCACACATCCCCCGCCGGATTCGCATCGATCGGGGCTGCATCGATCCGATCCTCGCGCACCGCCGCCAGCAATCGCCGATCCATCGGATCCCTCGGAAACGCTCCCGCCCTTGCCGCCAGCACAGGGCGCAGTTCCCCCGCGGGCGTGTAGGAAATCGACGGAAACGCATGCCGCACCGACCGCGCTGTCGCCAGCCGCGCCGTGGAATCGGGCGCCAACTCCAGCGCATAATCATTGCAGCAATAAAACAACTCGTAATCGCTCCGCCCCGGATACAACCCCATCGCATTCCCACTCACGAACAACTCGTTCCCCGACGCCGACGCCGCGCGCAGAATCTGATCGTCCCACATCCCGTAGGGAAATCCCGGTCCGGTCCGAAACACATTGTTCACCGCATTGAGCCGATAATACAGCGGATACGCCACGCCCCCGCTCGTCACCACATTCGTATCCGGCGCCAGCGCGATGAAATACCTCGGGTCCCAATACAGATTGCATGACAACTCGAGATTCATCGTGCTCCCCGCCGCAGCCTCGGACTCCCGCGAGACCTCGGGCAACCGCCCCTCCAACCGCACAAACAGGTTGTGGTGGATCGAGAGGTTGTCGAGCGCGAAGCCGTGCACCGGATTGGAATAATTCAAAAGCATCCCGCCGTAGAACGAATGCCCGCCCACGGTTTCGGCGAAGACGCAATTTTGCAGCGAGAGATTGTTCGAATACGAAATCTCCACCGCCTCGTCCTCGGCATTGCCCACCGAGACATGATCCACCACCGCCCGGCGCGTGTAGCGCAGCCGCAACCCGTCGTCACTCGGCCCACCCGCCCCCGGCCGAATCCTCACATGACGCAAAATCCAATTCTCCGCGAACTGCCCGGGCACCTGCACAGCCTGATCCTGATAGGGCGTTTCGTCGGTCACAAAACCCCGCACCGTGATTCCTCCCGGCGAGGTCTCGCCCGCGATTGTCACATTTCCATGCCGCAAATGAATCCGCGCATCGATCAACCCGCTCGTTCGAAAAACCACATACCGCGCCCCAGGCTGGTCCAGCGCCCACTGCAGCGACCCCGGCCCCGAAGCCGCCGTGTTTGTGACCGCCAGCACCGCCCCGCCGCGCCCTCCCGTGGCATTCGCCCCGAACCCCTCCGCTCC
>CAZVPK010000178.1:0-4910 GCA_964628505.1 uncultured Chthoniobacter sp.
TGCAGACGATGCCGTGGACTTTGCCTTGGCGGATCATCTCGGCGAGCGAGATGCCCAGTTCGGCGGTGCTCATGGCGCCGGCGAGGGTCATGAGCATGATGCCGCCCGAGTCGAGGTGGCGGGAGTAGGCTTCGGCGGCGTCCTTGAGGGCGGCGGCGTTGAAGTGGCGGTAGTGGAGATCGATGAATTGCGAGACGGGACCGGGTGTCATTTTTCTTGGGTGCGCGGGTTGGCGTTGCGGGATGTTTTGCGCCGGGCGGAACGGAGGAGGAAGGCGATGGCCGCGGCGGGGATGAGGACCGCGGCGAGATATTGGAGGCCGAGAAGGAGATGGGCGGCGATGTCGGGCAGGCCGGTTTCGTGATGGTGGCCGGGGTGGGCGAGGGCGGATTGCGCGCCGAGGGCGATGAGCAGGGTCAGGAGGGTGGCGGCTGGTTTCATGGCCCTATTCCAATCGGGTCGGGGCGCGATTCCAAGACCGGATTTCCGAGGGTGTCGGAAGATTTGTTCACATCTTTAGAAGAATTTTAATCCATCGATCGGGACCCTCTCTTCTTCTTAACGGTGTGAACAACCGGTCGGAATGGTGTTCCTCGCCGACGGGGAGGGTGTTCCACGGGGTCGGGCGCCTGTGAACAAAATGTGGGGTCGGACGAAACGCTGTGGAAAAACGCGGCGGGCGCGGGGTTTTTTCACCGCCAGACCGGAGTGTCCACAGGCTGTTCACAGGGAATTTGCCGGGGAGCGGGCGTTGGGGTTGGGGGGTGCGAGGGGCGCGGACCGGGAATTTCATTGACCGGGAGGCGGGGTTCTGAAAAACAGCGGGGGTATGTTTTCGTTTTCCGCTTTCGCAATGATTTGCGCCGTGTTGCTGGGCTGTGTATGGTGGGCGTGCCGCAACGATCAGGGAGTGTCCTGAGCGGAACAACGGCTGAAGGGATTTCAACCAAGCACGATGCATTCCTGGGTATGTTTTGAGTGGGACGTCGCCACGGCCGATCTTGCCGTGCCGACGCCGAAGCCGTTGGTCGTAAGGGGAGCGGAAAGGGACGAGGAGGAGACGGTCGCCAAGGTGGTGCGCAACGCGTTTTCGATGGATTCCGCCTGGGGGGACCTCAGCCGCCGCCTCGACGAGGCGATGGAGAAGTTCGTGGAGGATGCGTTCGACAAATCCCATGGAGCGCCGACCTGCGTGGTGGCCTTGCACGGGCCGAGGATCATTGGAGTCTCGGTGCTGGAGGCCGAGGCGGAATCGCCGAACCATTTGGTGAGCGGGCCGATGATCCTGCATGAATACAGGAACCGCGGGCTGGGAACCGCCTTGCTGGCGGCCTCGCTGGATTTTCTCCGCCAAAAGGGACTTGCCAAGGTCCGGGGCGTGACGCGCGCGAATTCCACCGCGGCCCGGTTCATCTACACCAAATTCGCCGGGCACCCGATTCCCTACACGCTGGATCCGCTGCCGGCCGCGGCCCGGTGACCCCGCCACGGCGGGCGTCGATTTTTGGCTTCCCAGCGGCCGAAGTTTGAAGGAAAAGACACCCCGATGCAGGGCCTTTTCGATAAATACGAAACGGAGGGATTTTACGACGAGATGTTCGCGGCGGATGGAACCGCCCGCCCCCACTACGCCCGCCTGTTGGCGCGGTTGACGGAACTCGACGACGCCGGCCTCGAGCGCAAGCGGGCCATGGCGGAGAGCGCCTACCTCAACCAGGGCATCACGTTCACCGTCTACCGCGGCGACGAGGGAACGGAGCGCATCATGCCGTTCGACCTGGTGCCCCGCATCATTCCCGCGGACGAATGGCGGCATTTGGAAAAGGGGCTCGAGCAGCGCCTGCGGGCCCTGAATCTTTTTCTGCAGGACATCTACCACGACCAGCGGATCGTGAAGGAGGGCGTGGTCCCGCTGGAAATCATCCGCACCGCCAAACACTACCGCCCCGAACTCGTCGGCCTCGATGTGCCGCATGGAATCTACATCCATGTGTGCGGCACCGACCTGATCCGGGGCTCGGACGGCCGCTATCTGGTGCTCGAGGACAACGGCCGCTGTCCTTCCGGAGTCTCGTATGTTTTGGAAAACCGCCAGGCGATGAAGCGCGTTTTCCCGAAGCTTTTCAGCCGCTACGGCGTGAGGCCCGTCGACCGCTATCCGCAGGAGTTGCTCGCCGCCCTGCGCCATGTCGCCCCCGGCGGAAATCCCGATCCCACCGTGGTCGTCCTCACGCCGGGCATCTACAACTCGGCCTACTTCGAGCATTCCTTCCTCGCCCGCGCCATGGGCATCGAGATCGTCACCAGCCAGGACCTCGTCGTGCAGGATTCGCGGGTGTTCATGAAAACCACCAAGGGCCTCAAGCCGGTCGATGTGATCTACCGCCGCATCGACGACGATTTTCTGGACCCCACGGTTTTCCGCAAGGATTCCGTCCTCGGCGTGCCGGGGATCGTGAACGCCTACCGCGAAGGCCGTGTGAACCTCGCCAACGCGCTTGGCACGGGCGTCGCCGACGACAAGGTCACCTATTACTACGTCCCCGCCATGATCAAATTCTACCTCGGCGAGGAACCCGTCCTCCCGAACGTCGAGACCTTCCTCTCGGCCGTGGATTCCGACCGGAAATACATTTTGGAAAACCTGGAAAACCTCGTCGTGAAGGCCGCGAACGAGAGCGGCGGCTACGGCATGCTCATCGGTCCGCACGCCACGAAGGAGGAGATCGAAAAATTCCGCGCCGCCATCCAGGCCGACCCTCGCGGCTACATCGCGCAGCCCGTGGTGAGCCTCTCGCGCTCCCCCTGCCGCGTGGATGGAAAATTCGAAGGCCGCCATGTCGACCTGCGCCCCTACATCCTCATGGGCGAAAAAACCACGATCATTCCCGGCGGCCTCACCCGCGTGGCCATGCGCAAGGGCTCGCTGGTCGTGAACTCCTCGCAAGGCGGCGGCACGAAGGACACCTGGGTGCTCGACGAAGGGGACGAGCCATGCTGAGCCGCGTCGCCGATTCCTGTTTCTGGCTCAGCCGCTACCTCGAGCGCGCCGAGACCAACGCCCGCGTCCTCGACGTCAACGTCCAGCTCGTCCTCGACCTCGAGGCTCTCAGCGCCCCGGATGCCGATCTCCATTGGGGCCCGATCCTCGACACCCTCGAGGACCGCGAGAAATTCCACGAACTCCACGGCGCCATCTCCGGCGACGCCGTGATGGAATTCGTGACCTTCGAAAAATCCAATCCCAACTCCATCCTCGCCTGCGTGTCCCTCGCCCGCGAAAACGCCCGCACCGTCCGCGAGCAGATCTCCAGCGAGATGTGGGAGGCGCTCAACCGGCTTTATCTCCACCTCCACGGCCCCTCCGCCCGCGCCTCCCACCGCGAGAGCCCCATCGGATTCTACCGCTCGCTCGTCGATTCGCTCCACGCCTTCCAGGGAATCACCGATGCGACCATGACCCACGGCGAGGGTTGGCAATTCCTGCAGGCGGGAAAATTCATCGAGCGCGCCGACTCCACCTCCCGCGTTCTCGATTTCAAATACCACGTCCTCCTGCCCCAGGGCGAGGTGGTCGGCGGCAACGTGGACCTCACCCAATGGCTCGCGGTGCTCCGCTCCTGCAGCGCCATGGAGGCCTACTTCAAGCTCTCGCACGGCCGCGTCACCAGTTGGGACATCGCCGAGTTCCTCGTCCTCCACGATTCCTTCCCGCGCTCCATCCGCTTCTGCGTGGACGCCCTCGACATCGCCATCCACAACATCTCCGGAAGCGACCGCGGCCATTTCGGCAACGAGGCCGAGCGCCTCTCCGGCATGCTCCGCTCGAATCTCGACTACACCACCATCGGTTCGATTTTCCAAACGGGCCTCCACCAATACCTCAACGAGACCCAGCTCCGCCTGAACGGGATTTCCGACGCGCTGGCCGACGCGTATTGTCGCTGGCTGTGAATTCCAGCCCGCCCCCCTCCCTCAGCCTCACCGTCCTCGACACGGCGGGCTACGAGCGGCTCCTGAAAAAACTCGCCCGCACCCTTTCGCTCTCCCTGCGCATCCTCCCCCCCGCGATCCGCCCCTCGCTCTCCCTCGCCTACATGCTGGCGAGGGCCTCCGATTCCATCGCCGACGCCGCCACGGCCCCGTCCTTCCAACGCCTCGCCCTTCTGCGCGCGCTGCCGGATTCTTATCCTGAAAAATCCCCCGACCTCGGCCTCGCCGGCGACGAGCGCGAACTCGTCGCCCGCCTGCCCGCCCTGCTCCAGGGCCTCGCGCTCCTTCCCGACGCGGACGAAATCCGCGACGTCTGGCGAACCGTTCTCCGCGGCCAGATTTTCGATCTCGAGCGATTCGAACCGCCCGCCGAAGGCCAACCCGCCCAACCGCTCGAAGCCGCCGAACTCGAGGAATACACCCAACTCGTCGCCGGCAGCGTGGGCGAATTCTGGACCCGCCTGTGTTTCCGGCACGTCCCCGGCTACAGCTCGAGGCCTCTCGAGGAAATGCTCCCCCTCGCCAAGAGCTTCGGGCAGGCCCTCCAATTCGTGAACATCCTCCGAGACCGGCGCCGCGACGCCGAGGCGGGCCGCGTTTACATTCCCGACGAGCGCTTCTATCCCGCCATGCAACAGGCCGCCGCCCTGCTGGAATCCGGCGACGCCTATGGCCGCGCCGTTCTCCCCCGCCGTCTGCGCGCCGCCTGCAAGCTTCCCCTCGACCTCGCCCGCCAAACCCTCGCCCTCGTCGCCGAGCATCCCCTCGGCCTGCGCGTGAAAGTCCCCCGCCACAAGGTCTGGATCTCCTTCGCCAAGGCGTTTCTGGATCAACCCGAACCCCCGGGGTGAGTCCGGCAACCGTTTGGTTCGGGGTTTTGAAGCAACGCCGGAAGGGGACCCCGCTCTTCGGGTCTG
>CAZVPK010000179.1:0-4887 GCA_964628505.1 uncultured Chthoniobacter sp.
CGGGATGGGCCGAGGCGCCGAGTTGGGCGCAGTGGTGGCTAAAATTCAGCGGCGCGCCGCCGAGTTTTTTGCCCTCGGGAAAGACATCCCACAGCATCTCCCCGATGCCGACAACAACGACAGACACGGGGGTGGGGGCCAGGAGTGCATTCATGGAATCGGGCGGTTTTTTTCGGGAGGCGGATCAGTCGAAGAGGGGTTCGGCGGTTCCGTTCAGCGGAAATGGACGACGGTTTGCAGTTGCGGTTTTCACGGGTGGGGATGGCACTGTGGGGGCGCCTGCGTTTCCACAACCAATCATCGGCCAAGACTACCACCGCGCCTTCGGGTCCGCATGTGGGACAAATGCATCACGCCCGTGTGTGGAACTGACCCCCAATCTTGGAGATGAGCGGGGAGGGGAGTGAAATATGTGAATATGTGGGACTGACCCCCCAACCGCGGTGGTCTCGAGGCTGGTCTTTGCGGATGCGAAGTGGAAGATGATAGGGAATATTAACTCCAATGCCCGCAACCCAAAATCCATCGAGCAAACAAGCGCCTGTCGCCGCTTTGGAATCCAACCCGCATGCGCCGGAGGCCGTGGAATGGGAAAAGCTGGCCCCCGGCGTTTGGCGGGCCCGCTTCGGGGATGTGTCCCGCGAGTTGTCCTACACCAGCCTGGCCGCGCGGGAATCCCGAGCCGAGGCGCTCGGGGCGCTGCCCGAGACGCCGTTCCCGTTTTTCAAAAACCCCGTTTCGTTCCGGCGCTACGATGACCGCATGATCCATGTGGCGGTTCCCACGGAACCCGGCGAAACGATCCATGGTTTGGGGTTGCAGCTCGGCGGCACGCTGCGCAGCGGCGAGGTTTTGAATCTGGCGGCGGACCACTGGGGCGGCGGCGAGGGCAGGACGCACGCGCCGGTTCCCTTTTTTGTTTCCAGCCGCGGCTACGGGGTTCTTTTCAACACCGCCCGATTCCTGAAGGTCCATGTGCAATGCACGAACCGCGTCGACTCGCCGAACAACCCGGTGCCTGTGGACAGAAACCCGCCGCCCGGCGAGGAACCCGGCACCCCGTGGATGGCCGTTCCCACAAGCGATGCCGTGGAAGCCCACCTCTCCGCGCGGGGACTGGAAGTGGTGGTTTTCTCGGGGGACTCGCTCCAGGATGTGGTCTCGCGCTACAACCTTTTTTGCGGTGGCGGGGCCATGCCTCCGCTGTGGGGGTTGGGGTTCTGGCACCGTGTGCGGGCCGATTACGACGCCGCACAATCGGAGCAAGAGGTTCGCGAATTCGCGGAGCACAAGGTGCCGTTGGATGTGCTCGGACTCGAGCCGGGATGGATGAGCCGCTCCTATCCCTGCACCTTCGAATGGCAAAAAAAACGCTTCCCCGATCCGGCGCGATTCGTCCGCGGGATGCTGGAACGCGGGGTGAGGCTGAACCTCTGGTTCAACCCGTATGTCTCGCCCGAGGCCCGGATCCATAGGGAACTCCTGCCGTTCTCGGGATCCCACATGGTCTGGCTGGGGATCGTGCCGGACTACACGCTGCCCGAGGCGAGGGCCGCCCTGTGCCGCCGGTTCGCCGAGGACCATGTCGGGATCGGCGTGGGTGGCTACAAGGTCGACGAGGTTGATGGATTCGACCGCTGGCTCTGGCCGGACCACGCCACATTCCCTTCGGGCATTCCCGCCGAGGCGATGCGGCAGGTCTACGGCCTGCTCATGCAGAACCTTCTTCACAAGGATCTCTTTCACCAACGCAACACACGCACCTGGTCCCTGGTGCGTTCGAGCAACGCCGGCGGCTCGGGGTTTCCCTTTGTGCTCTACAGCGATTCCTACAACCACGCGGAATACATCGCGGGGCTGTCGTCGGCCTCGCTCGCCGGCGTGCTGTGGTGCCCCGAGGTGCGGCAGGCCCGGTCGGCCGCGGAGTGGCTGGCCCGCATCCAGACCGTGTGTTTCTCGCCGCTCGCCATGCTGGATGCCTGGGAATCGGGAACCAAACCCTGGGAATTCCCCGAAGCCGCCGATGCGGTCCGGAGCACGATCGAACTGCGCATGCGTCTTCTCCCCTACCTCTACACCGCCTTTGCGGACTACAACCGCAAGGGGATTCCGCCGCTGCGCGCGATGATCCTCGAGGAGGGGACCCAAACCGATGGCGGCGGGAACTCGTCCGCCAAAGTGGACGGTCAACTCAACCCCTATGGCGAACGCCAGGAAAAAACCACCGACGACCAGTTCATGTTCGGTCCGTCGATCCTCGCCGCCCCGTATTTTGTCGATGCGGATGGCGTTCTTCAGCCCCGGCGGGTCCGTCTGCCGAAAGGCGATTGGTATGATTTCCACACCGGCGAATTCGCCGGGAACGGAACAACCCTTGCCGTGGACACACCCGAACGCATGCCGCTTTTCGTGAAGGACGGCGCGGTCGTTCCAATGCTCACAAAAGCCGTCGCCAATTCCCGCGAGGCGTTCGGGCATTCCCTCGAGGTCAGGCATTATGGAAGAAGGGACGGCGCGTTCGAACTCTACGAGGATGATGGAACCACCTACGACCACGAGCGCGGCTCCTACCGCTTGCGCACGCTGACATTTGCCGACGGAAAAGGAACCGAGACCCTCCAGGGCGCAGGCCCGGCGATGTTCGGTGCGGTGGAACGCTGGGTGGATACATTCACCGGTGGCGTCCCCGCCTGAGGAATTTTGTTCAGTCTCCTATTATCCACGGAATCGTTGCTGGAGGAAAAATCCAAAGGTTGGTAATAACATCATTGTGGCATTTCTGATCCAAGCAAACGAAGGGGCGGAGCAGGCGGTCCTCCCGCTGGGAAGGGCGGTGATTTTGATTGGTCGCGACGGGGACTCCACTCTCTACCTGGACGATACAGGCATCTCCAGGAACCATGCCTCCATCATCCACTCGAACGGCAGCTATATTCTCAAGGACAACGGTTCGGCCAACGGATCCTTTGTCAACGGCGAAAAAGTCGCCGAGCGCCCGCTGGCCCACGGCGACAGCATCCAGTTCGGCCCTTACGCGTTCAAGGTCGATCTCGTAAGCCCGATCCCGGTCTCCAGTCTGGCGGACACGCCGGTCGAGTTGAGCCGGGGCGGGAATTCCTACACCCGCGATGTCGTGCTGCCTGAAGTCGCGGGAATGGAAAAAACCGGGCCGATCCATGTGCTGATGGCGGATGTTTTGAGCGGCTTGCCCGATCCCCTTCCGCCGGCGGGCTTCCTTGCAAACCTCTCGCCGAAGGACCGCCAAGCCCTCGCCCTGCGCGGTGAGCGCCGCCGCGCCACCGCAGGCAAGACCGTCATCCAGGAAGGCGAAAGGTCTTCTTCACTGATCCTGTTGCTGTCCGGGCAATGGGAGGCGCGCAAGGGGTCTTCGAATGTCGTTGTCGGAACGATCGGCCCGGGCGAGTGGGTGGGCGAGGTCAATGTCTTCGACCCCTCCGGCGCGATCTGTTCGGTCGTCGCCGCCGTGGATTCCGAGTATTGGGAAATCACGCGAGACGCCTTCGAAAAATTCATCAACGATTCCCGCTCCGCCGGGAGCACATTGCTGATATCGCTGGCCGCCACGCTCGGGGCGCGCATCCGCCAAACAAGCGCCGCAGCCGCCCAGGCGATCGAAGCGGCCGCGCTCGCCCGGAAAAAACGGATGTCCAGGGCCGTGCCCGTCTTCGGCGGCATCGCGGTCCTCGCCATCCTCGCGGCGGTCGGGACCTACTTCCTCGGCGATGCCGAGCGCAACCGTCTCCTCTCGCAGGCCAATCAAATCAGCATCGACAAAAACGAAACCATCGAAGAGGTGCGGACCCGCGCCCAATCGCTCAGGGCCTCGCTGGAAGGCGCCAACGCGGAATTGGCCCGGGCTCGGGCCGAGAATCAGAGACTCTCCCAAAACCTCGCCACTCTCCGCCAGACCCTGGAATCCGAAAGGGTCGCAGCTGCCGCAGCGGAGCAGACGCCAATCGCAGGGGCCCTCGCGGAACCGCCCGCGCTCCAGCCCACACCCTCCCCTGTCACGGAGGCCCCGCCCGCAGCGGATTCGAACTTGCCGGGTTGGCCCTCCAAAGTGGCTCTTACCAGAAAGGCGATCGTCCCATTGCTGGTTTCCGGAAAAGTCGCCGGCAGTATCACGATCCCCGAGGGCCTCGAATTGCCTGTCACGGGAGCCGACGAAGCGAATGTGGTGGTGGAATTCGGAAACGCCGAGCACCGGATTCCAAAGGCGAACACGAATTTTACCGAAGCCCTCGCAGCCGAAGCCGCGTCCCTCGCCAACGCAGCCGAAGCCGTGACAGAAACCGCCCCGTCGGCATTTGAAAACCGGATCGCGGCCGCCCCGGCGCGCAAGCCTGCCACCGACACCCCCGAAGAGCCAGAGCCCAAAGGCTCCACCTTCGAGGACCTCACGCAAATTGTAAAAGATGTGCAGCTGGCCGAGATGCTGCATGAACTCAAGGCGCTCGCCACCGCAACCAAGTCCGAATCCTCGCGGTTCCTGCGCAAACACAATGCCAAGTGGAAAAGGGCGTCGAAGGATGCGGGGCGACTGCTTGCCATGCCACGGACCAGCCCGGCCCATCAGGCTTGGCTGAAAAAAATCATCGAGGCCTCGACTCTGTGTGACGCCGAGCGGCTCCAACTTTTCGAGGCGAAGCTCAAGGAAATCGACCGCGATTGGATCGCCATGAAAACCGACCAAGCCGTCCAATCGATCATGAAGGACGAGGAAAAACGCGGCAGCCGGGA
Organism: uncultured Chthoniobacter sp.; assembly: GCA_964628505.1. GTDB lineage: Bacteria > Verrucomicrobiota > Verrucomicrobiia > Chthoniobacterales > Terrimicrobiaceae > UBA967. The sequence continues at coordinate 4,762 of CAZVPK010000179.1, forward strand.
ATAAGCGCCCTGATGCCCGGACAAACGCCCGCAGCCCGCTTCCGGTGGCGATTCCAGCGGGTCTGCTGTGATCTGGGGTGAGTAGGCCTCGGGGGCGAGGATTATTTCCTCGACCGGCGTTTTCGG
>CAZVPK010000180.1:0-4870 GCA_964628505.1 uncultured Chthoniobacter sp.
CGTCGAAAAAATCCGCCAAGTCCGCCAAAATCGAACCCTGGCCCCAGCTCGAAACTCTCGGCTACGAGAAAGAACTCCTCGGCTATTATGTGAGCGGACACCCCCTCGACGCCTACGCCGGCCATTTCGATTCCGGAAAATACAACACCATCGCCCAAGCCAAGGAGGCCGCGGAAAACGGCACCTTCAAACTCGCCGGCCTCATCTCCTCGGTCGAAAAACGCTTTTCCAAAAAAGACGGAAAACCCTTCGGCGTCCTCTTCCTCGAAGACTTCACCGGCACGCTCGAAATCACCGCGTGGGATGAAACCTACGCAAAGAACGCCGCCGTCTTTGTGCCCGGCTCCGCCGTCTCGATCAACACCCGCATCACGCGCAAGGACGAAGCCATCCGCGCCACCGCCGGAGCCGTCGCCGCCCTCAAACCCAAAGCCTCCGTCAAACCCGTCCGCCTCCGCCTCGCCCGCGAACGCCTCGACGAATCCTCGTTGGAAACCCTTCTCGCCCTCGTGAAAAAAAATCCCGGCAACCGCCCCCTCATCCTGGAATTCGTCCTCCCCAACGGCCGCAGCCTCGAAATGCCCGCCGGCGAGGAATTCAGCGTCTCCGAAGAACGCGTGCTGACCTCCAACCTGCCAAGCCAGCTCCTCGCGTGAGGCCCCCGATCCCCAACCCAGCGTCGATTCCGCTCAGACAGGAGGGTCCTGCTTGTCAGGACCGGAATGGTGTGTTTGCGAAAGCCGGCCCGGACCCGACAAGCGGGTCCCTCCTGCGCGGTAAGCCAAGAAACGCTGACAGTTTCTTTTCCCCCTTCGCGTGTCATTGAAATTCCACCGCCGTTTCAATCTCCTCGCCTCCGCCCTCCTCCTCGCCGTCTGGGCGCTCCTCTATCTCCCCCACCTCCGAACCTCGCCCTCGTGGTATGGCGACGAAGGCCTCGCGCTCACTGCTGCTCTCAACCTTATCCGCGGAATCCCCGCCCATGGCTAGTTCTGGAACACCTTCTGGCATCCCTACGCCCCCTACCAACCCGGCTACGAACTCCTGATAGGCTGGGCCTCCGCGCTCTCGGGAAACGACATCCTCGGCGGCCGCTTCGTCAATGCCCTCCTCGCCCTCGCCACCGCATTCGCGCTTGCATTCGGCGGGAGAAAAATCACGGGCCCGATCCTCGCGCTCGGCTCCGCCCTTCTCTTCCTGACCTACGAGCAAAGCGTGATCCACTTCCGCTGGATCTTCACCCACAACCTCGTCGCCCTCGGATTCGCCATCGCCTTCCCCGCCTTGTGCGGCAAACGCTCGCTCCGCTCCGATCTCACCGCCGGCTTCGGCCTCGCGCTCGGCGCGCTGGCTCTGCCGCTCGCACTCTACGGATTCCTCGCCGCCGCGCTTTTGGTCATTCGCCAACCTCGCTCCTGGCTTCCCGTTCTCGGCCCGTATGTCGCTGTCACACTGGCCTCGCTGGCCACCGCGCTGATCCTCTTCCCCGGCACCGGATTTTTGTGGTCCGACCTCCGCGCCACCGCCGAATTCTACTCCGACGCCACCCGCGAAAACAGCGGCGGCTGGGGAGTCTTCGCCAATCTCTTCCGCTTCTTCACGCAGGACGGGTTCCACGCCATCGGCTTTCTCATGCTCCTCGGCTGCCTGCGCGGAAAAACCTTCCCGCTCGGCCTCGGCGGACTCGTCATCGCGATCCTGCTTCTCCAAAACCGCCAAAACCTCACCGTCTTCTACTACCAAGCCATCATCCTCACTCCCCTCCTCGCGCTCGCCTGCGGAGCCGGTCTCCACAAACTCCTCGGCCTCCTCCGAAAAACCGGATCCCGCCTGCGCTGGCCGCGCCTCGCGATCCGATTCGCGCCCGTTGCGGTCTCTGCGATTTTCTTCCTCGCCATCCTTCCCGCGTCACTCCGCGGAACCCTCGTCCCACGCATTGCCTACTGGACCACCCAATCCATCCCCGAAGTCGAAGCCGCCGCCGCGTGGATCAATTCCAAGACCACCCCGGACGACCTCGTCCTCTGCCATCAAAACATCGCCTGGCTCCTCCACGCCCGCACCGCCGACCACCTCCAGGCCACCACCTGGCTCGGCCATGAAACCTGGCCCTTCAAAACCCCGCTCCCCCGCGACCAATTCCGCTTCGCCCCCGACCCGGCACAAGCCCGCTTCGCCGTCATCGCCGACATCGACAAGCGCTGGACCCTCTCCCAGCCCAACGTCTCCAAGCTCCTCGAGCGCTTCGAATCCGAAACCTGGCCGGTCGTCTGGGCCGGCGAGCATTACACCATCCTCGAAAACCCCGCCCTCGCCCGCTGACCCCGCCCTCCGAAAACCCCGCCCCTCTGGAAAACCCCGCCGCCCCCGCGCAACCCGCCCCCACACAACCTCCCCGCCGTTTTCGTCCCCGAAAAATCCGTCCCGCCCCGCAACCCCGCGCCCCCGCAACCATACAACTCTTTTGCGACGGTCGTCGCAAAAGAGTTGTTTGATTTGGTTTTTTTATTTCGTGGTCGATGGGCGGGATTTTTTTGTTCGGGCGGGCGGGACGGGGCCGAGGGGCGGGCGGAACGGGGCTGGGCGGGTGAATTGCGAATCGCCATCGGGCACCGGTTGATCTAGAGACGCCGGATGCTGCCCGCCGAGGATCTCCAACGCCCCGCGCTCGATTTCGCCTCGAGGGATTTTCCCTCGATCGATGTCGCCCTGACCATCGGAGGGGCTCTGGATTTCGTGCGGGCGAAGGGGCTTCGCGACAAGATCATCTACCTCTACGTCACCGATGCCGAGGGGGTGCTGAAGGGGGTTTTGCCGACGCGGCGGTTGCTCACGGAGCCGCTCCACCGGCCGATCGCCGAGTGCATGATTCCGCGCGTGGTGGCGATTCCGCTCAAGGCCACGCTGCTCGAGGCGTGCGAGTTTTTCGTTCTCCACAAGTTCCTCGCCTTCCCGATCGTGGACGAAAAGCGCCGCATCCTCGGCGTGGTCGACGTGAATGTGTTCACCGACGAGGTCCTCGATCTCGCGGAGCGCAAACAAACGGAGGATGTCTTCCAATCGCTGGGTTTCCGCGCCTCGGAGGCGGCGGCGGCCTCACCGGGCCGCGCGTTCGGACTGCGCTTTCCCTGGCTGCTGGCGACCGTCGCCGGGGGCACGCTCTGCGCGCTTCTTTCGGGAGCTTTTGCGGAAACGCTCGAGCAACAACTCCTCCTCGCCTTCTTCCTCACGCTGGTTCTCGGCCTCGGCGAGAGCGTGGCCGCGCAATCCCTCGCCGTCACGCTCCAGGCCATGCACCACAGCAAGCCGACGCCGGCCTGGCTTCTGCGCGCGGTGAAAAAGGAATTCGCCACCGCGATGCTGCTCGGAGGCTCCTGCGGACTGCTTGTCGGGCTGGTCGTTTTCACATGGCACCGCGACCTCCTCGCTGCGGCGTCCATCGGCGCGAGCATTTTCCTGTCGATGACGACCGCGTGTCTGCTGGGCGTCCTGATCCCCTCCGCATCGCGCGCGCTGCGGATGGATCCGAAAATCGCCGCGGGGCCGCTGACGCTGGCGCTCGCCGACATTTGCACCCTGCTCGCGTATTTCGGACTCGCGACGCTTGCGATTCGGTTTTTCGCCTGAGCGGAAAGGACGGCGATGACTCCCCTCGAAATCGTCCTTCCGGTTTTTCTGGTGCTCGCGGCCGGCTACGCGCTGCGGCGGCTCGGGGTGTTTACCGAGGAGGGCGACCGCTCGCTGCTCGGCGTGTTGGTGAAACTTTTCATCCCCTGCCTCGCGCTCGATGTGATCATCGGCAACGAGGCGTTGGTGCGTCCGTCGAACTGGCTCGTTCCGCCCCTCACCGGTTTCACGATCGCGGCGACCGGCTACGGGGTCTGTTGGTTTTTCGGAAAAATTTTTCTGCGCGAGGCGGGTGCGGCCCGCACGTTCGCCTCGACGGCGGGCTTGCAAAACTACTCCTACATCCCGCTCACGCTCTGCCAGGCGTTGTTCGACCGCGAGGTGACGGGTGTGCTTTTCGCCTTCTGCCTCGGCGTGGATGTGGCGATGTGGACCCTCGGTGTCGGTCTGCTGCCCGGCCGGCGGACGGAAAGCACGTGGCGGCGGATTTTGCTGAACCCGCCGACCCTTGCCGTCGCCGCGGCCCTGGCCTTGAACGCCGCCGGGGCGGGGTCCTGGTTTCCACGGGCCCTGGATTCCGCCCTGCACATGCTGGGACTTTGCGCGGTGCCGACGGGTTTGCTGGTCTCGGGAGCGGTGCTCGCAGACCACATGAAGCCCGGCATCCTTCGCTCCGGCTGGGGCATCACGGCGCTGGGAATCCTCCTGCGACTCGGCATTCTTCCCGGGCTGATCCTGCTTGCGGCGGTCTGGCTGCCGTTCGATTCCGCGTTGAAAAAAGTCCTCGTCGTCCAATCGGCGATGCCCGCGGCGGTCTTCCCGATCGTGCTGGCGAAACTGCACGGCGGCGACATGCCCGTCGCGCTTCGCGTTGTCCTGGGAACGTCGTTGCCGGCCTTGGCCACGATCCCGCTCTGGATCGGATGGGCGTTGAAATTCGTCGAGTGACCGGCCCTTGAATCCCCTTACCCCGCCGCGACGGGCGGGCAGCTGCAGAAGACGTGGCGGTCGCCGTGGACATTGTCGATGCGGGCGACGGCGGGCCAGAACTTGTGCCGGCGGAGCCATGGGGCGGGCCAGGCGGCCTGCGAGCGGCTGTAGGGGCGGGTCCACTCGTCGGCGGTGACGCACGCGGCGGTGTGCGGGGCGTTTTTGAGCGGGTTGTCGGTCTTGTCGAGCGCGCCGGATTCGATGGCGAGGAGTTCGCCGTGGATGGCGATCATGGCGTCGCAGAAGCGGTCGA
>CAZVPK010000181.1:0-4690 GCA_964628505.1 uncultured Chthoniobacter sp.
CCAAGCAAACACGGCGAATGGTCAGCGTCAAAAAGTTTCTCCCCCCGATCCACTTCCACCCACCGACATGATCACCATGCCAATCCCTCGGGTCCGCACCTTCGTGCGCCTCTTGCACATGTTACTCGCCCTATCGCCGCTGCTCGCCGCCCCTCGGGCCATGGCCGCCGCCCCGTTCAACGATTTCGCCGACGGCACGATCCTTTCGAATCAAATCTCCGGCGTTTCCTTCCTCGGATCGCCCGTCATTTCCGCAGTGGAAGGCAACCACATTCTCCGCGCCGCGCCCGAGGGCACGAGTCATCCCGCCGCGTTGCGCATGGATTTCACTCCCCGCGTCAACCGCGTCCAAGTCACCGTCCTCGCCTCGAAAGATACGCAAGCCACACTGCGCGCCTATGCCCTCGACCAAATCTTCGGGCCGATCCTGCTGGACGAAACCACCGTCCAGGTCGGGATCTCGGGCAGCGCCAGCCTCACCGTCACCACCCTCTTCCAAGGCCCCATCGATTTCGTTCAAGTGCTCTTCTCCAGCGACCAACCCGAAGTCCTCGACAAACTCTCCTTCACCACGCTCACGCCCGGTTGGACCGGCACCGCGAATTTCGACACCCTCCCGAACAATTCCTCCATCGCCTCGGGAACCCTCATCACCGGACAATACCCCGGCCTCCTGGTGGAAAGCCCCGCCCGCGCCCTTAACACCTCCGGCTCCGTCTCCAACACCGCGCCCAATGTCCTCGCCAAAATCCCAGCCGGCGAATCCGACACCGGCCCGCTCCGCCTCCGCTTCAGCCCCGCGCAAGGCGCCGTCTGCCTCCGCACCGGTTACCCCGACTCCGCGATCGACAACAACCCCCTCGTCGTCCGCATGTCGGCCTACGCTGCGGACGGCACCACGCTCCTCGCCAGCAAGACCAAAACCTTCACCTCTCCCTCCGCCATCAACGAGCCCCTCGAAATCGTCCGCTACTCCCAATCCGACATCGCCTTTGTCGATGTGCTTTTCCTCAATGCCGACGGCGCCTCGCCCAAATCCCTCGGCGGCGAAGAGGTCATCGACACCGTCCAATACGGCCCTGTCATGCCGAATCTCGAGCCGGATACCGCCCCGCCCGTCGTGGAAATCCTCACCCCCGGCAACGGCACCGTGCTCCACACCGCGAATTCCACCCAAACGCACGCCACCCTCGCCCTCGCGGCGGAAATTTTCGATGTGAGCGGACTCTCGGATTTGGTGTTGCGCCTCACGCGCACCGATGTCGCCGGCGTCGAGGAAGTCCACACCCTCACCCCCGTCCTCGCCGGCTTTGGCCAATACACCACGAACCCCGTCCACTCCCTGTCCATCGGCAATTGGCGGGTCCGTCTCGAAGCCACCGACTCCAACGGCAACACCGGCTTCTCGGAAATCACATGGACCCTCGCCCCGCTCCAGCCCACCGTCGTCACTTCGATCCTCCCCGTCCCCGGAGAAGTTTTCTCGCGCCCGGTCCGCACCATAGGCAACTCCACGCTCTCCGCCGAACGGCCCAATGTGTTTTTGATCCAAGGAAGAAATTTCCACCCGGACTTGTCCGTCTGGCTCATGCCAACGAACAGCCAGGCCAATGAAATCTACGGCCCCGGCGGCGTGACTCTCCATGTTTTCGACCGCACCCCGACCTCGTGCAAGGTTTCCATTAGCGACACCATCATTGAAAACTGGGGCGCGGAATACGAATGGCTCGTCAAGGACCCTTGGGTGCGCCCTGGCTCGCAATCGGAGCTACGGCCGAGTTTGAAAATGCAGCTCACTGGCGAACGGCCCGCGACTTGGTCAAATCAGGAGATTCAAGGCCCTCCCCCTTGGAAATTTCACCAAGGCCAAATCGTCGCGAATGGTTTTGGCGCTTTTCATCTGTGCAATCCATTTAGAGGGAGGCCATCTGTGCAACTTCCCGGCACGATCACTCCCGATGCCGATGACCAACTTTATTTCCAAAGCCGCTTGTGCAATGTCACAGAAAACCAAATCGCCATTGTTGAAATCGAATCCGAGGGTCAATGGATTACATTATGGTCTCAAGTCGGAAGCACACCCGGGGAATCCGGCTTCCGCCAAGTCGGTATCCCGCTTGGTGAGTTTGCAGGCCGGCCAGTGAATTTCCGGATTTTTTTGCAAATTCCGTTACCTTCTTTAGTTGATGGGGAATATTTCGCTGGTCCTCCAATCAATGAAGCCTCTTCCACAACCCCCCCGGTCGGCTGGTTCATCGACGACATCATCGTCGGCGAGCAACCTTCCGTTACCACCTTCTCGGCACTCTCCTGGGCCGAGGTCCATGGATTCGGTTTCAACAACGAGGCCGAGACCGACATGGGCTTCAACGCATTCCTTGCCACCTATGGCGACAACCTCCTTTTGCCGTTCCTTCCGATTCTCAATCCCGTGCGGTTATTGTGGTTCCCGGTTTACCTGCTCATCACAGGCGAGATGACCGGGCATTGTGCGGGAATCGCGCAAATGCACGCGCTCTCGAACGAAAACGCCCTGTTTCCCGGCGCGCCGCTTCCCTCCGATGTGATCAGGTCTCCCGGCATTTACAAAACCGACATCCGCCCTGTCGTTTCCGGTGCCGCCACCTACGCCGCCGGCTCTGCGGGCATCCGTTACCCTTCGAACTTCTGGGGACAAGTCGAAGTCTTCCAAAGCGGGCAACTCTCCAGCGAATTCTACGAACACATGTTTCAGCAAATCGTAGGCGGCGGCCCGAATGAAACCCTTGCCACCATCCGCCCCTTCCCGCCCGCCTACCAGTTGGCGCTGTTTTCCCTCACCGATCTCGGCAACGCCCATGTCGTCACACCCTACCGCGTCCGCGACATTCCCGACACCAACCTCACCGAGATCGATGTCTACGATTCGAACTGGCCGTTTCGTCCACCGGGCTTTGCCGACCGCAGCGATTGGAATATTCGCGTGAATGGAAAAGTGGTCATCGACCGCTCCACAAACACCTTCACCTTCAACCGCGACGGCAGCCACCCCGATCGCAACAACCGGATCACCTCCGGCGACGATCTTTACGCAATCCCGAACTCCCTCTTCCGCGGAGGCCGCACCCCGCCCGGAGTGATGGACCTCTTGGGCCTTGGCACCCTGTTCAGTTTCGGCAGCGCCGATGCCACCCTCACCGACGCCACCGGATCGCAAAGCGCCGGTTGGGACGCCTCCGGAACCTTCACGCAAAATTTCCCCGACCTCCAAATCCTGCCCGTGAGCGACACCACGGCCAAGGAAGGCGGCATCCCGCAAGCCGCCTTCCTGCATAAAATGCAGGACGCCACGCTCAAAGCCAGCGTCAATGTGCGCGGCCCGAATTGGATCGCCGGAAATTTGCTGAACGGCAACGCGCTCTACCTCGAAGTCGATGGAGCCACCGAAGGCGACACCGACCTCTTGACCCACGGCATCGCCGACGGCCGCGCCCGCTCGTTGCGCTACACCCCCGACAGCACCGGAGCCGACATCATGCCCCGCGCCGGGCTCGAACTCAGCGAAAGCGAAGCCTTCTCCGCCGAATGGCTCGGCCTCCAACAACGCGCCGGCCAGGGCCTCGAATTCGAAATCCTCCGCGACATCAAAGCCGTCTCCGTCGAAAACCTCGGCACCGATCCCCAGCGCAGCGTGCTCAAGATCACCCACGGCTCCGCCGCCGCCCAAGGCGATGTCCGCTACTTCGGCCCGCTTGTCACCCCGCCCGGCGCCAGCGCCGCCCTAGCCCTCTCCAGTTGGCCCAGCGTCGGAAACGCCACTCTCCTCCTCGACACCACTTCCGACGGCACCTGGGACACCAACTCCCCGCTCCGCCCCTTGGAAGCCCCCGCCACCGGTTTCGGCGCGCAAGACAGCAACAACAACAGCATCCCCGACGCCATCGACATCGCCCTCGGCGACCTGGCAGACACAAATTTCGACGGCATCCCCGACACCGTCTTCCGTCCCGCCAAACTCCGCATCGGCGCGCAAAAAGACAACGCCTACACCCTGCACCTCGAAGGCCAGCCCGGTGCCCAGTGGAAACTCCAAAAAACCGCCAACCTCGCCGCCAACGACTGGGCCGACATCGACAACGGCACGCTCGACTCCGAAGGCCTCGCCACCCCGAGCATCACTCCCTCCACCGACTCGAAAGTCTTCTACCGCGCCATCGTCACAATCTCGGAAAAATAAGACCTGTTCGCAGGAGGGACCTGCTGGTCAGGTCCGGTGAGGCTCGGGCCAACACAGCGGTGCGGCTCTGACAAGCAGCGCCCTCCTGGGCGCAACGCGAAACCAAACCTGTTCGCAGGAGGGACCTGCTTGTCAGGTCCGGTGCGGCTTGTGCAAACACATCGATGCGGCTCAGACAAGCAGAGCCCTCCTGGGCGCAACGCGAAACCAAACCTGTTCGCAGGAGGGACCTGCTGGTCAGGTCCGGTGCGGCCCGCGCCAACACGCCGACACGGCTCTGACAAGCAGAGCCCTCCTGGGCAGAAGGCGAAACCAAACCTGTTCGCAGGAGGGTCCTGCTTCTCCGCTTCGCTCCGGTTGCCCTCCCGGGCCAAACATTCGTCTTTCCCTTGGAACCAATGCGCTGGCGCGCGGGTTTTGTCAGGTCCGGTGCGGCCCGCGCCAACACGCCATAGAGGTGGGAACAGGGCATTG
>CAZVPK010000182.1:0-4682 GCA_964628505.1 uncultured Chthoniobacter sp.
CACCGGACCTGACAAAACCCGCGCGCCAGCGCCTTCGTTCCAAGGAAAAGACGAACGTTTGGCCCGGGAGGGCAACCGCAACGAAGCGGAGAAGCAGGTCCCTCCTGCAAACCGGTTTGGTCTCGCTTTCCGCCTAGGAGGGCTCTGCTTGTCAGAGCCACACCGGCGTGTTTGCCCAAGCCGCCCCGGACCTGACAAGCAGGTCCCTCCTGCGAACCGGTTTGGCCTCGCGTTCCGCCCAGGAGGGCTCTGCTTGTCAGAGCCGCATCGGTGTGTTTGCACGGGCCGCACCGGACCTCACAAAATCCGCGCGCCAGCGCCTTCGTTCCACAGGAAAGACGAAGCATTGGCCCAGAGAGGGCAACCAGGCGCCGAGGGTGGGCGCTCGGGAGACTGCCGCAGGCAGCCCGAAGGGTGAGACGTGCGGAAGCGAGCGAGTCAACATCCCGAAGCGCAGCGGAGAAGCGGGTCCCTTCTAGGCGTTTTGTTGGGATCGAGCCTTTGAACAAATCACCGATCCCGCTCAAAAGTCCAAAAGCGAACGGCTATCGGTATCAACCCCAATCCCAAAGCCCAATGGCTTCGCTCCTTTGCTATTCCTTGCACGCGCTCCATCCCCCCGAACCAGGGAGTCCACCGACCCACACCGGAGGTGCCTCCGGCACTCGCCGCCGCGCCGGGACCGGGACGGCGGGCAGGCCCCTCAGGGGCGGGTCATGTTTTTTGCCACGACCCACTCGTCGAATTGCCCGGCGGTGAGATAACCGAGGGCCAGCGCGGCTTCCTTGAGGCTGGTGTTTTCCTTGTGGGCCTTCTTCGCGATCTGCGCGGCCTTGTCGTATCCGATGTGCGGATTGAGGGCGGTGACGAGCATGAGGGAGTTTTTCACATAGCCTTCGATGACCGGCAGGTTGGGCTCGATGCCGATCGCGCAGTGGTCGTTGAAGGAATGGCAGCCGTCGGCGAGGAGTCGGACGGAGTGCAGGAAATTGTGGACGATGACGGGCTTGAAAACATTCAGTTCGAAGTTGCCTTGCGAGGCGGCGATGCCAATGGTGGTGTCGTTGCCCATCACTTGAATGGCGATCATCGTGAGCGCCTCGGATTGGGTGGGGTTCACCTTGCCGGGCATGATGGAGGAGCCGGGCTCGTTTTCGGGGATGATGAGTTCGCCGAGGCCGCAACGGGGTCCGCTGGCGAGCCAACGGATGTCGTTGGCGATTTTCATGAGCGCGCAGGCGAGGGATTTCACCGCGCCGCTGGCGATGACGAATTCGTTGTGGCCCGAGAGGGCGGCGAATTTGTTCGGGGCGGAGACAAACGGAAGTCCGGTCATTTGCGCGATGTGGGCGGCGGCGCGGTCGCCGAATTCGGGGTGGGCGTTGAGGCCGGTGCCGACGGCGGTGCCGCCGATGGCGAGTTGGTAGAGACCGGTGAGCGAGAATTCGATGTCGCGCAGCGCGAGGTCGAGGAGCGTGACGTAGCCGGAAAATTCCTGGCCGAGCGTGAGCGGGGTGGCGTCCTGAAGATGCGTGCGGCCGATTTTGACGATGTCGGCGAAGGCTTGCGCCTTCGCGTCGAGGGTGTCGCGGAGTTTTTTGACGGCGGGGACGAGATTTTCCACAACGACGGTGGCCGAAGCGATAGACATCGCGGTCGGAAAGGTGTCGTTGGAGGACTGCGACATGTTCACATGGTCGTTCGGATGGACGGGGGATTTGGACCCCATCACGCCGCCGGCGAGTTCGATGGCGCGGTTCGAGACGACCTCGTTGGCGTTCATGTTGCTCTGGGTGCCGGAGCCGGTCTGCCAGATGCGGAGCGGGAAGTGGGCGTCGAGTTTTCCGGCGATGACCTCGTCGGCGGCGCGGACGATGAGGTCGCGCTTGTCGGCGGGGAGCTTGCCGAGATCGGCGTTGGCGAGGGCGCAGGCTTTTTTGAGGATGCCGAGGGCCTTGACCATCTCGGGCGGGAGGATGTCCCCGCCGATGTCGAAGTGGATGAGCGAGCGGGCGGTCTGCGCTCCCCAATAGACATTGTGAGGAACGGAAATTTCACCCATCGAGTCGGACTCGAGGCGATGCGTGGCGGGGTCGTGGGGTGTGGAGGTGGTCATGGCGGAGTTTTAAGTTTTAAGAATTGAGTGGCTGCATGTGGGACGGGTCGGGCTTTTTTAATAAGGAACGCGCAGGAGGGTCCTGCGTGTCAGGACCGGGGCGGCTTTCGAAAACACGCCGATGCGGCTCCGACAAAACCCGCGCGTTCGCGGCTTCTATCAAACGAAGGGTCGAAGGTTAAGCCCGCAAGGGCAACCAGAGCCCTCCTGTTCAAGCCCGGTGACGGTTCGGAGTCGGTTCGCGCGAGGCACACGGATTCCATTTGGAAAAACACGGGTTTCCTCCCGAATCGTGGAGAAGCGGGAGGTATCACAAATTGTGACAGGTGATTTTCAGCCGGTTGATTTCCATGATCACACCGGGGCTCACAGGTGCCGGACGAGGTCGGATTTTTCGAAGCGGACTTTCGGAAGCGTGGCGTATTTGTCCGTGTCGGCGCGGTAGCCGGCGGCGCAGGCGACGACGGTGTTGTAGCCTTTGGCGGGGAGGTCGAGGATGGCGTCGTATTCGCGCGGGTCGAGGCCCTCGAGCGGGCAGGTGTCGATGCCCAGGAGCGCGGCGGAGGTCATGAAATTGCCGAGGGCGATGTAGAGCTGGCGGGCGGCCCACTCGCGGACCCAGGCCTGGCGCGGGCCGGCGATGACATCGGCCATCATCATGTCGCGGTAGAAGCCGAGCGATTCGAGCGTGACGGCGCGGACCTCCGCGATGCGGGCGAGGTATTTTTCCATGTAGGGGACGTCGACTTTTTCCGGAATGGCGAAGACGACGAGGTGGGAGGCGTCGGTGATCTGGGATTGGTTCCAGGAATGCGGGCGGAGCTTCGCGCGGAGGTCGGGATTTGTGACGACGAAGAATTGCCAGGGCTGGAGTCCGTAGGAGGAGGGGGAGAGAACGAGGGTTTCCTCGAGGGCCTGCCAGGCGCGGGCGGGGATTTTTTTGGAGGCGTCGAATTGCTTGGTGGCGTAGCGCCAGCGCTGGGCTTCGAGGAGATGGTCGGGAGTGATCGGGTTCATGTCGAGCGGCATGGGAATGCCCGCCTCCGGCGACATCAAGATTTTTCGGGATCAGTAGAATCCCATCACGCGCGGCTCGCGGGCGAACTCGCGCAGGGCGGGGTCGTTCATGAGGTAGGAGAACTGGTCGGGCGGGAGTTTTTTGTCGACGTCCCGGAGGATGGCCGCGGCCTTGCCGAAGTCGCCAAGCCGCATGGCGACATGGACGGCGGCGAAATCCTCCACGGTCGTGTGGCCGGGTTGAAGGTGGCCGGGGAGCGATTCGTCGGGCGTGGATTGAAGCGCGGCGAGGACAAGCGGGGTGAGGACATCGACGGTCGGGCGGTCGAGTTGCGACGAGCGGAGATTGAGAATGGCGTTGAAAATCGCCGCTTGCGGGACCGCCCCGGCATCGACGGGACCGGCGGACTCCTCGGGGGCCAGGGCGCGCCGCATCCCGGCATCGACTCCCGAGTCGTAGAAAAAGCGGGCGACGAAAAACATCGAGGAGAGGAAAACCGCGGCGCCGATCGCGAGAAGGAGGATCCCGCGCGACGGCGGGACTTCGGCGGAGGGGGAGGGAGAATCGGAAAAAACGGCCAGGGGTTCCTTCGGGGCGCGGGATTTGCGTCGGCGGTGGCGTTGGGGTTTGGGTTCGTCCGGAGACTCGCCTCGGGTGGGCGGTGCGCCCTCGGGATGCACGGCGTGCTCGACCTTGTCGGCCTCGGGCGGCAAGCCGCCGTCCAGCGTGCGCGAACGGGTCGGGAGGGCGGACGCGCTGTTTTTTTCGGGAGGGGTCACGGTGGCAGGGCGGCCCGCGGGGCTTCTAGGCGGCCGCGGCCAGGCCGAAGGCGGCGTGGGCGAGTTTGGCCGCGTGGTCGATTTGGGATTCGTCGAGGATCACGGCGATTTTGATCTCCGAGGTGGAGATCATCTGGATGTTCACGCCGCCGTTGCCGAGGCATTCGAAGAGGGTGGCGGCGACGCCGGAGTGCGATCGCATGCCGATGCCGACGACGCTGAGCTTGGCGATGCCGCCTTGCTTGAGGACTTCGCCGGCGCAGACCTCTTTGGAGACGCGGTCGATCACGGGGCCGAGTTTTTCGAGCTCGTCGGCGGACATCGTGAAAGAGATGTCCGTGGTGCCTTTCACCGAGACATTTTGAACGATGACATCGATAATGACATTCGCCTCGGCGAGGGCGGTGAAAATGCGGGAGGCGGTGCCGGGTTTGTCGGGCACCTGGGTGATGGTGACCTTGGCCTGTTTGCGTTCGAGGCTGATTCCGCGCACGACGACATTTTCGAGTCCGATGGATTCTTCTTTCACGATGGTTCCCCTGTTGTTGTTGAAACTGCTGCGCACCTCGAAGGGCACTTTGAATTTTTTGGCGAATTCGACCGAGCGGCTTTGCATGACCTTCGAGCCGCTGCTCGCCATTTCCAGAAGCTCGTCGTAGGCGATGACATCGATCTTGCGGGCATCCGGCACGACGCGCGGGTCGCAGGTGTAGACGCCATCGACATCGGTATAGATCTCGCACATGTCGGCTTTGAGGGCCGAGGCGAT
>CAZVPK010000183.1:0-3319 GCA_964628505.1 uncultured Chthoniobacter sp.
AGATCGCCGGTCACATTCAGCGTGGTGCGGCACATGTCGAGGAAGCGGTCGATTCCGAGAATGATCGCGATGGCATCCGGAGGAACATTGATGGCGAGGAGCACCCCCACGACGAGCGGGAGCGATCCCCCGGGGACGCCCGCCGTTCCGATGCCCGCCATCACGCACATGAGGGCCACGACAAGTTGCTGGCCGAAGTCGAGGTCCACGCCGAAAACCTGGGCGAGGAAAAGAACGGTGATGCCTTCGTAGAGGGCGGTGCCGTTCTGGTTCGCGCTGGCGCCGACGGTGAGAACGAAGCGGCCGACGCGGGGGGGGATCCCGAGGTTTTGCTCGGAGACGCGCAGCGACACGGGAAGGGTGGCGTTGCTGGAGGAGGTGGCGAAGGCGGTGGCGACGGCCTCGCGGGCCTGCCGGAAAAATTCCAGCGGGGAGCGGCCCGCGAAAAGACGCAGGGCCAGCGGGTAGACGGCGAACTGCTGGAGGGCGAGGCCGAGCAGGACCACCCCGACATAGGCGCCGAGCGTGGCGAAGAGGTCGAGGCCGAGCTTCGCGGCGACCGCGAATCCGAGGCAGGCCACGCCATAGGGGGCGAGTTTGAGGGCGAAGCCGATGATGATCATGCTCACCTCGAACAGGCCCTCGAAAAAGCGCCGGAGGGTGGCGGTTTTTTCGGGGTTCGAGACCGTGAGGGCGATTCCGACAAAGAGGCTGAAAACCATCACGGCGAGGAGGCCGCCGCCGGCGTTCTCGGGATTGAAGGCGTTCACGGCCTCGGCGAGCGGGTT
Organism: uncultured Chthoniobacter sp.; assembly: GCA_964628505.1. Lineage (GTDB taxonomy): Bacteria > Verrucomicrobiota > Verrucomicrobiia > Chthoniobacterales > Terrimicrobiaceae > UBA967. The sequence continues at coordinate 789 of CAZVPK010000183.1, forward strand.
CTCGGGAATGAAATTGAGGAGGGTCGTGGAGACCGGCTGGGAGCGGCTTCCGCGCTCGATGCTCTTTTGCGACGCGCCGCCGTAGGACTCGACCAGGGCCTCGCGCTTGTCCTCGGGGAGGGAGCGCCCGGGCTCGAGGAGGTTCACCAGCCCCAGGGCGATTCCCACGCTGACGGCGGAGAGGGCGATCGTGGCGAGGAGGGTGCGGAGCCCGATCCGTCCCAGCAAGCGGATGTCGCCCATTTCGAGGGTTCCCAGGACGATGGCCGACAGGATGAGGGGCACGACGACCATGAAAATGATCCGCAAAAAAATCCTGCCGGCGGGTTGGATGACGCCGTCGATCCACCAGTCCAGCGCGGGGCGGGCGGAATCCGGCGCGAAGGCGCCGGCGGCGAGGCCGAGGACGACGCCGATGGCGAGTCCGGCAAGGATGCGGGTGGCCTGGGAGCGGGAGTCCGGGCCGGAAGACATCGTCAGCGGGAGAGATCGCCTTGGGTGAGGAGCTTGAAGCCCTCGCCCAGGAGAACGGACGAGGCGCACTCGATGTCGTCGAGGTGGATGGCGAGAAGGGCGCGGCCGCGGGGGCGGACGAGGATGGGGTAGCTGAAGTGGATGTTCACCTCCGCCATGAGCAAGGCGGCGAGCACGCCGGAGAGGTCGCCGGGGCCCTCGGCGAGCTCCACGACCATCAATTCGCAGACGCTGTGCGGGATGTCGCGCTCGCGGAAAATCTCGGCGGTGCGGTCGGGATCGCTCACGATCATCCGGCTGATGGCGGTCTCCGAGGATTCGGCGATGCTGAGGGCGAGGACGATGATGTTGTTTTCATCGAGGAGCCGGACGAGTTCGAGCAGGGCTCCGACCTTGTTGTGGAGGAAAACGGAAAACTGACGCACCTGCGGCGAGTTCAGCTTCTCGGTGGTGGCGGCGGTCATGGGAAAGTTATTTGTAGGAATATACCATGCAGGTCTCGGCCTTGTCACCTTCGGTCATTGCAAGGCGCACGAAGTAGCGTCCGCTGCGGATGGGGGAAAGGCCCGCGGTGGCGCGCCCCTGGCCCGGGGACTCGCTGCCGCCCGCGGCGTAGCCCCAGCGGTCGAAGACGGTGATTTTGAGCTTGGTGTCGGGGTCGAGGTTGGCGGCGGAAAACCAGTAATCGTTTCCGGCGAAGAGGTGGACGGCGATGAGGACGGGCTTGTCCTTTTGCAGCATGCCGGACCAGAAGCCGTCGCGGAGATGGTCGCCGAGGGATTTGCGCTCGGCGGCGACCTCGAGGGCGCGGCTGCGCGGGCTGGCGACGGCCTGGTTCCAGTCGAGCGGAGCGGGCTTGGTCACCGGCTCCTCGGGGGCGGCCGAAACCAGGTGAACGCCGGCCAGAAAGGGAAGGAGGAGGCGTTTCATGGCGCGGGAGAGGGACTCGGAACGGGTCCCCTGGCGGAGGAGAGGAGGGCCGGAAGGGTCCCGGCGAGGGTGCGCACGGATTCCGGCGGAAGGGGTTTGTGGAGGCCCTGGTCCATGAGGGGCTTCATGGTGCGGAGGCCTTCGAGGAGTTCGGTGGCGAGCGGGCTGGACCGGGCCTTGGGCGGGAGGGCTTCGAGGCGTTCCAGCAGGTGGTTGAGGATCGTGGGCTGGGTGACGAGCGCGGCGCCTTCGGGGCCGGGATTTTTTTCGGCGAGGGAGGTGGCGAGTTCCATTTGGCGGAGCCAGGAGCCGAGCATGAGAAAAACCAGAAGGTCGTCGTCGTTCTGCTCGCGCATGGAGAGGCGGATGTCGTTCTGGGTGGCGTCCATTTCCTCGCGGAGGGTCCGCCAATCGGCCTCGCCGGCGATGTCGGCGATGTTTTGGCCGCGGGCGAGGACGTTTTGGCCGACATTGAGCTTGCGGGCGGTGGCGATGAGGTCGCGGCCGGCGTTTTTGGCCGCCTGGCCGTCCTGGGCCTCGATGGCGACGTGGGCATCGGCGAGCAGGACTCCGAGTTGGAAGGCCAGATGGTCGCGGGCCGTGGTGGCGGGCGGGACGGAGGTCTGGACGAACTGGGTCCAATTCGGCTCGAACTCCTTGTCCACGGCGATGAGGAATTCGCCGGGCGAGGGAAGGGCGATCGTCTCGACAAAAACCGCGCCGCGCATTTCCTCCCGGTCGAGCCGGGGGCTGCGGGCCGACGCGGACTGCGCGCCCAGGGCGAGGGCGGCGAGGGCGAGGGCGAGGCGCTGTGCGGTCATGGGACAATCTAACGCCCGGCGCGGGGGATTTCCAAGGGGGAAGACGGACGGTCTTTTGGGATTGGCTCGCGCGGGGGACGGGGGATAGCTTCGCGGCCATGGCGCGAAATGTTTTGGGAGGCGAGTTGGAGCCGTGTTGCCACGATCCGCTGACCGGTTTTTACCGTGACGGCTACTGCCACACGGGGCCCGGGGATTTCGGCGTGCACACGGTGTGCGCGGTGATGACCAGGGAGTTTCTGGAGTTTTCCCTCGAGCAGGGGAACGACCTGACCCCACCGGGCGTCCCAGGTGCCATCCGGATTG
>CAZVPK010000183.1:3329-4481 GCA_964628505.1 uncultured Chthoniobacter sp.
AGCAGGGGAACGACCTGAGCACGCCGAGGCCCGAGTATGAATTTCCCGGGCTCAAGCCCGGAGACCGGTGGTGCCTGTGCGCGAGCCGCTGGAAGGATGCCTACGACGCGGGCCGGGCCCCGAAAATCCTCTTGAAATCGACGCATGCCTCGACGCTGGAATTCGCGAATCTCGAGGAGTTGAGGGAATGCGCCGCGGACTAGCGGCGGGGGTCAGCGGAAGCTTTTCGCGTTGTTGCGGTCGGTGACGTAGAGGTTCGCTCCTCGGGCCTTGAGAACGAAGGTGTTGTTGTCGCCGTAGCGGGTCCAAGGGCCGGGCGGGACATCGCGGGCTTCGACAAATTTCCAATCGCAAACGTCCTTGCCTTTGAGGCCGAGGTAGTCTCGGACGGCCGGCGAGACATCGAGTCCGGCGCCCTGGTTGAGATTCGGGCGGGGGCGCTCGTTGCCGAAGACGTATTGCCAGTGGTCGGTGCGGAAGGGTCCGCAGTCCTCCCACTGGGCATAGGCGATGCGGTTTTTGTGGCGGATGGCGATCCAGCGGCCCTTGCAGACGGATTTGCCGGGCCGCTCGAAGGCGTCGCGGAACCAGGGGATGACGCGTCGGGCCTCGGGTTTCGTGGTGCCGCGGGTCACATCGTTGTAGGGAAGGGCGACATAGAAGGGATTCTGGCGCGGGATGAATTTTTTCGGGAGGAAGTTGCGGCGCGTGGCGGGGTCGGGGTTGTCATAGCCGCCGAAGTTTTTGTGCCAGTGCTGGTCCCAGGAGCTTTTGCAATTCGGAACGGGGTTGTTTTTGGTGGGTTGTTCGCCCACCCAGAAGACGGTGGTGACGATGTTCCTTTTCCAGGGGTAGCGGTTGAAGCTCGAGCCCGCGGGGCCGGAAACCACGGGGGGCTCGATGCGAAGGATGGCTTTCTCGCGCAGGGCCATGGCGATTTTTTCAAACTCGGAGGCGAGGCTGGCCGACGCGATGCGCGGGGCCATCGCGGAAAAAATTGCCAAGAGGAGAAGACTTCGGATGGCCGTTGCCATAAGTGGGGAAATCTGGCCCAGCGCGATGGGAGGTGCAAACAAAAAGGGCCGGGAATTTGCGGGGCCGGGGGTGAATTGATTTTTTGCAAGAGAGGGAATACGCTGACCACATGCTGGA
>CAZVPK010000184.1:0-4373 GCA_964628505.1 uncultured Chthoniobacter sp.
CGCTTCGCTCCACCCTTCGGGCTGCCTGCGGCAGTCTCCCGAGCGCCTCCTCTCGGCGCCCGGGTGCCCTCCCGGGCCAAACCTTCGTCTTCCCCTTGGAACGAATGCGCTGGCGCGCGGGTTTTGTCAGGACCGGATCGGTGGGTTTGCGGGAGTGGAACCGGACCCGACAAGAGGGTCCCTCCCGGCGGAGTCGGCCGTGAGGCGCTGGCTTAGGGGATTTCCACGCCGGCCTGCGTGCGCTTTTCGCCGGGCTCGGGGGGCGTGTAGCGGAGCGGTTCGAAGACGCCCGCCTGGCCGTCGCGGGCCCACCAAACCTCGCCGAGGCGCTGCCAATCGGAGAAGTCGCCCTCCGCGTAAAGGGACCCGTCCCTCAACCGGGCGCGGATTTCCTTGCGGAGTTGATAGCCGGTCGAGTCGCCCGGCGAATCCAAGCGAACGGGGCGGATCCGGATCAGGTTTTGCTCGAGCATTTGGGGGTGGACGAACAGGCAGGCGCCCGCGGGGAGGTTCGGCGAATCCCGCAGGCTGCGAAGGGTAAGGAAGACCGAATTGCCCACGCGCGAGGACCACATTTCGAATTCGTATTGTTTCGAGCCCTGCGTGGCCTGAACGCGGTAGAGGTCGCCCGAGATCGGCGAAACCACGGCGCGGGTGGCCACGCCTTTCTTGTCCTTGTGGCGCCACTCGCCGACGAACCAGGTGTTGAGGTTCTCGGAGCCGTCGGGCGTGAGCGGGTTTTGGAACCAGCATCCCGTGAGAAGCAAGGCGAGGAGCGGCAGGGCGAGTCGTGTGGCGGCTTTCATGGAAAAACTCTAGATGCGGGTTCCGTCGGGAATCACGCTGTTCTTGGGAATGACGACGATTCCGTCGCGGATGTAAAACCCGTCGCCGTCGAGGTTGGGCGAATTTTTTTTGGAGGAAACCACCACGCCGTTTCCGATGCGGGCGTTCTTGTCGATGATGGCATCCTCGATCCGGCAATCGCGGCCCACGCCCATCGGCGGCACGCCGGGCACGGGCCGCAGGTTGTCGGCCTCGTAGAGGTCGGCGCCCATCATCACGACATTTTTCAGCCGGCTGCCCGATTGGATGATGCTGCGGGTGCCGACCACGCAGCGCTCGAGTTCCACATCGCCGAGGATGCAGCCGTCGGAGATCACCGCGCGGTCCAGTCGGGCCGATCCGATCACGCTGGCGGGCAGGCACAGCGGCACCGTGTAAACCGAGGTGCCGGGCGCATAGAAACTGAATCTGGGATGGGTATCCGCCATCTCGAGGTTGGCCTCGAAAAACGCGTCGATCGTGCCGATGTCTTCCCAGTAGCCCTGGAAAATGTGGGCCATCACCTTGTGCTGCCCGATCGCGGCGGGAATGATGTTTTTTCCGAAGTCCACCATGTCGTTGTCCAGGCAGGACACGAGCACCTCGCGGTTGAAGATGTAGATGCCCATCGAGGCCTGGAACAACTCGGCGTCCGCCGGCCGCCCGATCTCGCGGAGCAGGTCGGCGGGAATCCGCAGCGTGTCCAGCACGGCGGCCTCCCTGGGTTTTTCCACAAACTCCCGGATGCGCCGCTCGGCGTCGGTGAGCATGATGCCGAAATCCTTCGCGGGCTCGCGCTCCACGGGAATCGTGCCGATGGAGATGTCCGCCTTCGACTCGATATGCCGGTTCAGCATCTCGCGGTAGTCCATGCTGTAGAGCTGGTCGCCGCTGAGGATGATGAAATATTTGCACGGGTGCTCCAAAAAATACCGCAGGTTCTGGCGCACCGCGTCGGCCGTTCCCTGATACCACCGCGCGCCCTCGGGCGTCTGCTGCGCCGCGAGGATTTCCACGAAACTCGGCGTGAAATGGTCGAACTTGTAGGTGTCGTTGATATGGCTGTGGAGCGACTGGCTGTTGAATTGCGTGAGGATGTAAATCCCGCGCAGGCCGGAGTTCAGGCAGTTGCTGATCGGGATGTCCACCAGCCGGTATTTGCCGCCGAGCGGCACCGCCGGCTTCGAGCGCTCCTTGGTGAGCGGGAACAACCGCGTCCCCGCGCCTCCACCCATGATGATCGCCAAGGTGCTGGACTTGAAGGAGGACGAAGGCTGGACGGTCATAATCGGATCGAAGCTTGCTCCGGGGTGCGCGACTTGTCACGCTTGATTCATGTGTGGAATCGTCGCCTATATCGGCCCTTCGGAGGCCCTTCCCGTGCTGCTCGACGGCCTTCGCCGGCTCGAATACCGTGGCTATGATTCCGCCGGAATCGCCCTCCAGAATCCCGCCGGCATCGAGGTGCGCAAAGCCGTCGGCCGCATCGCGAATCTCGCGGCCGAGATCGAAACGCGCCCCGTCGCCGGCTCGGCGGGCATCAGCCACACCCGCTGGGCCACCCATGGCGCGGTGACCCGCGACAATGCCCACCCCCACTCCGACCAGTCGGGCAAGCTTTACCTCGTCCACAACGGCGTCATCGAAAATTACCAAACCCTCCGCGAGCAACTCCAGGAGCGCGGCCACGAGTTCCACTCGCAAACCGACACCGAGGTCCTCGCCCACCTCGTCGGCGAGGCCTTCGAGCGCTCCGCGAACCGCGACGGCGCCGCGCTCGTCGAAGCCGTCCGCTCCTCGCTCAAGCAGGTCATCGGCACCTACGGCATCTCGGTGATCCACTCCGAAGTGCCCGGCCTCATCGTCGGCGCGAGACGCGGCAGCCCGCTCGTTCTCGGCATCGGCAAGCACGAGCATTTTCTCGCCAGCGATGTGAGCGCCATCGTCGCCCACACCCGCGATGTCGTTTATCTCAACGACTACGAGATCGTCGCGCTGCAGGCGGACGGATTCGAGATTTCCACCGTCTCCGGCTCCGGCGCCGATTTCCAGGTGAGCAAGGTCGAGTTCACCGCCGAGTCGGTGGACAAGGGGAAATTCCCCCACTTCATGCTCAAGGAAATCCACGAGCAGCCGAACACCGTGCGCGACGCCATGCGCGGACGCCTCGCCCACGAGGAGGCCACCGCCATGCTCGGCGGCCTGAACATGACGAATTCCGACCTCCGCGCCGTGGACCGCATCGTGCTCGCCGGCTGCGGAACCGCATTCCATGCGGCCCTCGCGGGCGAATACCTCATCGAGTCCCTCGCCCACATTCCCGTCGAATGCGAATTCGCCAGCGAGTTCCGCTACCGGAACATCCCCCTCGAGCGCGACACCCTGGTCTTCGTCATCAGCCAAAGCGGCGAAACCGCCGACACCCTCGCCGCCCTGCGCGAAAGCCGCCGCAAGGGCCACCGCACGCTCGGCATCTGCAACAATGTCGCCAGCACCATCGCCCGCGAAAGCGACGGCGGCGTCTACATGCACGCCGGACCCGAGATCGGTGTCGCCGCCACAAAATCCTTCACCTCGCAGCTCACCATCTTCGCCCTGCTCGGGCTCCTGCTCGGCCGCATCCGCCACCTCTCGCACAGCGACGGACGCGACATCATTTCCGAAATGGAAAAACTCCCCGACCTCGTCGCGCGCACGCTGGAACTCGAAACCCAGATCGCCGCCATCGCGAAGAAATACGCCCGTGCGCAGAACTTCCTCTTCATGGGCCGCCAAGCCCACTACCCCGTCGCGCTGGAAGGCGCGCTCAAGCTGAAAGAGATCAGCTACATCTCCGCCTCCGGCTACCCCAGCGCCGAACTCAAGCACGGCGTCATCGCCCTCATCACCGAGGAAACCCCGTCGGTCTTCATCGCCCCGCAGGATGCCGTGTTTGAAAAAAACATCAGCAACATCGAAGAGGTGAAGGCGCGCAAGGGACCGGTCATCGCGATCGGAACCGAAGGCGACACCGCGCTGAAAAAAATCTGCGACGAGGTGCTTCTCGTCCCCGAAGCGCCATTCTATCTCTCCCCGATCCTCACCACGATCCCCCTGCAGCTCCTCGCCTACCACATCGCGAACGAACTCGGCTGCGATGTCGACAAGCCCCGCAACCTGGCCAAAAGCGTCACGGTCGAGTAGCAGCCGCTTGCGGGGCGCCCGACCCGCCCAATGCGGAAAGTTTGCTCGGAGAGTTCAGACGGGGGCTGTTTAGCAAATCGTCGAGCCGTTGGCAAAATCCCACACCCTGCGCCATGCGAGGAGGGCCCTGCTTTTCAGGGCCGGAACGATTCCCGCAAACACGCCGATGCGGCTCCACAAGCGAGTCCCTCCTCGCCAAGCGCCCGGCCCCGTCGATTGCGCAAGCGATGACTTGATCACAATCCGGAAAATTCAAAAGTTCGCGCCCATTGGCATGAGCCGCCCCTCGCTCGGGGGGTCGGCATTTGCCCGGGGGTCTTTCCCGCGAAAGACTGAATTTTCCGATTCAAAAAATCCCGTGCCGT
>CAZVPK010000185.1:0-4368 GCA_964628505.1 uncultured Chthoniobacter sp.
CGCGCTCCCCGGGACCGGACGATCCCGCGCCACATCTTCAACGAAAAACGCGCCGTCACACGGTTGCATCGCGCTTGCAGGGCTTGTCCACACGCCGTCACAGCCTGAAATCGCCTTGTCACACCCTGACATCCCGCAGTCAAAATCCAACAACCCGAAATCGGAACCAAACACGCTTCTGTCACAAAACGACGAGACATTGCCGCGCTCTAAAAACACTTTGTCACCTTGATACCGAAATCGAATTGATTCCGACAACACGCCGTTCGATCGCTACAGCCAAATGTTTTGATGCACAAAAAATCTCGCTTGATCGAAAAAAATATTTTGCAACTTAAAAAGAAATTTATTATGTTTCAAAAATGAAATCCGACAAGTCACCCGAGTATTCTTTGGCCCGTGAGGAATGGGATTTTTCCGGCGTGCCCGACAGCCAGAGCGAGGCGTGTTTTGCATGGGAGTTCGCCCGGGAATGCGACTGGCTCTTGGATGGAAATTTCCTGAACGACATCCCGGCGGAAATCATTTCCGAAGGCGGTTACGACGAGAAAAGGGATGAGTTTTATCACGAGGAAAAAACAAATCCCGAATACGAGCACTACCTCTTCAATGCCGATGAATTCATCGGTTGCATCTGCGGCCAAATGATCGCCGAGAACTACCACCGCCTCAAGATGCCTTGGCAATCCCTGCCGACACATCAACAAAACGAACTCCTGCTCCTGGGCACTCCCGAGCTGGTCGGCGTGTTGCCAATGGAACCGAAGTCCTACGAGTTCCGCGTCGCGTTCGGCCTCAATCCGGACTCCGATGCCAAACCCTGGTTCGACGCCGCGGCGTTCCGCATCAATTTCAACCAAAGCGACAAGCGGCTGCTCCAAGACTTCGCCGCCTGGCTCAAGCGCACCCGGAAAAAACCCGCCCGCGAAACCCGCGGCCGCAGCCGCCGCGATGCGCTCAACATGCTCGGAGCCATGCGCCTCCTCCACCGCATGCCCCTCGAGGAAGCCATCATCACCACCACCCGGGCGCTCGGCGAGCCCCTCTACGGCAAGCGCTCCTCGTGGGAACGCGCCCGCAGCGCCGCCGTCAAAATTTTCCGCGAGGAGTTCCTCACGAACCCCACCGACGACGACATCCCCGTCAGCTTCCCGAAATTCGAGACCCCTCCCCCGCCCGAAGATGATTTCTGACTCCCCCAAAAAATTCACACCACTTTTCCCGGCCGGGCAGCCGGGAAGCCGTTCGGCATCTGCCGCTCACTGGAACCCGTTTCCGGTCGCGGTGGAACGAACCGCCGCAGTCCAGCCCTTGGAAAGGAGAATAAAAATATTATGCGAAACATCATCGACAAATCGAAGAAGCTCTTGCACTCGTGGCAGGAAATCGCGCCCGAAGCGGTCTTTTACGGACTCACCCTGGACGCCTTCCGCGCGATGGTCGAGCCAGTGGCCGAAATCCGCGATTCCATCAAAAAAGCGGACCAGGACCGCGTGGCCAGCGTCATCCGCCGCGATTCAGAGGAAAAAGCCCTCGGAGAGAATTACCGCCGCATCGTCAACGCCATCAAGGCCGCGCCGGAACACGGTGAGGACTCTCCGCTCTACGGGGCCATCGGGTATGTCGTCCGCTCCGCCAGACAGTCCGGGCTCAGCCGTGTCAAAAAGACCGAGCCCGGAACTGTGTTGGCCGAGTAGGGCGCCCCAACCCATCGCACAACCCGGCGGGGTTTGACCCGCCAAGGTGATCGCGGTGCCTTGGAATCCGCGCCACATCGGGAGCGGTCGCATGCGTCCACATGCGGCCGCTCTCCTTTTTAAAAGAGCACTCCGCGTCCTGCTGGGCAAGCCTTCCTTTCCCCGCCCCCATCGTTCCAATGGAAGGGCTGACCTCTCCAAGCCGTAGGCTACAAACTGGAGACCGCGGCGGCCCAATCCTCAGGAGCCCCTCCGGTTCGGAGACCTCCGGGTCGGAGAGAAGCGCCGTTTCCGAGACAGTAGCGGCTTCGCCGCGGAAGTGGGACGAGGCGGAGCTCATCCCTCCAGGTGCTTTTCCAAAACGCGCCGCCGCGCCAGCCGCGAGAAGGGGGAGCGACCGTCGCTCGCCTGTGGAATGCAAAGCCTATTCCACCAGGCTCGGCCGTTTATGACGGTGGCGTGGAAACCTCATCGTTTCGGCCCCCCCAAGGCCCCGGGGAGCGCCCCCGCCACATGGAGGCATGCGCCGTTCGCCCGTGGAGTTTTGCTGTCACTCCACCGGGCCCGCTTGCCTTCGAAAAACCCGCCACCCACCACCGCGTTCCTTTCCCCAAACCCCTCCCTGCTTTGCGAGACTCCGCGTGGAAATCGCCGGATTCGATCCACCGAAAAAAAATCAAAAATTATCTCGCCAAGACCTGTGATCAGGTAGTAGAGCATGTCCCCATGTCATTTTTGAACCTGTCGAGAGCGACCTTGCTCCGCTCCTTCCCGCGTGCATGCGTCCGCCCGCAAACCCGCACCAATTCTCGCTCCGCGGCCTTTTCTCTCCACGCTCCCTGCTCCACGCTCCAAGCTTCTTAAAACTTGAAACTTCATCTCCACTCGCCTGCCGCCATGAAAACATCCCGACGCTCCACACTCCAATCTTCGCGCTTCCTGCTCCTCGCCGCTTTCGCCGCGCTCCTCTCCGCCGCCATTCCGGCAAGCGCCGCCATCACCTCCATCACCGCCACCCCCACCACTCTCTCCGGCTTCGAAACCCCCTTCGGCACCGCCTCGTCCCAACAATCCTTCACTGTCAACGCCACCGGCCTCTCAGACAACGTCACCGTCACCGCCACCGGCAATTTTGAAGTTTCCACCACCACCTCCACCGGATCCTTCACCCCCACGCTCACCCTCCCGCAGTCGGCCGGTGCGGTGAACGCCATCGTCTATACCCGCATCGCCGCCACCGCCCCGGTCGGCCCCGCCTCGGGCAACATCACCCTCGCCAGCAGCGGAGCCACCAATGAAGTCGTCACCGTCAACGGCACTGTCAACGGTCCCCTCGCCATTGCCATCACAGGCCAGCCCATCCAAACCCGCGCCGGCTCCCCGATCATCTCCACCCAGCCGCCCAGCACCACCTACCCGCGCGTGACCGTCACCTCAAACGGCACCGCCGTCGCCAACGCCACTGTCACCGTCACCGTCAATCAATTCAGCGGCAATTTCAGCGGCAACACCACCGCCACCACCGACTCCGGCGGCAATGCCACCTTCTCGAACCTCATTCTCACCAAGGCCGCCGCCGGCTACACCCTCACCTTCTCGGCCAACGCCACCAACTACCCGGCCGGCAACACCACCTCGGCCCAGTTCCCGATCATCGCCGCCGCGGCCGCCAACGCCACACTCACCAGCGCCCCTGGCAACGCCACCTACGGTTCGACCTTGAACCCGGCCGGCGTCGTCACCCTCACCGACATCTACGGCAACCCCGTTTCAAACACCAACATCACCGCACGCCTCAGCAACAACGGCACCTTCACCGCCACATCCAACGCCACCGTTCGCACCGACGGCAACGGCACCTCCACATTCTCCAACCTCGCCCCGGCCCAGGCTGGCAACTTCACCATCACCTTCGACACCGCCGCCGGCGGCGTTCCCGATGTCACCTCGAACATCACCGTCAGCCCGCTGGCCACCACGCTCACCATTGGCAACGCCACCATGCAGGCCGCCGCCTCCCTGCCGCCGGACCTCGTCGTCACCCCCGACCCGTCCTTCAGCTCCACCGCCTTCTCCCAAAACGCGACCGACATCCTCGGCAACTTCACCTACACCTCGACCAACACGACCGCCGTCGGCAACCACTCTCTGAGCATCATCCCCGGCCTCGACGGCACCGCGGCCAATTACGCCATCACCTACAGCAACGGCACCCTCACCGTCACCGCCGGCAACGCCAGCCAGTTGACTGAAATCTCCGCCCCCATCACCACCGAAGCCGGCCGCCCGGTCGAAGGTGTCAACCTCGACACCTTCGCGCCCGAGGCCCCCATCGTGTTCGTGGGTGACGAATTCGGCAACCCGGTCTCCGGAATCACCGTCAACGCCACCCTCTCGACCAATCCCGGCAACGCCACCCTCAACGGCACCACCTCGCTCTCCACGGACGCCGCGGGCAACGCCACCTTCAGCGACCTCGTCATCACCAAGGCCGCCGAGGGCTACAAACTCACCTACGCCGCCGCCGGTCTCACCGACCTCGTCACCGAGGAGTTCAACATCGAACCCGCCGCCGCCGGCAACATCACCGTCACCACCCAGCCCGGCAACACCACCGCCGGAGTGCTCATCCCGGGAACCACGGACACCCACCCCGCTGTCCAGGTGCTCG
>CAZVPK010000186.1:0-4349 GCA_964628505.1 uncultured Chthoniobacter sp.
CAGGTAAACCTCGGCGCTGCCGGTGCGTGGCGAGGTGTCGAAGGGAAAATAGAAATTTCGGACCTGCTCCCAGTAATCGGCGAATTCGTCGAGCGCCTGCAAATCCAGGCCCGACTCGCGCGGCGTGTGTTGGAGCGCGGCGACGAGGCTGTTGAGGTTCGGCTGCGAGGTGGAGCCGGACATCGACGAAATCGCGGCATCGACCACATCGGCGCCCGCCTCGGCGGCCATGAGGAGCGAGGCGGAATTCACACCGCTGGTGTCGTGCGTGTGGAAATGCACCGGCAGGCCGATTTCCTCGCGGAGGGCCTTGATCAGGGCCCGCGCGGCGAAGGGACGGCAGAGGCCGGCCATGTCTTTCACCGCGAGAATGTGCGCGCCCATTTTTTCCAGCTCCTTCGCCAGGGCGATGTAGTATTTCAGCGAATACTTCGTCCGCTTGGGATCGAGGATGTCGCCGGTGTAGCAGACCGTGCCCTCGCAGATGCCGCGCGTGTGTTTGCGCACCGCCTCCATCGCGGAGCGCATGTTCGGGAGGTCGTTGAGCGAATCGAAAATCCGGAAGATGTCCATGCCGCAGTCGGCGGAGTGCTTGATGAAACCGGCGACGACATTCGGAGGGTAGTTCGAGTAGCCGACGGCGTTCGAGCCGCGCAGGAGCATTTGGAAACAGACATTCGGAATCCGCTCGCGCAGGCTGCGGAGACGCTCCCACGGGTCCTCGGAGAGGAAACGCATCGAGGCGTCGAAGGTCGCTCCGCCCCACATTTCGAGACTGAACAAACCGGACGCGCGACGCGCGACGGCGTCGGCCACGGCGAGCATGTCGTAGGTGCGCACCCGCGTGGCAAGCAAGGATTGGTGGGCGTCGCGGAAGGTGGTGTCAGTGAAAAGCAGGCGCTTTTGCTTGCGGGTCCACTCGGCGAATTTCTCGGGTCCGAGTTCGAGCAACAGCTGCCGCGTGCCATTCGGCGGCGTTTGTTTTCCGTCATAGGCGGGACGGCGCGCGGGCTCGAGCGGTGCGGAGATCCGATGGCCTTTCGCCTGCGGGTTGCCGTTCACAATCACATCGGCGAGGAACGAAAGCAGGCGCGAAGCGCGGTCGCGGCGGGGCTTGAATTCGAAGAGGGAGGGCGTGGAATCGATGAGCGTGGTCGTGGCGCGGCCGGCGGAGAACTCGGGATTGAGAATGACATTTTCCAGAAAGGGAATGTTGGTCTTCACCCCGCGGATGCGGAATTCGCGGAGGGCGCGCAGCATGCGCTGCATGGCGATCGGGAAGGTTTGGCCGCTGGTGGTGACCTTGGTGAGAAGCGAATCGTAGAACGGCGTGATCACGCTGCCGGTCGTTCCCATGCCGCTGTCGAGGCGGACTCCGAAACCCGCCGCGCTGCGGTAGGTGACGATCTTGCCGTAGTTCGGCATGAATTTGTGTGCGGGGTCCTCGGTGGTGATGCGGCATTGGATTGCGTAGCCGTTGCAGGGAACCGCGTCCTGTTTGGGCAGGGCGAGTTCGGGCCCGTGCAGAGCGGCTCCGGCGGCGACGAGGATTTGCGAGCGGACCAAGTCAATGCCGGTGACCTGCTCGGTGACCGTGTGCTCGACCTGGATGCGGGGGTTCATCTCGATGAAGAACCATTCCTTTTTGTCCACATCGTAGAGGAACTCGATCGTGCCGGCGTTGTTGTAGCCGATGCCCGAGGCGAGCCGCACCGAGGCTTCACAAAGCTCGCGGCGGATGGCGGGGTCGAGGGCCACCGAGGGCGCGATCTCGACGACTTTTTGGTGACGGCGCTGCACCGAGCAATCGCGCTCGTGGAGGTGGAGGACATTGCCGTGGCGGTCGCCCAAAATCTGGACCTCGATGTGCTTGGCGCGCGGGATGTATTTTTCGAGGAAGACGGCGGGATTCCCAAACGCCCGGCCCGCCTCGCCGCGCGCCTCGTCGAGAAGCGGCGCCAAATCCTCGGAGCGGGTGACGACGCGCATGCCGCGGCCGCCACCGCCGAAAGCCGCTTTGATAATGAGCGGGAATCCGATTTTTTTCGCGATCCGCAACGCCTCGGCCCGCTCGGAAACAGGGTCCTCGGTGCCGGGAAGCACGGGGACATTCAATTTTTGCGCCAGCGAGCGGGCGGCGGTTTTGTCGCCCATCGATTCGAGAAGTTTCGCATCGGGCCCGACGAAAGTGATTCCCGCCCCGGCGCAGGCTTTGGCGAAATTCGCGTTCTCGGAAAGAAACCCGTAGCCCGGATGGATCATGTCCACGCCGCGCTCGCGGGCGAGGGCGATGATGCCCTCGATGTCGAGATAGGCTCCGACCGGTCCTTTCCCCTCGCCGACCACATAGGCCTCGTCGGCCTTGAAGCGGTGCTGGGTGTAGCGGTCCTCCTGCGCGTAGATCGCGACGGTGCGCATGCCGAGTTCGGTGGCGGCGCGAAAGACGCGGATGGCGATTTCGCTGCGGTTGGCGGCGAGGAGGGTTTTGCCGGCAACGGAGACGGCGGGCGGGGCGGAGGAGGGTTTCATCGGAAGAGGAAGCGTGGCGCAGGTATATTTGTGCGGCTCCGCGAACGCAATCCTTCCACGGCGGGCGCGTTTTTTCCTATGGTCGCATCCATGGATGCCGAGGAGATTCTGCTGGCCGTCGATCCGTCGCTGCGGGGCACGGGATTCGCCGTCCTGTCGCGCGCCGCGGGGAAGGTGCGCTGCCTGCATTTCGATGTCGTCAAAAACCCGCCGAAGCTCTCCCAGGCGGGTTGCCTGCTGGAAATCCACACGCGCCTCGCGGACGCGATCAAGCAATTCCGCCCCGTCGCCATGGCGATCGAGAGTGTGATCTATGTGCAAAGCTTTCCCACCGCCATCACGCTGGGATCCGCTCGGGGAGCGGTTCTGCTGGCCGCCGCGCACCACGGGCTCGCCATCCACGAATACGCGCCGCGGCGCGTGAAGCAGGCGGTTGTCGGACGCGGAGGCGCGCAGAAATCGCAGGTGGCCTTCATGATCCGCTCGCTCCTCGGCCTCACGGTCACCCCTCCCGCCGACGCGGCGGACGCCATCGCGGTGGGCCTCACGCATTTTCAATCGCTGAACAATCCCGCCCGGCGATGACGATTCTCAATCCAGGCCGGATGGACTTCGACGCGGCGCTCGCGCTGCAGGAAAATCTCGTCGCCGGCCTGCAGGAGGGCCGCTGTGGCGAAACGCTGCTGCTTCTCGAGCACGAACCCGTCTACACGATCGGCCGCACGCGGGACCGCTCGAGCCTTCGCGACAGCCTCCCCCACCCCGTCTTCGAAACCAACCGCGGCGGACAGGCGACTTTCCATGGTCCGGGTCAGCTCGTCGGCTACCCGATTCTGGATTTGAACCGGCGGGGACGCGACCTCCACCGGTATTTGAGATTTCTGGAGGAGTTTTTGATCGGGTTGTCGGCGACGTGGGGCGTGGCGGCGGAGCGGCGGGAGGGGTTGACCGGCGTGTGGGCGGGAAAACGGAAACTCGCCTCGCTGGGGGTCGGGGTGCGGCGGTGGATTTCCATGCACGGCTTCGCGATCAATGTGACCTCCGAATCCACGCGACCCTTCGAGCACATCACGCCGTGCGGACTGGCGGGCGTGGAAATGACGAGCCTGAGCCGCGAGAGCGGGGCGGAAATTCCGATGGCGGAGGCCATCGCGCGGGCCGGGGAGCTGTTTGTCCTGCGGCTCGGGGAGTTTGGTGACGTCCCGAAAAACGAAGCCCTCTAAAAGTTGCAGGCCGCCGCGACGATTGCCGCGACGGCCTGCTGTTCCCCCCAGAACAGTTGTAGAATCCCACATCCCCCGCGGCATGGCAAGGGTTTTTTTTGGATTATTTTTTTAGGGCGTCGAACCGGTCGATCGGGCATGGTTTTTCGCATGAAAGATTGCGACCCGTTTTTGCAAGCCGCCATCGACGAGGCCCGGAAGGGTTTGGAGGAGGGCGGCATTCCGATCGGCTCCGTGCTGGTGCTAGATGGAAAAATCATCGGCCGCGGGCACAACCGCCGCGTGCAGCAAGGCAGTGTGATCCACCATGCCGAGATGAACTGCCTGGAGAACGCCGGGCGTCTGCCCGCCTCCGTCTACCGGCGCTGCACGATCTACTCGACGCTCTCGCCCTGCCCGATGTGCAGCGGCGCGATTTTGCTCTACGGAATTCCGAAGGTGGTGATCGGCGAAAACAAAACCTTCCAAGGCCCCGAGGCCCATGTCCGCTCGCAAGGCGTGGAACTCGACATCCGCCAAGACCCGGAGTGCATCGCGCTCATGGAGGATTTCATCCAAGCCAAGCCGGACCTCTGGAACGAGGATATCGGGGAGTAG
>CAZVPK010000187.1:0-1222 GCA_964628505.1 uncultured Chthoniobacter sp.
CGCTGGATCGCGGAGGTGCCGTTGCTTCCGGGGGCGATGGCGTATGGAGCCACGAAAGAAGAGGCCGCGGCGAAGGTGGAGGCGTTGGTTTTGAGGGTGCTGGCCGACAAGGTGGAAAACGGCGAAAGCGCGCCGGGATTGGAATCGGTTTTCACGGTGGCCGCATGAGTCGTTGGGGAGCGCGCAAGTCGAGGATCGTCCTGCAGGCGCTTGAAAACATCGGCTGGCAAGTGAAACGCCAAACCGGGTCCCATAAAATTTTGTCTCGTGAGGGTTGGCCGGATTTTGTCTATGCGTTTCACGACGGCGAGGAGATCGGGCCCAAGATGCTCGCGCGGCACACGGGTTCGGAGCCGGAGGATTTGTAGGAGCGCGTTTTTTCCTATGCCCCGGGTGTTTTCGGGTTGGTGATTTACACAATGAAAATCCTGCGTGTCACGGCGTCGATGGATCCGGCCTATGGCGGGCCGCCGCATGGAATTCGGGCGTCGATCCGGGCGATGGCGGAGATGGGCGTGGAGAACGAGGTGGTGTGTTGCGACGCGCCGGGTGCGGAGTGGATCGGGCGCGATGCGTTTCCGTTGCATGCGCTGGGGCCGGGGCGGTTCGGGTTTTCCCACACGCCTCGGTTGGGGCCTTGGTTGCGGGAGAATGCGGGGCGGTTCGATGCGGTGGTGGTGCATGGAATGTGGCAATGGCCGGGGATTTGCGCGGTCCGCGCTTTGGCGCGCCCGCGGAATTTGGAACCGCGCAATGACCCGCTCCACGCTCCATGCTCCCCGCTCTTTTTTTTGATGCCTCACGGGATGCTCGATCCGTGGTTTCAGCGGGACCGGTCGCGGCGGGTGAAGGCGGTGCGGAATTGGTTCTATTGGTGGCTGGCGGAGCGGCGGGTGGTGAATGGCGCGGCGGGTGTGCTGTTCACCTGCGAGGAGGAGTTGCGCCTGGCGCGGACGACCTTTGGCGGGTATCGACCGCGGCGGGAGGTGAATGTCGGCTATGGCATCGAGGAACCACCGGCGTTTACGGAGCGGATGCGCGCGGCGTTTTTGGAAAAGGTTCCGGGGTTGGGAGAGAGGCGGTATTTGCTTTTTCTCGGAAGGATTCATCCCAAGAAGGGCGTGGATTTGCTGGTGGAGGCGTTTTTGTCCCAAGGCTCAGGAGGGGCCTGCTTGTCAGGACCGGTGCGGCTTTCGCAGCAACACCGATATGGCTCTGACAA
>CAZVPK010000187.1:1322-4341 GCA_964628505.1 uncultured Chthoniobacter sp.
GCGGGACGCCCGTCCTACGGGGGTGGATCTTGTGATCGCGGGGCCGGGGTGGGATTCGGACTACGGGCAGCGGATTCGCGGGCAGATTCACGAGCAGGGAGCGGGGAGCAGGGAGCGGGGAGTGATTCACGCGGTCGGGATGTTGGAGGGGGATGCGAAATGGGGGGCGTTGCACGGCTGTGAGGGGTTGGTTCTCCCCTCCCATCAGGAAAATTTTGGGATCGCGGTGGTGGAGGCGTTGGGATGCGGGCGTCCGGTTTTGATTTCGGACAAGGTGAATATTTGGCGGGAAATTTCGGAGGACGGCGCGGGGTTGGTGGAGGAGGATTCTGTGGATGGAACGGCACGGTTGCTGGAGCGGTTCGCAACGGGGGAGTTGGCGGGTGGCGACGCGGGGCGGTTCCGGGATTGCTTCCGGCGGCGTTTTGGAAGCCAAGAGGCGGCGCGGAGGTTTTTGGAGGCGGTGGGCGGGGAACCTGCGATTGCGTCGATTGGATTCTCTGATTAGTTGTTTTCCATGAACGCCGTCGAATTCACTGCGGAACTCAACGAGGCGGGCACGCTTCACATTCCTTCGGAGGTGGCCAAAAAATTGCCGCGCTCGGGTTTGGCGAGGATCATTCTTCTCACGGGCGATTCCTCTGGGGATGCGGCGTGGCAGGCGGCGGCTTATCAGCAATTCTTGCGGGATGACGCGCCCGAGGATGCGATTTACGAATCGCTGGTCTCCTCTTCGTAGGCATGTTCGGGGAGATTTATCTCTGCCGGTTTCCTTTCACGGACGGGGTTGGTGCCAAAATCCGTCCGGCACTCGTGCTTTTCGACCTTGGGGAGGATGCGATCATTTGTCGCGTGATCAGCCAAATTGGAAGGGGGCCGTTGGTTGTCTCCATCACGGAGTGGCGCACTGCGGGCTTGATCAAGGCTTCCTATGCCAAGTTGGATCGGATCATTACCGCGCAGAAAACAGTTTTTTTGAAAAAGCTGGGCCATCTCTCCGAAAGGAATCTTGCTGAGGTGCGTGAATGTTGGAATGAGAGGATGAGGATTTGAGTTTTTTTTGGTGTTCAAAAGACAAGTCCGTTGAGTTTTGCCGCGCGACTTTTTTGACATGACCCGGATGCGTTTGGATTTGTTTGATGCCTCGCGGAATTTGGACCGCGGGCGGCCGGCTTGGTTCGAGGCGGTTTGGTATCTGGTGAAGATCGTGTTTTTTTTGAGCGCGCTGCCTTGGCCGTCGGCATTGAAGCGCGGACTGCTGCGGTTTTTTGGAGCAAAAATCGGTGCCGGAGTGGTGATCAAGCCGCGGGTGAATGTGCATTTTCCCTGGCGGCTCGAGGTGGGTGCGCATTCGTGGATCGGCGAGGAGGTTTTTATTTTGAACTTCGATCCGGTGCGGATCGGGAGCCAGGCGTGCGTGTCGCAACGGGTGTTCCTTTGCACAGGCAATCATGATTTTCGCGACGAGACATTTTCGTTCCGCAGCGCGCCGATCTCGGTGGGCGACGGGGCGTGGGTGGGGGCGTCGGTGTTTGTGGGGCCGGGGGTGGAGATCGGCGACGAGGCGGTGGTGACCGCGGGGTCGGTGGTGCTGAAGAGCCTGCCGGCGGGGAGGATTTGCTCGGGGAATCCGGCGGTGGCAGGGTCGGCCCGTTGGAAGGACGGGCGGGTGGCATGAAGATTTTTTTCCGGTTGGTGACATTCCTTGGCTTGGCGGGCGTGTTCGGGGTGGTGGTGTGGTGCGCGCTGGCACCGTCGCCGGATTTGGTCAACATCGAGTGGATGCCGAAGTGGATCGGAAAGTGGGCGGATGCGAATCCGACTTTCCGGAATTTTCCGGCGTTCGGGATTTTGGCGGTGGTTTTTTATGCGGCGGGATTCGCGTGGGTTGATCCGCGGCGGGGTGCGGGTCAGTGCGCGCTGGCCTTCATTGCGGCGGTGACGGCTTCCTTTGCGGCGGTGGCTCTGGAGGTGGCGCAGGTGCGGTTGCCGGGGCGGTTTTTCGATCCGAACGACATCGCGTGGTCGATGGCGGGGGCGTTGACCGGGGCGTTTGTGGTCTGGTTGGCCGGACTTTTCCTGCCGCGGGGCTCGTGAAAATTCTCGTCGCCAGTATCAACTTCGCGCCGGACCACTCGGGCATCGGGGTTTACTCGACGGATTTTCCGAAGTTTCTCGCCGAGCAAGGGGACGAGGTCACGATGGTGACGGGGTTTTCGTATTATCCCGCGTGGAAAAAGCGGCCGGAGGATCGAGGGAGATTTTTCGCGGAGGAACGCTGGAATGGAATTCGCGTGTTGCGAGGGTGGCTGTTTGTTCCGGGGCGGGTTTCGACGCTGGCGCGGTTGTGGCACGAGGCGTCGTTTTGTTTTTTTGCGGCGCTGAATTTTATTCGGGCCGGTCGGCACGAGGCGGTTGTGGTTTTTTCCCCGCCGTTTTTGCTGGGTTGGGTTGGAAAATTATTCGCGGTTCTCTGGCGGTGTCCGCTGGTTTTGAATGTGCAGGATTTGCCGCTGGACGCGGCGACCTCGCTAGGAATGGTGCGACAGGGTTGGTTCTCGAGGTTGGTCTCGGCGCTGGAGCGGCGGGTTTACCGGAGCGCGGATTTGGTGGTCAGTCTTTCCGGGGGCATGCTCGAGTCGCTTGCGGCGAAGGGGGTTGATGCGGAAAACCTCGCGTTGGTTCCGAATTGGATCGAGGTCGCCGACGAGCGCCCGGCGGGCGGGAAGTTTCGCCAAGCGCATGCGGGAGCGGAGGGGAAGTTTCTGGTCGCCTATGCGGGAAATCTCGGTGTCAAGCAGGGCGTGGATTGCCTCCTGCGTCTCGCGAAAGCGGTGGAGGGCGAGGAGCGGTTCCATTTTTTCCTGATCGGCGACGGGGCCGACAAGCCGCGTTTGCTTGGGATCGCTGAGGAGTTGCGGTTGCGCAACACCTCGTTTCTCCCGTTGCTCGACCCGGCGGAATACCGGGCGATGCTTGCCGATGTGGATGTGGTTTTTGTCGCGCAGAAGCGTGGGGC
>CAZVPK010000188.1:0-4300 GCA_964628505.1 uncultured Chthoniobacter sp.
CGTGATTGCAGCACCCAACCGCAAAGGGTCCAACCAACATTCGAATTCGGTATCATAGTCCCGGCTGTCGTTTTCTCCTGGCGCGCCGTAAAGAATCTTGCTCCGTCCGCGACGTCAGGACGACCGCGGGCCTTCTTCGCGTTCGAACACCAAGGCAAGTGATGGCGCGAACTCCTGGTCGGGGGCGGTCCGCCAGCCGATCCAGCCGCCTGTTTTGTCAATGGGAGCGCCGCGGATTTTGTCCCAGCCCGATTTGCCCTTGACCTTCCCCCAGCCTTCGCCGGGTTTCGACAGGACGGTTTGCGGCAGGGCGGACCATCGCACGCCTCCCCATGGGGCATTGAGACAGGTCAGTTCCTGGTCGCCGAAATTCGAGACAACCTGCGATACCTCGATCGCTCCGTCGCCTAGGTCGCGGGAGGCGGTCTGCACGATGAGGCCGTTCTTCCGCACATTCGGGCTGCGCGCCTGCTCGGCCAAATTGGCGAGATGGAGGGTGCGCGAGGTCTGGTCCCAACGGCTGCGGAGCAACGGGGAGTAGAACGGCTCCCCGGCGGCAACCCTCTCGTCCGTGCCCTCGAGTGCCTCGAGGTGGATGCCCGCCCGGTGGATGAAAAACTGGATCGGCATCGCCGACATCCGGTTGGCGGCATCGCCCGAGTTTTGGAACTTGAGCACCGGCGCCACCAGCGGCTCGCTCGTCGCCACCACATGCCAGCCCTCATCAATCCAAGGCGCGTTCGGTCGTTGTGGCGGGACCGATACGCCGAACGGCCCCCGGAGCGAGTTGATCTGCCATCCCTTGCCGATGCCCAAACGGATGTCCCCGGCCTTCAGCGCCGCCAGAAAATCCGCCCTCTCCCGCAGACCTGGATCCCATCCCGATCCGCTCGCCTCATACTCGAACAGACACTCCGCCGCTCCTGGGAAAACGAACCGCTTGTTTGAAAATGGTATATAAAACATAGCGATCGAAACGCGCTTTCTGGCTCCGTCGGTCGAAAGGCAAGTCCTATTTGCGTCCAAGGCAACGCGCCCGCCGGTCGGGGAAGGCGGTAAGGGATCACAAAAATGATTGCAAACGAGCATTAAAAGTGGAATGGTTGATTAATGCGGGTTCCCCTGCACATCGTGGAGGCGCGCCGGGACAAACTGGCGAGCCTCATTGAAACCCATCGCTACCTTCCGTTGAGGGATCTGTGCGAGCGGCTCGGGGTTTCCGAGGCCACCGCCCGCCGGGATTTGGCGGAACTCGCCAAGCGGAACCGCGTGAAGCGAACGCACGGCGGGGCGCTGTCGGAATTTAATGAGCGGTTTCCGTCATTCAATGAACGCCGCGCTCTCGCCGGCGTCGGCAAGCAGAGGGTCGCCAAGACCGCGGCACGCTTTATCGAACCTGGGGGCACTTATTTTCTCGATTCGGGCACCACTATTTTCGCCATGGCGGAATTCCTCCGCGAGGCCCCCGTCACTCCGGCGACCATTGTGACATCCAACATCCCGGTGGGCGAACTGCTGGCGGGGGTCAAGGGCTTGAATGTTTTCCTGACCGCCGGCCAGATCCTCGGACGCCAGTCCGTCCTGCTTGGTGAAACCACTCTCCACAGCCTGAAGTTCTGGAATTTCGACATCGCGTTCCTCTCGGCCGAGGCCGCCAATGCCGAGGGCGTCTGGAACTCCCAGGAGACGATTGTCGAGATGCAGCGTGTGGCGATGGAGCGCTCGAAGCGGGTTCTGCTCTGCCTCGACGCCACCAAAATCGAGGCTGTCGCGCCACGGTTGCTCGCCGGGTGGGACGGGATCGACTCCCTGCTCACCGATGCCAAACCCGACCGCCTCCGCCGCGCCGGAATCCTCCCGGGTTTTTCAGGCATCATCGGCTGCCAAGCCGCTCCGCCACTGCCTCCGCGCGTGGATGGCAATGCCCCGGAACTTCCCGTTCACTACCTCTAAATCCTCCCGGAAATTTTTTTTGAAAAAATCCATTGACGACACATTCAAAAATTATATGATTGGTTTCGTTCATTAAATTTCTCTCCCGCAAAATGCCCTCTCCCGCCGCCCAAAACCGCTCTGTGGTTGAGACCCTCGTCCGCGAGGCCCTTTTCCGCCAACTCGGCAAATCCGCGCCCGCCGCGGCGCCCACGCTTCTCGTGAACAGCTCTGCGCGCCACATGCACATCTCGCCGGAAAACCTCGAGGTGCTCTTTGGCAAGGGCGCGGAGTTGACCGTCCACAAATGGCTTTATCAAAAAGACCAGTTCGCCTCGCAGCAGACGGTCACGCTGGTCGGCCCGCGCAAGCGCATCATCCCGAATCTCCGAATCCTCGGCCCCTGCCGCAACCTCACCCAGATCGAACTCGCCTTCACCGACTCGATCCAGCTCGGCATCGACATCCCGGTTCGCATGTCCGGTGATATCGAGGGAACGCCCGGCGCCTACATCATGGGACCAAAAGGCATGCTCGAGATGAAAAACGGCGTCATCCGCGCCGCGCGCCATGTCCACATGTCGCCCTCGGACGCCGAATTCTACGGCGTGAAGCACCTCGACAAGATCACTCTCAAAGTCACCGCGAAGGGCTGCAACACGCGTTTCGACGATCTCCTCGTCCGCGTGGATCCCTCGTTCAAACTCGAGGTCCACATCGACACCGACGAGGCGAATGCCTGCGATCTCGACCACGCCGAGAAGGTGGAACTTTTCAAATCCTAACCCCGAACCCAACCAACCAAAACAAACCAAATGAGCGAAGCAATCGGACTACTCGAAACCCGCGGCTATGTCGGCCTGGTGGAAGCCAGTGACGCAATGGTCAAAGCCGCGAATGTGCAACTGATCAAATCCGTCCCCATCGGCGGAGCGTTGATCACAACCATCGTCCAAGGCGATGTCGGCAGCGTGAAAGCGGCCGTCGAAGCCGGACGCGAAGCGGCCAACCGCGTTGGCAATCTCGTGGCCTCCCATGTGATCGCCCGTCCCGCGGCGGAACTCCTGAAATTTTTCACCGCCTGATTTTTTAGAAACCTAATTTTATGGCAAACCAAGCACTCGGAATGATCGAAACCAAGGGCCTCGTGTCGCAGTTCGAAGCAACTGACGCGATGCTCAAAGCCGCCAATGTCGACCTCGTCGGCTGGGAAAAAGTCGGCTCCGGCAATGTCGCCGTTTTTGTCGCCGGCTCTGTCGCCGCCGTGAAGTCCGCCGTCGAAGCGGGCGCCACAGCCGCCAGCACGATCGGCGAAGTCGTCGCCGTCCATGTGATCCCTCGTCCGCACGAGGATCTCATCAAGCTCGGCAAGTTCCTCGGCGGAAAACCCGCCGCCGCCAAGTAATCCACGCTGGATCGCGATCCATGTCCGCCAAAAACAAAATCCTCGTCTCCAATATCGGGAGCACTTCGTTCAAGTTCCGCTTGTTCGAGATGCCCTCCGAGAAAGTGTTGGCGAAGGGCGGCGTGGAACGAATCGGATCCACCGATTGCCCATACACCATCACGCTCGGGGATGCCGCGCCGGAAAAAGGCACGGCATCCTTCCCCGACCACGGCGCCGCCATCCGCTTCATAGAGCAAAAGCTCGGCGGGTTCGATGGCATCGCGGCGGTCGGCTTCAAGCCCGTGATGGCAAAAGGCATTTCCGGCACGCAGATCATGGACGAGCCTGTGCTCCGGGCCATGGAGGACTACAACACCCTCCTCCCCGCGCACAACCCGCCCTACATCGCCGGCGTCCGGCTTTTCAACCAACTTCACCCCTCGCTGCCCTGCATCGGCACTTTCGAGACCGCGTTCTACGACCACATCGGTCCCGCGACCTATCGTTACCCCGTGCCGCTCGAGTGGGAGGAAAAATATGGCATCCGTCGCTACGGATTCCACGGGGCGAGCCACCGGTTCGTCTCCCAGCGCTGCGCCGAACTTCGCGGCACCGACAAGCTCCGCGTCATTTCCTGCCACCTCGGCGGGAGTTCCTCGATCGCGGCCGTGGTCGATGGCAAGGCCGTCGATTCCAGTTGGGGCATGACCCCGCAGAGCGGCCTGCCGCAGAACAACCGCGCGGGCGACTTCGATTGCTTCGCGCTCATCTACCTCGCCCGAAATCTCGGTCTCGGCCTCGACAATGTCGAAAAGGCGCTCACCAGCCAGTCGGGCCTCAAAGGCATGTCCGGCCTCGCGACCGGCGACATCCGCGATCTCGACGAAGCCGCCGCGAAGGGCAACGCCAACGCGCGCATCGCGCTGGATATGTTCGCCAACCAAATCCGCCGCTTCATTGGCCAATTCCTCGTTCGCATGA
>CAZVPK010000189.1:0-4288 GCA_964628505.1 uncultured Chthoniobacter sp.
GCATGCCGGCCATGGCTTTGTTGACGGTCTCTTGGTATTCGCCCTCGGGCGTGGAGTCGGCGACGACGCCGCCGCCGGATTGGACGAACGCTTTGCCGTCCTTGAGCAGGACGGTGCGCAGGGCGATGCAGGAATCGTGGTTGCCGTCGAAGCCGAAGTAGCCGACGGCGCCGGAGTAGGAGCAGCGTTTGCTTTTTTCGAGTTCGTTGAGGATTTGCATGGCGCGGACCTTCGGGGCGCCGGAGACGGTGCCGGCGGGGAAGGTGGCGCGCATGACATCGAATGCGCTGCCGCCGCCGGCGAGTTTCCCGGAGACATGCGAAACGATGTGCATGACATGGCTGTAGCGCTCGATCGACATGAAGTCGGTGACTTTCACGGAGCCGTATTCGGCGATGCGGCCGACATCGTTGCGGGCGAGGTCGACGAGCATGAGGTGCTCGGCGCGTTCCTTGGGATCGGCCATGAGATCGGCGGCGTTGGCGGCGTCCTCTTCGGGAGTGGCTCCGCGGCGGCGGGTGCCGGCGATGGGGCGGATTTCGACGAGTTTGTCGGTGAGGCGCACATGGACCTCGGGCGAACTGCCGACGAGCGAGTAGCCGCCGGGGCAGCGCAGGCAGAACATGTAGGGCGAGGGATTGACGAAACGCAGGGCGCGGTAGAGATCGAGCGCGTCGCCGGTGAATTCGGTTTCGAATCGCTGGGCGAGGACGATCTGGAAGATGTCGCCGGCGCGGATGTATTCCTGCGCGCGCTCGACCATGGCGTGGTATTCCTCGCGGGTGGTGTTCGACGCGGAGGGGGCGGCGGGCGGCGTGGTGGCGGGGAAGACGGGATCGAAGGCGAGCGGGCGGCGGAGGTTTTCGAGGATTTTTTCGATGCGGGCGGCGGCGGCGTCATAGGCCGCGCCGGGGTCGCCCTCCTCGGGAAACACATTCGCGACGATGCGGATTCGGCGTCGGCGGTGGTCGAAGACGATGACCGTTTCGGTGACCAGGAAAAACATGTCGGGGATGCCGAGTTCGTCCTTCGGCGGAGCGGGGATGGTGGGCTCGAACCAACGGATGCAATCGTAGCCGAGGTAGCCCACCGCGCCGCCGAGGAAGGGCGAGATGGAGGGATCGGCGGCCATGCGATAGGGCGCCATCCATTTTTCCAACTCGTCGAGCGGATCGCGGGCGGCCTCGAACGAACGGGTGGAGGCGCCTTCACGGATCGTGACGGTTTTTCCCGTCGCGGTGAAGGTGGCCTTCGCGCCGAAGCCGAGGAACGAGTAGCGGCCCACCTGGTCGCTTTGCTCGGCGGATTCGAGCAGGAAGGAGGGTGCCTCGCCGCAGAGTTTGGCGAAGGCGGAGACCGGGGTGTCGGAATCGGCGACGATCTCGCAGGAGACGGGGAGCACGCGGGCCGTGGCCGCCTTTTCGAGAAAAGCGGAGCGCGGCGGATCGAGGGGAATCATGAAAACGAAACCTTCGGGGCCTGGCGCTCGGCGGCGTTGTCGACTTCGAACAACTCGGCGGCGGCGAAGTTGAAAATGCCCGCGACGATGTTGGTCGGGAAAACCTCGCGCTTCGTGTTGTAGGCCATCACCGAGTCGTTGTAGGCCTGGCGGGCGAAGGCGACCTTGTTTTCCGTGGAGGTGAGTTCCTCGGTGAGCTGCATCATGTTTTGGTTCGCCTTGAGATCGGGGTAGGCCTCGGCGACGGCGAGGAGTCGGCCCAGCGCGCCGGTGAGGCCGGCCTCGGCTCCGGCGAGTTCGCGCATGGCGGAGGGATCGCCGGGATTCGCGGCGGCGCGGCCTCCGGCGGTCTGCGCGATATTGCGGGCGGCGGTGACGGCCTCGAGTGTTTGGCTCTCGTGCTGCATGTAGGCCTTGGCGGTCTCGACGAGGTTCGGGATGAGGTCGTAGCGGCGCTTGAGTTGCACATCGATCTGCGAGAAGGCGTTTTTGAAGCGGTTGCGGAGGACGACGAGGGCGTTGTATTGGCCGATGACGAAAAGGAGGAGGAGTCCGGCCACGACGGCCAGAACGATCAAAAAGACGACGAAGGGACCCATGGGGTCGAACTTTCTCCGCGCCCCTAGGCGGCTGCAACCCCAAAAACAGGCGCGCGGCCCTCGAGGAAAAATCCCTCGACCGCGCCGATGCCCTTGCATTCGACGGGGCCGCGGGGCGTGGCGACGAAGGCGTCGCCGAGGAGGTCGCGCGTGGCCCGAGAGATGTGGACTTTTCCCGGTGCGCCGGTGGACTCCATGCGGCTGGCGACATTGACGGCATCGCCCCAGATGTCGTAGGCGAATTTTTTTTTGCCGATGATTCCGGCGACGACGGGGCCGGAGTGGAGCCCGCAACGAATGGCCAGGCCGAGGCCCAGGGTCTCGTTCGCGCGGTTGAAGCATTCGAGGATCTCGAGGGCGCAATCGGCGGCGACCTCGGCGTGGCGCGGCTCGGGCAGGGGGACTCCGGAGGCGAACATGTAATTGTCGCCGATCGTCTTGATTTTTTCGGCGCCGTGGCGGTCCATGATGCGGTCGAATTCGCCGAAGAAGCGGTCGAGGATCGCAACGAGGCGGGGAGGGGTGTGGCGGCGGGCCATCGAGGAAAAGCCGACGATGTCGGCGAAGCCGATGGTCACGGCGGGGTGGCTGTCGGCGATTTCCTTCTCGCCGGTCTGGAGGCGGTGTTTGACCGGGGCGGGAAGGATGTTGAGAAGGAGGCGGTCGGAGTTCGCCTTTTCCTGCTCGACGAGTTGTTTTTCGCGGTGGAGTTGGGCGAGGAGGAGTCGGTCCTGGTCGCGGAGTTGCTTGCGCTCGATCGAGGAAACCACGCGGGCGCGGAGGAGAACGGGGTCGAAGGGTTTGTTGAGAAAATCCTCGGCGCCGGCGGCGATGCAGGAAATGGCGTTCGATTCCTGGCCCGAACCCGAAACGATGATGACGGGAATGACCTTCCAATCGGGGTCGGACTTGATGGCGCCGAGGGTTTCGCGGCCGTCCATTTCGGGCATGTCGAGGTCGAGGAGGACGAGATCAAAGGGGGCGGCGCGGAGTTTTTCCAGCGCCTCGCGGCCGTGGGAGGCCTCCTCGATGGCGCGGTAGCCGATTTCCTCGAGAGCGCGGCGCAGGGCGGCCCGCATGGTGCGGCTGTCGTCGACCACGAGGATGCTGTGGGAGGGCGCGGGAGTGGAGTCGGGGGAAACGAGAGGCATGCGAATTTTATCTAGTGGCGACGAGCGGGGGCGGCAAGCGCGCAAACGCGATATTCGTTCTTGAAGTCCGGGCGGTGGCAACCGAGATTGTTCCCCTCAAATCGGGCCGTGGCTCAGCTTGGTAGAGCGCTTGAATGGGGTTCAAGAGGTCGAGAGTTCGAATCTCTCCGGCCCGATGTTTAAAAAAATCCATCGGGTTTTTTATGCCGGGGAGGCCGGCGAGGGTCAGGCCGGGTCGCGGGGGCCGAGGACTTCGAGGTAGGTGATGCCTTTGGTCTTGCGGGTGGCGGGATCGATGCGCTCGACGCGCATTTGTTTGAGCATCCACTGGCCGTCGATTTTTTGGGCGGAGACGACTTCGAAGCGTTTGGCGAGTTTTCCGTCGCGGTCGTAGCCCTCGATGCGCAGGAGCGCGGCGGAGGCCTTGTCGATCCACACGCGCACGGCGCCGTATTGCGAGGAACCTGGGGGGGCGGCGACCTCGATCTTCCAGGCGTCGCGGGTGCGGACGGTTTCGGAGCCGAGGAGTTTCGGATTTTTCCAATAGAGAAAACCAAGGGCGAGGTCCTCGTAGGTGATCAACCCGCCGCGCACGGAGTGGTCGAGGCGCGACACCGGCCTGGCTTGGCCGGATTCGAGTTTTTCGAGGATGGAGGCATCGTCGGTGAGCCGGAGTTGGATTTCCTCGGGGGGATTTTCGAAGAGGTAGCGCACGGCGCCGTCGCGGACCTCGATGGTGAAGGGGACTTTCACGGATCCGGCGCGGAGTCGGGCGTTGAGGGCGATCTCCTGGCCGAGCGGGTTCATGCGGGCGGCGGCGAGGATTTCCGCGGCGGAGGGGTCGGAAGCCCATGCCGAAGCTGCCAAGGCCAGCCAAGCCAGAAAAAAATTCCACTTCATCGAGGGGATTATGGCGTCAATCGCGCTGGCGCGCAGGTTTTTTCCGGGAGTGCTTCCGGCTTTGCGGAGTCGGTTTTTTTGTTTAGATTTCATCCCGTGAAACTTGAGGAGCCAGCCGCAGCCTACATCGCAAACCCGACGGTCGATCCAGTGGTCGCCCGCGCGGAGGAGTTGGTGCG
>CAZVPK010000190.1:0-4253 GCA_964628505.1 uncultured Chthoniobacter sp.
AAAACCAGAAAGACAGTTTTTGCTTTCTTTCCCATTCGCGGTCATTCGCGTGATTCGCGGGCAAAAGCCCTGCCTTCCGCTCTCCTGTTTCCCTTCCACCGCTTTCCGGGCCCTGGCTTTCTTTCCCGCCGGACCTCGAGGTGCCGGGAAAAAAGGAAGGGTGTCATGTGATGCATTTGCATCACTTGCCAGCTCGAGAAGACTGCGGCTTTGTTGTTGCAAATCCTCGTCCCGCCCTGTTGCAAGCCCCACAAATGACCAGTCCCCCTTTCCTCCCGGATTCCCGTTCGAGGCTAGTCCCACAGATTAACTTATAAAACGGATCGATCCCCGCATGTTCAGTGTCCCATCGCACATCGCAGCGATCCTGCTCGGTCTTCTTGTTGGCATGGGTTTGCTTCCGGCGGAGGAAGTAAAAACCCAGGAAGCTCCAGACGAGGCCTCTCTGGCGGGCGCCACGGGGGATGAACTTTTTGCCATGGGAAAAAAGTTTTTCGAAGAGAGGAACTACAAAGGGGCGCTGGCGGCCTACAAATACTTCCAGACCGAATACGGCTCGGCTCCGGAATCCGCGGTGGCCAGCTTCAACATGCTCTACCCGATGGCGATTTGTTATGTCCATCTCTCGGAATTCGCGGGTGCGGTGAAGGCGATCAATCTGGCCTTGGAAGCCGAGCCGCCGAATCCCCAGACCAAACTCTCCGATGCCCACCGGCAGGAGCTGAGCTTCTGGCTGGGGATTTCAGAGCTTCAGCTGAAAAACTACGCCGCCGGGCGGGAGGCGTTGGAGAAGTTCATCGCCCTCTTTCCGCCGGATGCCGAAACGAATGTTCAACTCAACCGGAAAAACCCGGTCGCCGCGCGAATCCGCGAGGCGCGTTCCGCGATCGGCACCTCTTATATCCTCGAGGGAAAATTCCGCGAAGCCGCCGACTACTACGCGAAGATCAAGCCCACGCTTCCGCCGGATGCCCGCGGGCGGGCGGTCATTTTCCAACTCTACGCCCTCGAGCAACTCGGCGAATTCGACGAGGCGATGCAGGTCGTCACCGAGGAATATCCGAACATGGGCGACATCGCGCAGTTGATCTCGTTCCAGACGCTCACGCTGCGGCTTGGCAACCATTGGTTCGGCAAGGGCGAGTTCCGCAAGGCGATCCTGTGCCTCCAGCGCGTGTGGCCGTTCGACCGCTTGGTCAAGCACCAGGAAAAACGCCTGGCCGACCTCCAGAGCAAACTCCTGGCGGCCGAGGCGAACACCGGCGATCCCTATGCAAAGATTCTCTACTCCAGACTCGTCGGCGAGGTCGGGAGGGAACTCGAGAATTTCCGGAAATCGCAAAGCTTCGACGCGGCCCTTCGCTTCCGCCTGGCGATCGCCTACCTGCAAATGATGCGCTACCGCGAGGCGGCGCTGATCATGGAGAACATGGTCGACCAATTGCCGCAGAGCCCCACCACCGAGCAGGCCGCGCTCAACATCATCCGCTGCTGGAACACGCTGCGGAATTGGCCCAAGACCATCGCGTCCGCGCAAAAATTCGCGAAGCTTTTTCCGGAATCCACACACCTCGCCGAGGCCCGCTACACGGAGGTCGATGCGCTCGTGGCACTCATGAGATATGACGAGGCGGCCGCGGGCTTCCTCAAGTTCGCCGAGGATTTCCCCGCCAATCCGAGGGCGCCCGAGGCCCGGTTCATGTGGGCTTTCTCGCTGTTGCAGGCCGAGAAAAACATGGAGGCCGCCGAGGCGTTCCGTGATTTCCAGAAGCGGCACCCGAAGCACGAGCGCGCCGAAGCCGCCGCCTACTGGCTTGGAATGACCTATTCGTTCGACAAGCAATTCGAGACCTGCCGCAAGCTCATGGACGAGTATTTGGCGAAATACCCCGACGGCAGACAGCGCGGCCAAGCCATTTTTCGACGGGCGTATTGCCTCCAGCAAATGGAGAAATACCTGACGGCCATTGATGAGTTCTACGCCTATCTGGAAGAATTTCCCGGCGAGATGGAAAACGGCGAGGCCCGCGTGCTGCTCGGCAACGCGCTCATGAACGAGGGATTCGTCGAGGACGGGATTCAGGAGTTCAAAAAAATCCCGCCCCAGGATGTGCAGGCCTACGAGGAGGGAGTCTTCCGCACGGCGGAGGCGCTCAAGCTTCTGGAGGAATACGATCAATACCGGGACTTCATGCAGGAGTTCGTGGACCAGCATCCCCGCTCCACCCGCGTCGGCCAGGCCATCGGCAACCTGGGGTGGTATTGGCGGCAGCAGGAGCAGCCCGAGAGAGCGCGCGAACTCTACCGCCAGGCCATCCTCAACCTCGGCAACGACCCCGCGATCCGCTCGGTGGACGATCTTTTTCCAGCGCTGGCCCGCCTCCACCGCGGCCCCGAGGAGACCTCGCACTATCTCGCATGGCTTCGCGAGCAGACCGCCGAAGCGGAAAAAAACGGGGCCCGCCCGATGCAGGTCCGCCTCCTTTGGGCGCAGGCCCAGGCGCTCCGCAAGAGCGACCCCGAGCAAGCTCGCAGCCTGCTCCTGCAGGCCGCCGCCAAAGCCGATGTCCGCGAGGACGGCCCCGCCCTGCTTGTCGATTTCGCCAACGCGCTTCTGGAATCCGGGCGCGAGAAGGAGGGCGAGAAGATGCTCCGCGATGCCATGCGGTGGAATCCCCGCGCCCTGCAGAGGGACCGGATCCTCGCCTCCCTCGGCGACATCGAACTCCGGCGCGGCAACGATCAAAAGGCCCTCGCGCTCTACATCCGCTTCGAGAAGGAAAACCTCGGCTCCTCGATTTACGGCCCGACCATGCTTTCAAAAGCCAAGCTCCACGCGAAGATCGGCCAGAACAAAGAGGCCCGCGATGCCCTCAACGCCCTTCTCGCCGCCGACAACATCCAATCCCAACTCAAGGCCGAGGTGCTCTACACCATCGGCGAACTTTACATGCGGGAGAACAACCCGACCAAGGCCGTGCCGTATTTCATCCAGGTCTACAACATGTATGGCCGTTGGAAGCCCTGGGTCGCGAAGTCCTACCTCCAAGCCGCCGCCGCGCTGGAAAAACTCCAGCAAACCGACAAGGCCCGGCGCACCTTGCAGGAAATGCTCGGCAAACCCGAACTCGAGGAAATGCCCGAGTTCCCGCTTGCGAAGCAGCGCCTCCAAGCCCTCGGCGGCCCGCTCCCCGACTCGACTCCCGGCGAAACGCCTGCCCAAGGATGATGAAAACCGCGCTCGCAGTCCTGCTCGCCACCGCCCTCGCCGCCACGGCGCAGGATGTTCTTCTGCTCAAAAATGGCGACCGCCGCTCGGGAGAAATCGTGTCCGCCGACGACACCACCATTCGTCTCCGTGTTCCACTCGGAGGCTCCGCCGCGCCCGGGGCCGCCGCCCCCAAGGCGACGATCGGCATCCCCCGCGCCGATGTCCAAGCCATCGAGTTCAAAGCCGACGACGCCCGCGACGAGCGGCTTCGCTCGGCCACGCCGAATCGGATTGTCGAGATCGAAGTCGACTGGAAGCGCCAGGCGCCCTGGCTCGATTTTCCCCGCTCCCCGGCGGGGGCCATCGGCTGCAAACTCGGCGAGCTTTTGCTTCTCTCCAACGATCCCGCCAAAGCCGCCGCCGCGCTCGAGCTTTTCACCCTCATCGAGAAAAAATCCTGGAGCGACGAGGACAAGGCCCGCGCCAAACAGGGACGTCTCCGCGCGATGGTCGCCACCGGGAGTGTTGCCGAGGCCATCGAGCAGGCCAAACAACTCGCCGCCGAGACCGAGAATCCCGAAATCCTCATCGAGGCGAACTACATCATGGCCCGGGCCGCCGAACTCGATTACAAGACCTTTCTCGAGGAAAATCCCCGCTGGGAGCAGGACCCCTATGTCATCGACACGCACCACCAGCTCTACGACCGCGTCCTGGAACTTTACCTCTACCCCAGTCTTTTCCACGGCTCCGACGACACCCGATCCGCCCGAGGTCTCTGGGGCGCCGTGGGTGTCTACCGCGCCTCGAAGCAACTCCCTCTCGCCATCGAAGCCGCCAGGGACATCCGCGTTCTCCATCCGGCCACCACCGAATCCAAGCTAGCCGAGGAATTTCTCGCCTCGCTCAAACCCGAGGAGCTGGCCAGCGACTTTGAAGCCAAAGCCCGTCAGGAATTGCTGGTCGGGGCCTCCGAATCCACTCCACCACCCAAGAAATAACCATGGACAAAAAACCGACCACCGCCCGCAAACTC
The DNA here is from genome assembly GCA_964628505.1 of uncultured Chthoniobacter sp. Taxonomy (GTDB): domain Bacteria; phylum Verrucomicrobiota; class Verrucomicrobiia; order Chthoniobacterales; family Terrimicrobiaceae; genus UBA967. The sequence continues at coordinate 4,248 of CAZVPK010000190.1, forward strand.
GCGGCA
>CAZVPK010000191.1:0-4228 GCA_964628505.1 uncultured Chthoniobacter sp.
TCATCGGCACCGGCGTCTCCGGCGGCGAGGAAGGCGCCCGGCGCGGACCCAGCATCATGCCGGGCGGATCGCCGGCCGCCTGGCCGCATGTGAAGGAAATTTTCCAATCCATCTCCGCCAAGGTCGAGGATGGCTCGCCCTGCTGCGACTGGGTGGGCGAAGAGGGCGCGGGCCATTACGTGAAAATGGTCCACAACGGAATCGAATACGGCGACATGCAACTCATCGGCGAGGCCTACAACATCCTCAAGAACGGCCTCGGCATGGACGAACAGGAACTCCACGACACCTTCGCCGAATGGAACAAGGGCGAACTCGACAGCTACCTCATCGAAATCACCCGCGACATTTTCGCGAAAAAGGACGACGACGGCACACCGCTCATCAACAAAATCCTCGACACCGCCGGCCAGAAGGGCACCGGCAAGTGGACGGTCATCAACTCCCTCGAACTCGGCACCCCGATCACTCTCATGGCCGAGGCGGTTTACGCCCGCTGCGTCTCCGCGATGAAGGACGACCGCGTCCGCGCCGCCCGCAAATTGAAAGGCCCGAACCCCGCCATCCCCGCCGCGCGGAATCCCAAAAAGCGCGCCGCCCTCGTCGAACAAGTCCGCCAGGCCCTCTACGCCTCGAAAATCATCAGCTACGCCCAAGGCTACATGCTCCTCCGCGACGCCGCCGCCGAATACGGCTGGAATTTGAACTGGGGCGGCATCGCGCTCATGTGGCGCGGCGGTTGCATCATCCGTTCCCGCTTCCTCGGAAAAATCAAAGAGGCCTTCGACAAAAAACCCCGCCTCGCGAACCTCCTTTTCGACGACTACTTCCGCGGCGAAATCAAGAAATGCCAGAAAGGCTGGCGCAACATCGTCGCCCTCGCCGCCAAGCGCGGCATCCCCGCTCCGGCCTTCTCGACCGCGCTCGCGTTCTTCGACAGTTACCGCTCCGCCGTCCTGCCCGCCAACCTCCTCCAGGCGCAGCGCGACTACTTCGGCGCCCACACCTACGAGCGCGTGGACAAGCGCCGCGGCGAGTTTTTCCACACGAACTGGACCGGCCACGGCGGCACCACCGCCTCGACCACCTACAGCGTCTAAACGCGCTTGCGCGTCTTCATTCTCAAACCCGACGCGATCGGCGATTTCATCCTCGCCTCGGGTTGCATCCGCACCATCGCGCACGAGGCTGGGGAGCAAAACCTCGTCCTCGCCGTGCGAACGGATGTCGCCCCGCTGGCGCGGCACCAATTCCCGAAGGCCCGCATCCTTCCCCTCACCCTCCGCGAAAAACGCCGCATCCTCAACGTCACCACCGTCAACATCCTCCACAGCCTCCCCTCCTGGCTCCAAATGCTCGCGCTCCGCGTGGACGCCTCGATCTGCCTTCGCAGCATGCGGGCCTACCTGCACACGATCTGCTTCCACACACCCCGCGCCAAACGCCGCATCGCCTGCGAAAACCTCCTCCTCGCCAGTCCCCGCGTCCGCCGTCCCGCCGTGGAAAAATTCGCCGCCCGCGTTTTCAAACCCACCCTCCTCCCCTACCCCGCTCCGGGTAAACTCCCCTCCGACATCGAAGCCAACCGCTCCGTCGCCGCCGAACTCCTCGGCCGCGAAATCTCCGATTCCGAAATCCTCCCCCGCCTCGTCCTCCCGCATCCCGTCGAGCGCTCCGCGCATTGGATGCTCTGCCCGTTCAGCTCCACTCCCGCGAAAGACTACCCCGCCGCGCAGTGGGCCGAGGTCCTGACACTTTTTCCCGACACCCCACTCCACCTCGCCGCAGGGCCTTCCCAATCCGACAGCCTCCAAAATTTCACCACTGAACTCCGCGCCGCCGGAATTCCAAATCTCCACATCGATCCCCCGCTCCCGCTCGGCGAATTCCTCGAAAAAGTCGCCGCCGCCCGACTCCTCCTCACCGTGGACACCGCCGCCGCCCACATGGCCTGCGCGCTTGGAACCCCCGCCGTCATCGTCTCCGCCGGTCGCCAACCCGGCGTCTACTCCCCCTACTCGCCGAACGGCCTCCAAACCTGGATCCTCCCGCCCCCGAACCTCCGCAAAGGCGAATGGAAAAAATCCATCACGCCCTCCGAAATCGCCGCCGCCCTCCGCGACACGCTGGCCCGCTCCCGTTGAACGACGCGACAATTTTTCCACCGGCCGCGCGACTTTTTTCTCGCCCTTTCCGCGCCGTCCATAAAACAGTTCAAAAAAACCAGCCACACCCATGAAAAAAGAGAAAAAAACCGCCGCCGGATTCGAGCAGGAAATCCTCAACCAACTCCGCTTCGGCCTCGCCCGCGACGAGACGAGCGCCTCCAAGCGCGACTGGTGGATCGCCACCTCCAAGGCCATCCAAAAGGTCATCATCGAGCGCATGATGAAAACCCTCGCCGTCCACAACGAGGCGAACGTCCGCCGCGTCTACTACCTCTCCATGGAATTCCTCATGGGCCGCCTCTACGCGAACAACATGATCAACGCGGGCGTTTTCAAGGAAGCCGTCGAGGCCCTGGAAAACCTCGGCCACACGCTCGAGGAGACCCGCAACGAGGAATACGACATGGCCCTCGGCAACGGCGGCCTCGGCCGTCTCGCCGCCTGCTTCCTCGATTCCCTCGCCACCCTCGACCTCCCCGCCGTCGGCTACGGCATCCACTACGAATACGGCCTCTTCAAACAGGAATTCCGCAACGGCTACCAGGTCGAGCACCCCGACGCCTGGATCCAATTCGGATCCCCCTGGGAAATCATCCGCCCGCAGCACATCCAGGAAATTCCGGTCTACGGCCACGTGGACACCGTCTCGGACGCGAACGGCGACATCCGCTACGAGTGGGTCGACCACCGCAAGATCATCGGCGTCCCCTACGACATCCCGATCCCCGGCTTCGGCACCGAGACCGTGAATTTCCTCCGCCTCTGGGAATCCAAGGCCCCCGAGGAATTCGACTTCGAGGCCTTCAACCGCGGCGGCTACGAGGAGGCCGTTCGTCAAAAAAACACCGCCGAGACCATCTCGAAGGTCCTCTACCCGAACGACCACACCGAGGCCGGCAAGGAACTCCGCCTCCTCCAGCAATACTTCTTCACCGCCTGCTCGCTCCGCGACATCATCCGCCGCTTCCTCAAGAGCAATTCCGATTGGCAGACCTTCCCCGACAAGGTCGCCATCCAACTCAACGACACCCACCCCGCGATCGGCGTGGTGGAACTCCAGCGACTCCTCCACGACGACTACAACCTCCCGTGGGACGAAGCCTGGTCCATCGTCACCCGCACCTTCGCCTACACGAACCACACGCTCCTTCCCGAGGCGTTGGAAAAATGGAGCGTCGGCCTGTTCCGCAAGGTCCTCCCGCGCCACCTCCAAATCATCTTCCTCATCAACAAACATTTTCTCGACGAGGTGGAGGCCAAGTGGCCCGGCGACCTCGACAAGAAGCGCAAACTCTCGCTCATCGAAGAGGGCCGCGAACAAATGGTCCGCATGGCGCACCTCAGTGTCGTCGGCAGCCACTCGGTCAACGGCGTCGCCGCGCTCCACACGCAACTTCTCCGCGACACGCTTTTCCCCGAGTTCGACGAACTCTACCCCGGCAAGTTCAACAACAAAACCAACGGCATCACCCCGCGCCGCTGGCTCGTCGCCTGCAACCCGCGCCTCTCGGACCTTATCACGCGCCACATCGGCCACGGCTGGGAACGCGATCTCGACAAGCTCCGCGCCCTCGAACCCCTCGCCGACGACGCCTCGTTCCGCGAGGAATTCATGGCCGTCAAACATTCCAACAAGGAAAAACTCGCCGAGCGCATTCTTGAGGAATGCGGTGTGCAGGTGAACCCCTCCGCAATGTTCGACGTCCAGATCAAGCGCCTCCACGAATACAAGCGGCAACACCTCAACCTCCTCCACATCCTCGCGCTCTACCGCCGCCTGTTGCAGAATCCCAAGCTCGACATCACGCCCCGCGTTTTCGTTTTCGCCGCCAAGGCCGCCCCCGGCTACGACATGGCGAAGCTCATCATCAAGGCGATCAATTCCGTCGGCGCGACCATCAATGCCGACAAACGCATCAAGGACAAACTCAAGGTCGCCTTCATGCCGAACTACCGCGTCTCCGTCGCCCAGCGCATCGTCCCCGCCGCCGATCTCTCGGAGCAAATCTCCACCGCCGGCAAGGAAGCCTCCGGCACCGGCAACATGAAGCTCGCCCTCA
>CAZVPK010000192.1:0-4213 GCA_964628505.1 uncultured Chthoniobacter sp.
TGATCCTCAATTTCTCCGCGAAATGTCCGATTCCATGACCATGTCCGCGCGTGTGCTTTTCCGACTCCTCGCCGTCACCGTCGTTTCCCTGCCGGCGCTTCTCGCGCAGGCTCCGCCCGCGAGCTTCGACCTCCGCTCCGTCCACAACGGCACGCAGGCCTGGGTGCCGGAAATTCAAAACCAGGGCGCGGCCGAGGATTGCTGGACCTTCGCCGCCGCCACGGCGATGAACAGCAACCTGCTGAAAACCGGCCTGCTCCCCGCCTCGGCCCTGCCTCCACCGATCTCGATCTCCTCCTGGCATCTCTCCACCAACAACGGCGCCCCCGACGACCTCCTCGCCGCCTCGGCCTTCTCGCCGACCTCCAACTGGGCCGGCTACAACTACCAGGCCCTGGGGTATGTCACGCGCGGGAGCGGACAGTGGCAGGTGCCCGCCGCGCCGCCGGAGGTGATCCCGGGCGAGGGTTTCCGCTACCAGCAGACGATGGGCGGCGGCCCCGTGCTGGATTCCCAAAATCCGCTGAACCCTTTTCCAACCTCGATCAGCGAATTCAGCGGCTATCCCTCCTACCTCGGCCCGCTCGTCCCGCCTGCCGACCAACCCATCGCCTACCGCGTGGGCGCGATGCGAATCCACGATCAGGGGTATTCCAGCAATGTCGCCTTCCCGACCCCCTCCGGAACCACGACCTTCGGCGGCTTGACCGTGAACACCTACTCGTTCGACCAGGGAGCCGCCGACCCGCAGGTGCAGGCGGTCAAAAACGCCCTTCTCGCCGACGGCGCTGTCACCACCGGCATGAACGCTGACGGGACCTTCCATGCCCTCGCCGGCGCCTCCGCCAACACGATCCAGTATTTCAACAACCAAACCGCCCCCGCCCACTTCGACCACTCGGTCACCATCATCGGTTGGGACGACACCTACACGATGACCAACCCCGACACCTCGGCCACCACCACCGGTGCCTGGCTCGTGCAGAACAGTTGGGGCACCACCGGTTGGCAAAACAGCGACGGCACCTTCTGGGCCTCCTACAATGACGCCGTCATTGGCCGTGTCGGCGTCTCCTCCTACACCATGCTCGACAACGCGCCCTACTCGGACACGGTCATCCAGAACGAACTCGGACCGGTCGGCATCTCCCTGTATTTTTCCGACATCGCGGCCTCGGGGCCGACCCCCGGCCTGCCGGTTTCCTCCGGCATGGCGACCATCGCCCCCCACACCGCCGCATCGGTGCTCACGCCGACCTCCGACGGCGAACTCCGCGCCCTCGGCCTCTTCACGCAACTCGCCGATGTCCTCGTCGAGGTCGAAATCTTCGACTCCTGGGAAAACGGCCCGACCGGCCTCCTCGGCGCAGGCAACTACACGCTCGACGGCATCGGATATTTCCAGGTGGAACTCCCCGCGACCCTCGCACTCACCGCCTCGGACAGCATCGTCGTCCAACTCACCTACCTCGACGCGCAAACCCTCGCCCCCGCCGAAGGCGCCCTCGGCATCACAATCGCCGGGTCCGGATTGAACTTCGACGACGCCTCGGAGACTGTCGCAAGCGGGCTCTCCTACTATCACGACGGCTCGGCATGGACCGATTTCGCCACGCTGGAATACCCGGTGGTCGGCGGCCAGGAGCATGTCACCGGCGGGGTCCTTTTCGTCAAAGGCATCACCGCCGTGCCCGAACCCTCCACGCTCCTGCTGATCCCGGCCGCCGCCGTGCTCGGCCTCCTTCGCTGGATCCGGAGACGACAGACCTGATATTTTTTTGGAAACCGAAAAAAAACTCCCGGCTTCCAAGGGCCCGCCCGGTTTTCGGAGCGCCATGGTTTTCTGGCTCAAGCTTGGCCTCATCGGCTTCGGCGGACCTGCCGCGCAGATCGCCATCATGCATCGCGAACTCGTGGAGACCAAACGCTGGATCGACGACCGCCATTTCCTCAACGGGCTGAACTTTTGCATGCTCCTGCCCGGCCCCGAGGCGCAACAACTCGCCATCTACCTCGGTTGGCGGCTCCACGGCGCGAAGGGCGGCATCGCCGCGGGGGCGCTGTTTGTTCTGCCCTCGGCGCTGATTCTTTTCGCGCTGAGCTGGCTCTACATCGCGGGAAGCGAGGTTCCGGAGGTCGGGGCGGTTTTTCACGGATTGCTCGGCGCCGTGATCGCGCTCGTGCTCGATGCCTTGCTGCGTATCGGCGGCAAGGCGCTGCGATCCCCCGCGCTCATCGGGTTGGCGTTGGCCGCGTTTGCGGCGATGCACTTTTTCCAAGTCGGTTTTGTTTTCATCGTGATTGCCGCCGCTCTCGTCGGCTTTGCGGGACACCACTTTTTCCCGGGTCAATTCCTGGCGGGAAAATGCCACGGTCCGCTTGCGGAGGAAAACGCGGCGATCGCTCTCCCCCCGGTTCCCTTGCCGACCTGGCAACGAACCGCCCGGGTTCTGGCCGTCGGCCTCGCGCTCTGGTGGCTTCCCGTCCTCGCGCTCGGATTCTGGCTCGGCTGGGAAAGCGCGCCCGCGCGGCAAGGGGTGTTCTTCAGCCAAGCCGCGCTCGTCACCTTCGGCGGCGCCTACGCCGTGCTGCCCTATGTCGCGCAACAGGCCGTGGAAAATTTCCAGTGGCTCTCGAACATCCAAATGATGGACGGCCTCGCGCTCGCCGAAACCACGCCGGGGCCGTTGGTGATGGTGCTGCAATTCGTCGGATTCGTCGGCGCTTGGCAAAATCCCGGCGCGCTCGAACCCCCGGCCGCCGCTCTCCTTGGATCCGCCGTCACCTCGTGGGCCACCTTCCTGCCCGGCTTCCTCCTGGTGTTTCTGGGAGCGCCTTGGATCGAAAAAATCGCCGGTTTCCCGGCCCTTTCCGCCGCCCTTGCGGCGATCACCGCCTGCGTCGCCGGAGTGATCCTGAACCTCGGCGCGACCTTCGCCCAAGCCGCCCTGTGGCCCGCGGAGGGAGGTTTCGACCTGTTTGTGGCGGTCATCGCCGTTGCCGTCCTTGCCGCCCTGCGGGTTTTTCGCCCGCCCCTGCCGGCGGTGATTGTCGGGGCGGCCATGGCCGGACTGGTCCACCACGCCTTGCTGTGAGGCAAAACTCGACTCCGGAAATTCCGCTCCGGTGATTTCCCTTTCTTTCGATCCGGCCCGTGCTATGGAAACCCCAGCCTCCAACCGCATGAATTTGTTTCTCCGCACCTGCGTGGCCGCAATGTCCGCCCTGATCCTCTATCCCGGAGCGGCCCCCGCCAAAGCCCAACTTCCTCCGCGTCCCGATTCCTCGCCCGCTCCCGCCGTCGCGCCGGCGCCCATAGAAATCCGCCAAGGCGATTCCACGCCCGAACCCGCCTCCGCCGGAATCGAATTCCCCGCTCCCCCGCCATCGGCCGTGGCCACGCCTCCCGCGCCCCGCAAACCGACCTACAACCGCTGCAACGTCGACGGCCCGTTTTTGGCCCTCACCTTCGACGACGGTCCGCATCCGAAAAACACCCCGCGCCTTCTGGACCTCCTCAAGGAACGCGGCGTGAAGGCCACCTTCTACGTGATCGGTCAAAATGTCGCCCAGTATCCCGACATCGCCCGTCGCATCGTCGAGGAGGGACACGAAATCGGCAACCACAGCTACACCCATCCGGCCCTCCCGAAACTTTCCGCCGCCCGCCTCGCCGAGGAAATCTCCAAATCGAACGATGTCATCCAGCAGGCCACGGGCGTCCTGCCGACCACGATGCGCCCCCCCTACGGCGCCATCAACGCCGCCATCACCAAACGCCTCAACGAGGAATTCCAGTTGCCCGTGATCCTGTGGTCCGTCGATCCCCAGGATTGGAAAATCCGCAAAGCCCCGCACGTCTCCAACCACATCCTCCAAAACTCCAACGCCGGCGCGATCGTCCTCGCCCACGACATCCACCCCTCCACCATCGATGCCATGCCCGCCACGCTCGACGGCCTCCTCGCGAAGGGATTCCAATTCGTAACCGTCTCCGAGTTGATCGCCATGGATCGTCCCGAGGGCCCCGGGGTTCCCGCCACTCCGTCCGCACCCGCCCCACCCCCCTCCGAAGCGCCCTCCGAAGCGCCCTCCCCGGCGGCCCTGTAAAAAAACGCCGCCCCACCGGGCCATGAGGAAATTTTGATCCGGCAGGGTCGGATTTTCGATCGCCGGACGGCACGTGCTTGCATTCCCACCGCTCCGGCGGATA
>CAZVPK010000193.1:0-4176 GCA_964628505.1 uncultured Chthoniobacter sp.
CGCTGAGCGTGAGGTTCATGCCGCTGACGAACATGTGGTGGCCCCAGACGATGAAGCCCAGAAACCCGATCGCGATCATCGCATAGACCATCGCCTTGTAGCCGAAGATCGGCTTGCGGGAGAAAACGGCGATGATCTCCGAGGTGAGTCCCATCGCGGGAAGGATCATGATGTAGACTTCGGGATGGCCGAAGAACCAGAAGAGGTGCTGCCAGAGAAGCGGCTGGCCGCCGCCGGCGGGCGAGAAGAAGCTCGTGCCGAAATTGAGGTCGGTGAAAATCATCGCCGCGGCCGCGGAAAGGACCGGCACCGCGAGGATCAGAAGAATCGCCGTGATGAAGAGCGACCAGACCGGCAGCGGCAGGCGGAACATCGACATGCCCGGGGCACGCATGTTGACCACCGTGGTGATGTAGTTCGTCGCGCCGGCGATCGAGGAGAGGCCGTTTACGAACAACGCCACGCACCACAGGCTCTGGCCGATTTGCGTTCCATTGTAGGCCGCCACGGAACTCAGCGGCGCATACGCCGTCCAACCCGTGCCGGGCGCTCCGCCGGGCACGAAAAACGCCGCCACCAGAATCACGCCCGAGACGACATAGAGCCAGTAGCTCAGCTCGTTCAGCAGCGGGAAGGCCATGTCGCCCGCGCCGATTTGGAGCGGGATGAGGTAGTTTCCGAACGCGCCGATGAGCAGCGGCATCACGACAAAGAAAACCATCACCGTCGCATGCATCGTCACGAGCATGTTGTAGCCGCCCGGGATGATCGATCCGTCGACCGCCACGGTTTCGGGCAGGAGTTGGCCGATGAAGGGAACCGCCGCGCCGGGGAAGCCGAGTTGCCAACGCACGCCGAGGGCCAGCGCGCCGCCGACGAAGAGGAACGCGAGGGCGGTCCACAGATATTGCAGACCGATCATCTTGTGATCATAGGTCCAGATGTATTTGTGGAAAAAATCGGGCTCCTCGTGATGGTGGTGCCCCTGGTCGTGTTGTGAGGTGGTGACGGGTGCGTCGGCGGTAATGGCGCTCATGGATGTCTCGTGAAGTTGCGGAATCGATCTTATATACGACCCGCACCCCTGCGGGCATCACTTTTTTTTCGTGCAAAACCAAAGTTCCCCCCGCTAGAAAAAAAGCAGGCTTTTCAAATCCCCCGAATCGCCGCGAGCGAAACGGGCCGAACCCGGATCGCCATGCCCCGTCCCAGAAACAACCGCCAGGAATCCCCCCGCCCCGAAGCAAGCGCCTCCCACGAAGCGCGCGCGGCGGCCATCCCCCCCGCCACCTCCGCGGGCTGGGAGTCCACACTCGTCAAGTCCGCCGCGATCCTGCTCGCCTGCCTGTGGATTTACTCTCCCGTCTACGACGGCGAGTGGCTCTGGGACGACGACTACCTGCTCACCGAAAACGCCGTGGTCCAATCGCCCGACGGTCTTTGGAAAATCTGGTTCGAGCCCACCACCGCCGACTACTTCCCGCTCACCATGAGCGCGCTCTGGCTGCAGTGGAAATTTTTCGGCCTTGACTCCACGGGCTACCACATCGTGTCGATCGTGCTCCACGCGCTGGGCGCGGGCCTCGTTTGGCAACTCCTGCGCTTGATCGGCGTTCCCGGAGCTTGGTTGGCCGGCATGGTTTTCGCGGTCCACCCGCTCGCGGTCGAATCCGTCGCCTGGGTCTCGGAACTCAAAAACACCTTCTCGCTCCCGTTCTTCCTCGCCGCCGCCTGCTTCTTCGTGCGGTTCGTGGAAAACGGCCGCTGGCCGCTCTACACCCTGGCGCTCGGGTTTTTCCTCGCCGCCATGCTGGCGAAAAGCTCCGTCGTGATGTTCCCCGTCGCCATGCTGCTCTATGTCTGGTGGAGGCGTGGCGCGATCGGTTGGCGCGACCTCTGGATGGCGGCTCCGTTTTTTCTCGTCTCTCTCTTGCTGGGCCTCGTGACCCTCCACTTCCAACACAGCCGCGCCATCGGCGACGAGCCCATCCCCATCGGCGGATTCGACTCCCGCACCGCCATCGCCGGCATGGCCATTCTTTTCTACCTCTCGAAAATCCTCTGGCCCGTCCCGCTCGTCCCCATCTACCCGCAATGGGACGCCGACCCGCCCGCGTTCTGGCAATTCCTCCCCTGGCCCCTCCTCGCCGCGGCGCTGGTTTTTTTCTGGATCAAGCGAAAAACCTGGGGCCGCCACGCGCTGCTGGGCGTCGGCTTTTACGGCATCATGCTCCTCCCGGTGCTCGGCTTCGTCGCCATGTCCTACATGCGCGTGAGCTGGGTCGCCGACCATTTTCTCTACATCCCGATGATCGGGATCGTCGCCCTCGTCGTCGCTGCGGGCGCGCGGATGTTCGAGGCCGCCCGCCCGAAGTGGAGACCCGCGCTCGGCACCGCCACCGCCGCCCTCCTCTGCGCCCTCGCGATCCTCAGCTACCGCTACGCCGGAGTCTGGGAAAACGAGGACAAACTCTGGTCCTACACCCTCCGCCACAACTGGAACTCCTGGCAGGCCCACAACCGCCTCGGCGCCCGGGAATTCAACCGCGGCCAAGTCGACGTCGCACTCGAACACTTCCGCGAAGCCACCCGCCTCCGCCCCGACCTCGCCGAAACCCAGAACAACCTCGGCTCCGCCGTCCTCGCCAAAAAAGACACCCGATCCGCCATCCGCCACTTCCGCGAAGCCCTCCGCCTCTCCCCCTCCATCGTCGCCATCCAATCCAACCTCGCCAACGCCCTCGTCCTCGACGGCCAACTCGAGGAAGCCCGCGACCTCTACGCCGACCTCTCCCGCCGCTTCCCCCAAAGCCCCACCTTCCTCTGCAACTGGGGCGTCACCCTCTACCGCACCGGACGCCACACCGAAGCCATCGCCGCCTTCCAACGCGCCCTCGCGATCAACCCCGACCTCGCCGACGCCCGCGAGAACCTCCGCTACGCCACCGAAGCCCGAGACAAAACAACCGACTAAAAACTCGCCGCGCGCACCCCCCCGATCGGCGAAAAACTCGCCACCGCCCCCACACACATTTCCGTCTCGAACCGATGCAAATAAACCCGCGTCGAGTCCAGACGACACACCCCGTCCTCCCCCACCCTCGCCCGCTCCACCCCCCCCGCAATCCCCCTCCCCCCGAGTTTCAGCATCGCCTCCTTCGCCGTCCAAATCTTCAAAAAAACCCCTCCTCCACCCGCCGCCACACGCTCCCCCTCCTCCGGATGGAAAAACCGCCGAGCCAACCCGACAAAGTCCCCCTTTCTTTCCTTCCTCTCCACATCCACACCCACCGACTCCCTCGAAAAAACCACACTTACTTGTCCCCCCGAATGGCTCACATTGAAATGCAAATCAGCCACATCACGGAACCCCGGCTTCCCCCCCTCCCCCGCCTCCAACTCCAAACCCCATGGGGTCTTTCCCGTATATTTCGCCCCGATTTCCCTCACCGCCGACCGCCCCGCCAGAAACATTCGCGCCGCCGACTCCGCGACAAACGACTTGTAGCGCTCCTGTTCGGATTCACTTAAGTTCTCCAAAACCCCGGCACTTTTCACATCATAGAGGTGGATTTCTCCACGCCCCGGCTTGTTGAAAAACTCTCTCTCTTTCATGAAAAAAGTCTTGCCTGTTTCCAGATTCCTGTCAGTTGTGAACTTCTTATGAAACTTGCAGACGTCAACACACGCACCCTGACCGCACTTCTTTCGCTCACCAAGAAAAAAGAAATCCTCCTCGCGAAAGTCGCCGAAGTCGAAAAACAAATCGCCTCCCTCGCCTCCGGCGAAGCCAAAGCCGCCATCCGCATCCTCCGCGCCAAAACCCGCCGCGGACGCAAATCCGCCGCCCGCCCCGCCGCCAAACCCCGCTCCCCCAAAGGCTGGATCGAGCAAGAGATCAAGAAAGTCCTCCACGAAGTCGGCGAAGCCGGAGCCACCGTCCGCGAAATCGCCGAGAAAATCGGCAAACCCGTCCAAAACATCCACGTCTGGTTCAGCGGAACCGGCAAAAAAACCGGCCTTTTCGAAAAAACCGAAGAAGGCCGATTCCGCTTCAAGAAATCCTGATCCCCCGGCAACTCCCGCAAAAAGGCGCCCCGCCACCCGGCCGGGCGCCTTTTTTCATGTCCCCCACCGGCTTCAGCGGGAAAAAACGGCATCAAGCCCCTGATATCA
>CAZVPK010000194.1:0-4164 GCA_964628505.1 uncultured Chthoniobacter sp.
GAGCAATTCGGCATCGCCTATCTTTTCATCGCGCACGATCTCGCCGTGGTGGAGCACATCAGCGACCATGTGCTCGTGATGCACCACGGAAAAATCGTCGAGTCCGCCAGCGCCGAGGCCATCTACAACGACCCGCGGCACGACTACACGAAAACCCTCCTCGCCGCCGTTCCCACCCTCGGCTGAATGCACCCCGTCCTTCGGAATTTCCTTCGCATGAACTGGCCGCTCTTCGGCCTGATGGTCGCGCTGCTCGCCTACGGCATCTACGCCATCGACAGCGCCACCTGGATGCGCGACCAGGGCTTCGCGAAGTCCCAGCTCACCTGGATCCTGCTCTGCACGCCGATGTTTTTCCTCATCTCGCTGCTCGACTACCGCTGGGTGCGCTTCGGCGCGATTCCGCTCTACGTCCTGGGCATCGTCACCCTCGCCGCCACCATGTTCCTCGGCGAAAAACGCTACGGCGCCCGCAGCTGGCTCGACCTCGGCCCCATGAGCTTCCAGCCGTCCCAACTCGCCATCATCGCGGGCATCATGACCCTCGCCCTCTTCCTTTCCAACACCCGGGCGATGCCCGCGGTTTTCCGCATCCTCTGCTGCGGCGCGATCGTCGGCGCGCCCTGGGTCATGATCCTCATCCAACCCGACCTCGGCTCCTGCATCGTTTGGATTCCCGTTTTGATGGCCATGCTTTTTGTCGGACACATCCCGAAACGCTGGCTCATTCTTATTATCGTGGTCGGTGTCGCCCTCGTTCCGCTGGTCGTCCATTTCGGACTCAAACCCTACCAATACGCGCGCATCACCACCTTCCTCGATCCGGACGCCGACCCGCTCGGCGACGGATGGAACATCACACAATCCCTCATCGCCATCGGCTCCGGCGGCTGGGTGGGCAAGGGCTACAAATCCCCGGACTCGCAAAACGCCCTCGGCTTCCTGCCCCACACCATCGTCCACAACGACTTCATTTTTTCCGTCATGGGCGAGCAACACGGCTTCCTCGGCGGGATCATCCTCATCAGCGCCTTCGCGATTTTGTTTCTTCTCATGCTCGGCATCGCCCTCAACGCCGAGGACGACCTCGGCCGCCTGCTCGCCACGGGAATCACCGTCCTTCTCTTCACCCACACCTTCATGAACCTCGGCATGACGATTTCACTCACCCCCATCACCGGGTTGCCCTTGCCGCTGGTGAGCTACGGCGGATCCTTTGTGATGATCACGATGCTCAGCTTCGCCCTGCTCCAGAGCATCTGGATCTACCGCCGCACCCTGCGCTGAGGCCGGGATTGCGGGCCAATCCGGTTGCGATTATTCTCGCAGCCCAATGAAAAAAATCCTGGTCACCGGCGGCGCCGGCTACATCGGCAGCATTTGCGTCGAGGAACTTCTCAACCGCGGATTCGAGGTCTCCGTCTTCGACAACCTCACCGAGGGCCATGCCAAAGCCATCGACCCGCGCGCGGATTTCTACCAGGGCGACCTCGCCGACCGCTCGGTCCTCCACCACGCGTTCGGCCAGGCGAAGCCCGAGGCCGTGATGCACTTCGCCGCGAACGCCCTCGTGGGCGAATCGATGACCAACCCCTCGAAATATTTCCGCAACAACGTCTCCTCCGGCATCAACCTCCTCGACATGGCGGTCGAGTTCGGAGTGAAAAAATTCGTCTTTTCCTCCACCTGCGCGACCTTCGGCATTCCGGAGCGCATGCCGATCGACGAGTCGCTCCCGCAGCGGCCGATCAACCCCTACGGCGAGTCGAAGCTCATGTTCGAAACGATCCTGCGCTGGTATGAAAAACTCCACGGCCTTTCCTTCACCGCGCTGCGCTACTTCAATGCCGCCGGCGCCTCGGAACAATTCGGCGAGGACCACCGCATCGAGACCCACCTCATTCCGAACATCCTCAAAGTCGCCCTCGGCCAGAAGGACCATGTCGAAATCTACGGCACCGATTACGAAACGCCCGACGGCACCTGCATCCGCGACTACATCCACATCCTCGACCTCGCACAGGCCCACATCCTCGCACTCGGCTCGCCGAAGAGCGATTTCTACAACCTGGGCACCGGCGGGGGCACCTCCGTGTGCGAGGTCATCGAAACCTGCCAGCAAGTCACCGGCCGCGCCATCAAGGCGATCGAAAAACCCCGCCGTCCCGGAGACCCGCCGCGCCTCATCGCCGCCTCGGAAAAAATCCGCGCCGAACTCGGTTGGGAGCCGCGTTTCCAAAACATCCGCCCCATCGTCGAAAGCGCCTGGGCCTGGCATGTGAAAAATCCCCTCGGCTACGGGGATTGACGCCCTATCGCGCGAGTCCTTGAAACCAGCCGAGCGGTTGGGGATTCAGACAGGTGTTGATTTGTTTCAACTCGGTGTAGGCCTCGTATCCGTAGGTGCCGAGTTCGCGGCCGATGCCGCTTCGTTTATAGCCACCCCACGGCGCCTCGTTGAAAGTGGGGTGATACGTGTTGATCCAGGTGATCCCGGCCCGCAGCCGCCGAATCACCCGCTGGGCACGCGCTCCGTCGCTGGTGAACACCGCGCCGGCGAGTCCGTAGTCGCAGTCGTTCGCCAATCTCACCGCCTCTTCTTCGCTGTCGAACAACTGCACCACCAGCACGGGGCCGAAAATCTCCTCGCGCACGATTCGCATGTCGGGGCGGGTTTTGATGAAGACCGTGGGCTCGACGAAATTTCCCGCCGCCCGGCGGTCGTTGTAGATTCCACCGCCGCAGAGCAACTCCGCCCCCTCGTCCAATCCGGACTGGATGAATCCGAGAACTTTTTCCCGATGCGATCTCGAGATGAGCGGTCCCATCTCGGTGCCCTCCTCCAGGCCGGGACCGACGACGATTTTTTTGCAGGCTTCGGCGAGGCGCGGGAGAAATTCCCCCGCCATCGAGCGCTCCAGCATAAGCCGCGAGCCCGCGCTGCAGACCTCGCCCTGGCCGGCGAAGATGCCGAACATGGCAAACTCCAGCGCGACCGCAGGATCGGCGTCCGCAAAGAGAATGTTCGGGCTCTTGCCGCCCAGCTCGAGGGAGATTTTTTTGAAATTCGAAGTTGCGGCGATCATGACCTTGCGGCCCGTCACGCCCCCGCCGGTGAATGCGATTTTATCCACCAGCCCGCTCTCCGCGAGATGCGAGCCGACGGGATCCCCCGCCCCGAGAACAAGCTGGGCAACCCCGGGCGGAAAGCCCGCCTCGTCGATCAATTCAAACAGCACGGCTGCCGAGTGCGGCGTGAGTTCGGAGGGTTTGAGGATGCAGCAATTTCCCGCCGCGAGCCCGGGAGCGAGTTTCCATGCGGCCATCAGGAGCGGGTAGTTCCAAGGAATGATCTGCCCGCACACGCCGATCGGTTCGCGAATCGTTTGGCAAACGATGTTGGGATCGCCGACCTCGAAGGTTTGTCCGTGCGGCTTGGTCGCGAGCCCGGCGAAGTAGCGGAAACACCCGGCGGCATCCGCCGCATCGAACCGCGCCTCGCGAAGGGGCTTGCCATTGTTGCGGGTGTCGATGAGCGCGAACTCCTCCGCGCGCGATTCCAAAAGATCCGCCAGTTTGAAAAGCTTGGCGGCACGCTCCGGGGCCGGCGTGCGCGGCCAGGGACCCTCGTCGAAAGCGCGGCGCGCCGCGCGGATGGCGATCTCCACATCCTCCGCGGAGGATTCCGCCGCCTCGCCGATTTGCGAGTTGTCCGAAGGATCGTAAAACGGGCGCGTGGCTCCGCTGAGGGCTGGAACGAATCGTCCATCGATGTGGTTCTGAAGTCTCATAGATTTTAGGGGGCGGAATCGGGAACAGTTTCGATCGGCGGGAAACCTCTCGGGGAATCCCAAGTCGACAAAACCAAGGTGTGCCGGAGCGGAACGGGTTTCAACCCGTTTCAGGGGCAAAACATATTTTTCGAACCCGGCACCAAACCCATGGGGCAATCGCCATGCCCACTCCGCATCAGCCCCCGAGTGATGACCCGACAGCCCTTTGTCTTTTGGGCGGAATGCCCGACCTCACGACAAGCACCCTTCCCTACAAAAAGCCAAGGAGGGACATGCCTCTCCGCTGCGCTCCGGTTGCCCTCCCGGGCCAAACATTCGTCTTTCCCTCGGAACAAACGCGCTGGCGCGCAGGTTTTGTCAGGTCCGGTGC
>CAZVPK010000195.1:0-4016 GCA_964628505.1 uncultured Chthoniobacter sp.
CAAAACCTTCAACTGGATGGGCACCGTGTGGCGCGGATCGATCGAGTTCACCACGGCGATGTGCTTCGCGCTGGCGTTTGTTTCGATGTTCGTCATTGGCGGTCTCAGCGGCATTTTCATGGCCTCCACGCCGGTGGATCTTTTCGTGCACCATACCTATTTCATCGTGGCGCACTTCCACTACGTGCTCTTCGGAGGAAGCATCTTCGCGATCTACGGCGCGCTCTACTTCTGGTTCCCGAAAATGTTCGGCCGCATGCTCAGCGAGACGCTCGGCAAATGGCATTTCTTCGCCACCTTGATTTTCTTCAACCTCGCGTTTTTCCCGATGCACAATCTCGGCCTCGGCGGAATGATGCGCCGCATCGCGGATCCCACGGTCTACGAGCACCTGCGCCAACTGCAGCCGCTCAACGTGCTCTGCACGGTCGGCGCGATCGGCCTCGGCTTCTCGACCTTCCTCTTCATCTGGAATGTCGTGATCAGCCTCCGCAACGGCAAAAAAGCGCCCGAGAATCCCTGGCATGCGAACACGCTGGAGTGGACGGTTCCCTCGCCTCCCGGGCATGGCAACTTCCCGAAGACCCCGACCGTTTACCACGGTCCCTACGAATACAGCGTTCCCGGCATCGACAAGGACTACCTCCCGCAAACCGAGCCCGCTCCGGCCTCCGCGCGGCTGGAGTCGCACTGAGCGCGTCCTCGAATGGACGCCATCGGCCAGACCATCACCCGCAGCCGCGTCGCCCTGCACTATTGGTGCCTGGCGACGATGGCGGCGACTTTTGTCCTCCTCTGCAGCGGGGGCATCGTGACTTCGAAAGGCGTGGGAATGTCGGTGCCCGACTGGCCCACGACCTATGGCTACAACATGTTTCTCTTTCCGATCTCGGGCTGGGTGGGCGGCATTTTCTACGAGCATCTCCACCGACTGCTTGGATCCTTGATCGGGTCGATGACCTTGATTCTGGCCGTGTGGATGTTTTTTTCCGAGCCGCGCCGCTGGGTCAGGAACCTGGCCGTTGTCGCCTTCGTGGCGGTCTGCATCCAAGGCCTTCTCGGCGGGCTGCGCGTGACGCTCTATAAAAACGAAATCGGCATCTTCCACGCCACGCTCGCGCAGTCCTTCTTCTGCCTTCTCGGAATCCTCGCCGTCTCGACCAGTCCGAGATTCCTTCGCGGGAACTGGGACATTTTTGTGCCCCATCCCTCCCTGAAAAAACTTGTCCTCCTCGCCACCGCGCTGATCTTCGTCCAACTCGGCATCGGCGCGTCGATGCGGCACGCGCACCTCGGCCTCTCGATCCCCGACTTTCCGCTGGCCTACGGGAAAATCCTTCCCGACACCTCGGCCGCCGCGCTGGAAAAAATCAACGCCGTCCGGGTCGAGGACGGTCAAATGCCCACCACGGCCGCCCAAATTTGGCTCCAGATGAAGCACCGGGCGATGGCTTTTGTGATTCTCGGCCTCGTCGCCGCGGTGGCTTGGGTGGCCTTTTCGAACCCGATCGCCCGCTCCGCCGCGCCGTGGAGCGCCGTGTGGCTGGTGATGATTTTTTGCCAGGTCGCGTTCGGCGCCTGGACTGTATGGTCCGACAAGGCCGCCAATGTCACCACGGTCCACATGGCCCTCGGTGCCCTGTCGCTTCTCTTCGGCGTGATTTTCTGCTTCCGTCTGGTCCGCGCTTCGCAGAGCGGCCGCTTCGTCGTCCCCGACCAACCCCTCGCCGCCAGCCTCTCCCGCGTCGCATGAAGCCCGCCGCCGCCGCCGATTCCGAAATCAAAAAGCCCGCCCTGCTCGACGACCTCTCCGAGTTGGTGAAGGCGCGGCTGTCGTTTCTTGTTCTCATCACCACGCTCGTGGGTTTCCTCATCGCCTGGCGCGGGCCGTTCGACTGGGTGCTTCTTTCCGCCACCTTGATCGGCACCGCCCTCTGCGCGGGCGGCGCGGCGGCGCTCAACCAATGGTGGGAGCGCGATCTCGACGCCCGCATGCGCCGCACCCGCGAGCGCCCCCTGCCCGCCGGGCGAATGGCGCCGCAGGACGCGTTGCTTTTCGGACTTCTTTTTTCCATCGCCGGCATCGCCATCCTCGCCCTCTTCACCAATCCCCGCGCCGCCTTCCTCGCCTTCGCCACCATTGCGATCTACATCCTCGTCTACACCCCGATGAAGCGGATGAGTTCGCTCAACACGCTCGTCGGCGCGATTCCCGGCGCGCTCCCGCCGCTCATCGGCTGGGTCGCCGCGCGCGGGCACTACAGCCTCGAGGGCGGTCTGCTTTTCGCCACGCTCTTCTTTTGGCAAATGCCCCACTTCCTCGCCATCGCCTGGATGTATCGCGACGACTACAAGGCCGGCGGGTGCGTGATGCTCACCGACACCGACGACGACGGCTCCACCACCGCCCGGCAGGCGCTGCTTTATTCCATTTGCCTGATCGTGGTCACGCTGCTGCCCGGCGTTCTCGGTTTCAATTCTCCGCTCTACTTCTTCGGCAGCCTGCTCCTCGGCGGCGCCTTCGCGGGTTGCGCCGCCGTTTTTCTGATGCGGCGCACGCGGGAGTCCGCGCGCCAGCTTTTCTTCGCCTCGATCCTCTACCTGCCGCTGCAACTTGGATTGCTGGTGGCCACCTTGAAATGAGCAAGCCCCGCCGCGCCAACGCCCGCCTCATGGCCGTCCTCTGGATTTTCGCCGTGGGATTGACCGCGCTGGTTTTAATCCTTATGAACCTCCGCGGTCCGATGACCGCACCCTGATTTTTTTCCAAAAAAACACAACGCACCATGTCCAGCGCAGCCCTCACCCACGATTCCCACGCCCACCAAGGCGCTCCGCCCGCCACCGCGAAATTCGGCATGATCATGTTCCTCATCTCCGAGGGCATGCTGTTCGCCGGTCTTCTCGGCG
Source organism: uncultured Chthoniobacter sp. (assembly GCA_964628505.1). Lineage (GTDB taxonomy): Bacteria > Verrucomicrobiota > Verrucomicrobiia > Chthoniobacterales > Terrimicrobiaceae > UBA967. The sequence continues at coordinate 2,911 of CAZVPK010000195.1, forward strand.
GCTACTTCGTCCTTCGCTGGTCCGAGAGCGGATTCCCCTGGCAGGCCGGCTACGCCTGGCCGCGCGGCGAGGGCGTTCCCGGGTTGCCCGTCTTCCTCACCTCGATCAACACGATTTTCCTCGTCGCCAGCAGCTTCACATTCCACTTCGCGGAAGTCGCCGTGAACAAAGGAAAATCCGGCTTGAACTGGCTCTTTGTCACCATTCTTCTCGGCTCCCTCTTTGTCGGCATCCAATGCTACGAGTGGTGGCACCTCCACCACGAAGGCCTGTGGTTCGACACCGGCGGCGTCTACGGCTCGAGCTTTTTCCTCATCACCGGATTCCACGGCGCCCACGTTGTGATCGGCGTTCTTCTCATCATCTGGTGCTTCCTCAAGCAGGCGCTCACCAAATGCTACACGCCCCAGCGCCATGTCTCGCTCGCGAACGTCGCCCTCTACTGGCACTTCGTCGATGTCGTGTGGCTCTTCGTGCTGACTCTTCTCTACTATGTCTGACCGCCCGGCGCGGCCCGGGATCCGGCCCCTCGTATGGGTCATCGTCTTCGCCGCCGCCGCGGCCCTGATTGGCGCCGCCTACCTCGGCCTCAAGGACACCCGCCCTGCGGCTCCCTCGACACCGCTGGAAAAATTCGCCGCCGTTCCCGCGTTTGAATTCACCGACCAAACCGGCGCACCCTACGGGTCCGAAAACCTGAAAGGCAAAATCTGGATCGCCAATTTCATCTTCACCCGCTGCAAGGGCCCGTGCCCCCTCATCAGCACCCGCATGGCGGACCTCAACACCAAGCTCAACAAACTCCGCGACGGCGTCGTGCTCGTGAGCTTCACCGTCGATCCCGACTACGACACGCCCGAGGTTCTCTCCAAATACGGCGAGCTTCTCGGAGCCGATCCCTCGCACTGGAAATTCCTCACCGGCCAAACCGACGCCATCAAGGATTTCGTCGTGAAGGGCCTTCTCCAACCGCTCTCCACCGAGCCCGACGGCACCCCCGCGCATTCCCAGCGCTTCGTGATCGTCGACGGCGACGGCTGGATCCGTGGATTCCAAAACGGCGAGGACCCCGAGGTCGTCCAGAAGCTCATGGTGGACATCGGCGG
>CAZVPK010000196.1:0-4010 GCA_964628505.1 uncultured Chthoniobacter sp.
CCGGACCCGACAAGCGGGTCCCTCCTGGGCGCATCGAAATTCAAGGAGGTCAATCGCGGCGGAGGAGTTTTTGCTTCGCGAAGGAATTGTCGATGATGTCGTAGATGCGCTGGGCGGGGAGGACGCGGTTGCCGACGGAGTCGAGGTTGCCGTCCATGCCGATCACGGAGATGGAAAAGCCGGTCGGAGTGTCGAACGCGGCGGCGGTGGCGGCGTTGTCGGGGACGGTGACAAAGGGGATGTTCGAACGGATGACGCCGGGCTCGCGGGAGAAGACGGCGATGCAGACGAGGCCGTCGGCGGCAAAGCGTTCGTAGATTTTCTGGAGCTGGCCGACCTGCGAGCGGAAGGCCCATTGGCGCGGGCTTTCGGCGACGAGGACGACAAGAGGACGGCCGCGGAGGTCCTTGGCGGTTTTGGATTTTCCGGTGGAGTCGATCCAGGAGAAGTCGGGCGCGGGGCGGACGACTTCGGCTTGGAGCGTGGCCGTGGCGAAGAGGGCGAGCGCGAGGAGGGCGGCGAGGGGTTTCATATTTTCATGAGCTCCGCTTCCTTGGTGGCGGTGTGTTTGTCGATCTCGCCGACGAAGCGGTCGGTGAGTTTCTGGACATCGGTTTCGGTGTCGCGGAGTTCGTCCTCGGTGAGTTTGCCGTCCTTCTGGAGTTTCTTGGCGGTGTCGATGGCGTGGCGGCGGCAGGCGCGGATGCGGACGCGGGATTCCTCGGCGATGCCTTTGACGGTTTTCGCGAGGTCGCGGCGGCGTTCCTCGGAGAGTTCGGGAATCGGGAGGCGGATGATTTTTCCGTCGATGGAGGGGTTGATGCCGAGGCGGGATTCGTTGATGCCGCGCTCGATGTCGCGGACGGTGGAGGCGTCGAAGGGCTGGATGACGAGCAGGCGGGGCTCGGGGGCGGTGATGAGGGCGAGTTGCTTGAGCTTCATCGAGGAGCCGTAGGCTTCGACATCGATGTTTTCGACGAGGGCGGGAGAGGCTTTGCCGGTGCGGATCGCGGCGAATTCATGGGTCATGAAGCCGACGGCTTTTTCCATGCTTTCCTCGGCTTCGAACAGGATTTCTTCGGTGCTCATTTGGCGGATTCGGATTTGTCGGAGACGAGTGTGCCCACGGACTCGCCGGCGATGGCAAGGCGAATGTTGTCGGGCTTGTTCATGTCGAAAACGATGATCGGCATTTTGTTGTCCATGCAGAGGCTGAACGCGGTGGAGTCCATCACTTGAAGCCGCTTCGAGAGGGCGTCGGTGTAGGTGATGTGGTCGAAGCGTTTCGCGTCGGGATTTTTTTTCGGATCGGAATCGTAGATGCCGTCGACCTTCGTGGCTTTGAGAATGACCTGGGCGCCGATCTCCGCGGCGCGCAGGGCGGCGGTGGTGTCGGTGGAGAAAAAGGGATTGCCGGTGCCGGCGACGAAAATGACGACGCGGCCCTGCTCGAGGTGGCGGATGGCGCGGCGCACGATGAAGGGCTCGGCGAGGTTTTGCATTTCGATGGCGGTCTGGACGCGCACTTCGACGCCGAGGTCCTCGAGGGCGGCCATGAGTGCGAGGCCGTTGATGACGGTGGCGAGCATGCCCATGTAGTCGGCGGTGGTGCGGTTCATGCCCTTGTGGCTGGCTGTGAGGCCACGCCAGATGTTGCCGCCGCCGATGACGAGGGCGAGTTCCACGCCGAGTTTGCGGGCGTCGGCGATTTGTGCGGCGATTTTTTGGACGACTTCGGGGCTGATGCTCTCGTTGGTGCCCGGCTCGCGGAGCACTTCGCCGCTGAGTTTGAGAACGACCCGTTTGTAGCGGACTTGGGTTGGTTGGGACATGCGGGAGCCCGCATGAAACCGCATCACGCGGCGGGAGGGAAGGAGAAATCCAGACGGGTGGAGTGTTAGGGTGACTGGCGAGGAGGGCTCCGCTTGTCGGAGCCGGGTCGGTGTGGTTGCGGAGCTGCACCGGACCTGACAAGCAGGTCCCTCCTGCGCGAGGCGGTAACGGTGGCGATTTGTGGGACGGTCAGGAGACGGTAAAAGGCTTTCGCTTACTCGACCAATCGTGTTCCGGGCGGGAGGGGGTGGCCGCGGAGGAATTCGGCGGCGGGGAGGCGTTTGCGGCCTTCGAGTTGGAGGGAGTGGAGATCGAGGCTGCCGGAGCCGCAGCCGATGCGGAGGACGCCGGGTTCGGCGGGGAGGACTTCGCCGGGCGGGCCGGTTTGTTCGGAGATCGAGGCGGAGTGGATTTTCAGGGTTTGGCCGCCGAGGTGCGTGTAGGCTCCGGGCCAGGGGGACATCGCGCGGATCCGCATGGCGAGGGCTTCGGCGGGTTGGTTCCAATCGAGCAGGCCGTTGGTTTTTTTGAGTTTCGGCGCGTAGGTGGCGAGGGCGTTGTCTTGCGGGATGCGCGGGGCGTTTCCTTGTTCGAGAAGATCGAGGGCTTGGAGAAGACTGGGCGCGGCGAGGTCGGCGAGGCGTTCGTGGAGTTGGCCGGTGGTTTCGTCGGGGGCGATTGCGAGCGGTTCAGCGAGCAGGATGTCGCCGGTGTCGAGGCCTTCGTCCATATACATCACGGTGATGCCGGTCTCGGTGTCACCTGTAAGGATGGCGGCGTGGATCGGCGAGGCGCCGCGGTGGCGCGGGAGGAGCGAGGCGTGGAGATTGAGGCAGCCGAGGCGCGGGGTCTCGAGGACGCTTTTCGGAAGAATCTGGCCGTAGGCGGCGACGACCATGAGGTCGGGGGCGAGCGTGCGGAGGTCGTCCAGTGCAGCAGCGGAGCGGAGTTTCTCGGGTTGCTGGACGGGGAGATCGTGGGCGAGGGCGATGCGCTTGATGGCGGATTGGCGCGGCTTGAGGTCGCGGCCGGCGGGCTTGTCGGGCTGGGTGATCACTCCGACGACGGTGTGTTTTTTCGAGGCCAGGAGGGCTTCGAGGGCAGGTGCGCCGATTTCGCCGGTGCCGCAAAAGACGAGGCGCATTTTTTAGAACATCCCCCGGGCGGCGGCTTGGCGGGCCATCGCAGCGCGGGTCATCATGAGTTCGCCCGCGGTGACCTCGCGCTGGCCGAGCGAGGAGGCGCAGCCGGAGCAGAGGTAGTCGTAGATTTCCTTGTCGGGGAGGACGAGGAGGAGCTTTTCACGGACCGGCATGGCGGTCTGGCATTTTTTGCAATAGAGCGACGAGGCGCGGAGGCTTTCGAATTGCTGCATGGCGTGGATCGTGCGGCGGAGGATACTTTCGCGGCGGCGGGGAATCAACCGCGCAACGGGTTTGTTCTTGCCAGCGCGGCGTTGGATTGGTTTCTGAAGGCCCTTCTTATGAGCGATACCACCATTCTTTCCATCCGCGCGCGACAGATTCTCGATTCGCGCGGCAATCCCACGGTCGAAGCCGATGTCGAATTGGCGGGAGGCGCGATCGGACGCGCCGCAGTGCCCAGTGGCGCCAGCACCGGCGAACACGAGGCGGTTGAACTTCGCGACGGCGTGAAGACCTCCTATCTCGGCAAGGGCGTGACCAAGGCGGTGGCGAATGTTTCCAAGATTCTTGCTCCCGCGATCATCGGGCTCGACGCGGCCGATCAGGTGTCCGTCGACAAGGCGATGCTCGCGGCCGATGGCACTCCCACCAAAAAGAAGGTTGGAGCCAACGCCATCCTCGCCGTCTCCCTCGCCACCGCGAAGGCCGCCGCCGCGCAGATCGGCCAACCGCTCTACAAATACCTCGGCGGACCGAACGCCAAAGTGCTTCCGGTGCCGATGATGAACATTCTCAATGGCGGCGCGCACAGCGATGCGCCGATCGACTTCCAGGAGTTCATGATCGTGCCGAAAAACTTCCCGAGCTTCTCCGAAGCGTTGCGCGCCGGCACCGAGATTTTCCACGCGCTCAAATCCGAGCTCAAGGGCCGCAAGCTCTCGACCGCCATTGGCGACGAAGGCGGTTTCGCGCCCGCGCTCTCCAGCGCCGAGGACGCCCTCGACTCGATCGCCAAGGCCGTGAAGGCCGCCG
>CAZVPK010000197.1:0-1861 GCA_964628505.1 uncultured Chthoniobacter sp.
GTCCTGATGCCGCCACGAGTTCCAGCAGGTGGAGAGGGCGAGTTTCACGCGCGGAGATTAACCACAGCGCGGAGCGGGCGCACAGAGGAGATTCACGATGAGCCGATCGCGGCCTTGGCGGCATCGATGCCGGAACGGATCGCCGCCTGGATGCTGGCACCGTTTTTCCAATCCCCGCAGGCGAGGACGCCCGTGGGCAGTGGCGGCGGGAGTTTCGAGGCGAAGCCGGGCGGCTGGGCGGGGACGGCGTTGGGAACGACGATGGTCTCGAGGTGTTCGAGGGAACCGGCGGCGTGCGGGAAAATTGCTTCGATTTCGCGCACGGCCTCGATCGCGAGTTGTTCGACGGGAACACTCGAAAAATTCAGAACCGTTGCGGAAATCAAATGCCATCCCGCAGGCGCGAAATCGGGGGCGATGTTGGTGATTTGAACCAAATGCCTTACGAGGCGGCTCGGCCCCTCCGGCAGGACGAGACAAGGCCGATCGTAAAGGGAGCGGCGGGTTTTGAAATACAAGACCGCCACGCCGCGAGGGGGCGCGGGCGGCTGGAGATTCCAAAGCTTGTGAAGCGAGAATTCATCGAGGGCGAGAATGGTTTTCGAAGCGGAAAGTGTTTCGCCGTTTTCAAGAACCAAGCTGCCGGGCGAGATTGATGCGACGCGGGTGTCGAGACGGATTGCTCCGGAAGGAAGTTGCGCTGCGATCGCTTCGGGAAGGGCTTGGATGCCCCCGGCGGGCAGCCAGGCGCGTCCGGTGGCGAATTTTTTGAGATAGTAAAGAAAGAGGCCTGCGCTGGTCTCGAGATCGTTGTCGAGCAACACCCCGCCGAAAAAGGGTTGCGCGAACCGGGAGAGGAAGCATGGCGAAAAGCCGCGCTGCTTGAGGAAATCTCGGGTGGATGGATCCTCGCGCGAGCCGCAGCGGGCGAGAAGCCGGGCATCGGGGGAGATGAGGATTTCGGCCCCGAGGCGCGCGATGCGGATTTTGTCGCTGAACGAAATCGCGTCCGTGGCAATCGCTGAAAAGGGATTTTCCAGGGGACTGACGAGGCTGGACAACCCCCGACGGTGACTGAGCAAGGCTCCGGATTCGAACCACTGGGGCTCGAGCGAATCGATCTCCACAACCTCCCGAACCGCATCGTAGGAACTCAGAATCACCTGGAATCCGTGGTCGAGTGTGAAGCCGTCGCGGCGGGTGGTGCGTTGGCGTCCGCCGACCCGCGAATCGGCTTCGATCAACAAAAACCCGCGGCCCGCGCGATGGAGAGTGAGAGCGCAAGAGAGACCGGCCAGACCGGCCCCGACGACGAGAATCATGCGGGCACGGCGTCGGGACGGACCACGATTTCCATGGTTTCATCGCCCATGGCCATGCCGTAGAGGCCGTGAGAACGAATGGCTTTGCGAATGTCGTCCTCGAGCGACCAACTGGCGAAAATGCCGATCAATTCTCGGCCTTGGTATTCGGGAAAGAATTCCCAGAAGCGGTCGAGTTTGTCGCGGAGGCCGTCGATCGCGGCGAGGGTCGGGGTGGATTTCATTTCGGCGAGGAGGATTTTCGACGGTCCGGCGCAGATCACATCGAACTGGGTGCGACCATCGGGGTGGACCCGGTTGCTGCGGCGGGCGCGGATCAGGATGTCTTGGAGCGGATCGAGTCCGAATTCCTCGGTGGCCAGGCGAACGACATTGGGTGCGGCGATATCCTCAACGATCGACCCAAGTTTGTTGGCCAGATCGCCCCATTGCTTGTTCATGCGCTTGCGCTCGGCGAGGGACTCTTTCTTGAATTCGAGCATCTCGTTTTTGAAGTCCTGCATCTCGCCCTTGAACTCCCGCATCTCATTCTTGAACTC
>CAZVPK010000197.1:1961-3975 GCA_964628505.1 uncultured Chthoniobacter sp.
CGTTTTTGAAGTCCTGCATCTCGCCCTTGAACTCCCGCATCTCATTCTTGAACTCCCTCATCTCGTCCTTGAACTCCCGCAGTTCCTCGCTGAGCGCGCGCAGAGAGATGTTTGTTTGCAACTGCGCATGGGCGATCCTCTCGACGATGGATTCGAGATTTTCGACTCTTTCTTCAGTTGCGAACATGGGAAAACCTTAAACCGACATCCCGGACTTTCAAATGCAAATCCCGTTCAGGGAGGCGATTGATCACGCCACGAGATCCAACCAACCCGGGTTTTGCTCCGCGTGGATTTTGATTTCCTGGAGGATATCGGCGAGAGGAGTGGCGGGCTTCCAACTCCATACGCGCTCGGCGAGCGAGGCGTCGAGAACCGCCCAGGGAATGTCGAACGGTCGGCTGGATTGGGCGCTGGAAATTTGATCGGGATCGTTGAGGCGAGCGGCCGGAAAGAGGTTGTCCGCGCACCAGAGCGAGAGTTCGCGTAGCGACATGGAATTCGCGAGGCCCCCGGCAAGGTTCAGGATTTTGGGTTTCCCCTCCGGATTGGCGTCCATTTGCCGAAGCAGCAACGGGGCAATGTCACGCGGATGCAAGCAGTCGCGGACCTGAAGTCCGGAGCCGCCGAAACCGATGTATTTGAGCGGACGCCGGGCGTTCCAAGAATGGATCCAATACGAAAAAATCCCCTGATCGGCCTTGCCGAACTGGCCCGCGCCCGCAAGCACGCCGCAGCGGTTGATCCACACCGGAAAGCCGTAGGCGTCGCCGTATTCGAGCGCGAGCCACTCCGAGCATAGCTTCGTGCTGCCATAGAGGCTGATCGGCGGAGCAGTGGAAAAATCCTCGCCGATTCCAAGCGGCGACCAACCCGGTCCTTCCGCGCCCGGCGGCAACTGAAAGCGCGTGGAGGTTTTTTCCATCGGCAAACCGGCCAGTGCGGGGATCGAATAAACGCGGCTCGTCGAGAGCAGCGTGAATCCCGCTTTCCAGGTTTTGCAAAGTTCGAGGAGGTTGACGGTGCCGTAGAGGTTTTGATCGACCAGATCCCGGCTGGAGGAGCCATCGACTCCCGCGAGCACGCTGGGATTCGCGGCACAATCGAGAATCCAATCGTGCGGCGGCAGGCTTTCGAGGAGCGCGCGGTCGCGCACATCGCCGATGTGGATGTCGCAGCCGAGGTCGCGAAGAGGCTCCAGATTGGTCTGGCTGCCCTTGCGGGTGAGGTTGTCGAGACCCGTGATGCGCAACCCGGCGCGATGCTCGAGCAACGAGCGGACGAGCACCGAACCGGCAAAGCCGCAGATTCCGGTGACGAGGATTTTCAGCCCGGCGCGCGATGAGGATGCAGGGGATTTTGGCGGTGGGAGCGGCATGGGGATTTCAGTGCGCGATGGTTTGGAAGGAATCGGGTTTATCCTTCAACCAATCCGAAATCATCATCGCATCCGAAATTTGCCGGACGCCGCCAGGGAGCCAAATCTGGACTTTATTGAAATCTTGGTAGCTCGAATTCGCTGTCCCGGATTTCAGTTGATCATAGATCGCCTTCTGGCGTTCGACATTCGGGCGGTATTGGCGCATGGCGGGAAAAATCAGCCCCGGGTTTTCCAGGCCTCGACGATCTGGCGGATCGTTTCCTCGAGGCTGATCGTGATGTCCCAGGCCGGGTAGTCGGATTTCATTTTTCGCAGGTCGCTGTAGTAGCAAATGTGGTCGCCGATCCGGTTCTGGTCCACATAGGAATAGACCTGTTTTTTTCCGGTGAACGACTCGGCGATTTGGAACGCCTCGAGAATCGAGCAGGAATTTTGTTTTCCGCCGCCGAGGTTGTAGACCTCCGCCACGCGCGGGGCCTTGCAGAATTCCCACATGAACCGCGCGACATCCTCGCTGTGGATGTTGTCGCGCACTTGCTTGCCCTCGTAGCCGAAGACCTTGTATTCGCGGCCCTCGAGGTTGCATTTCACGAGGTAGCTGAGGAAGCCGTGCAACTCGACGCCGGAGTGGTT
>CAZVPK010000198.1:0-3971 GCA_964628505.1 uncultured Chthoniobacter sp.
GTGCTCGATGGCGCAGACGAGGAAGCCGCCGGTGCCGCAGGCGGGATCGAGCACGGTCTCGCCGAGGCGGGGGTTCACTTGCTCGACGATGAACTGGGTGACGGCGCGCGGGGTGTAGAACTCGCCGGCATTGCCCGCGGATTGCAGGTCTTTGAGCAGCTTCTCGTAGATGTCGCCGAACATGTGGCGATCATCGGAGGCGTTGAAGTCGATGCCGTTGATCTTGTTGATGACCTGGCGCATCAACGTGCCGTTCTTCATGTAGTTGTTGGCATCCTCGAAGACATTGCGCACGAGCCCGGCCATGGGGTCGGTGCCGGCGGGCAAGGTCTTCAGCTTCGGCAGGAGGGTGTTGTTGATGAAGTCGAGCAGGGCGTCGCCGGTGATGCCTTCCTCGTCGGTGGCCCAGGCCGACCAGCGCAGATGCTTCGGCAGCGGTGATTTGTAGCTGTCGCGCAGGAGTTCCAGCTCCTTCTCGCGGTCATCGAGGATCTTGAGGAAGAACATCCACCCGAGCTGCTCGAGCCGCTGCGCATCGCCGTAGGTGCCGGCGTCCTTGCGCATGATGTCTTGGATGCTTTTGACGAGGTTGGAGACGTGGGGCATGGGAGTGGCTGAGATCGGACGGATCGGGCTGATCAGACGGATTGAACTGACCTACAGTCGGGATAGCCGGAGCAGCCCCAGAATTGCGAGCCGGCGTTGGGACCTTTTTTGGCGGTGCGCAGGGCCATGGGTTTGCCGCAGAGGCGGCAGGTGGGGGCGGGAGTTTTATCGGGCTGATTGGACGGATCGGACTGATCTTTGGCGCGTCGGTGGGCGATGCGGGCGGCGGCGAGTTGCTCGCTGTAGCCGCCGCCTTCGACGAACTGCGCCTCGAGGGCGCGGATCTGCTGGTCGAGGAGGTAGTTGGTTTGGTGGATCAGGCAAATGAGCGCATTGGCGCGCACAGCGGGATCGGCGTGGTCGAGCCAGGGGGAGTAATCGGGCGGATCGGACTGATCGGACTGATCTTGGGTGCGCCGGCCCACATTGCGCACGGCGCGGGCTTCGGAATCTTCTTTGGCCCATTGGCGGTGGCCGCGCTGGCGGAGGAAGTCTTCGTAGTCGAGCAGCAGCTCGTCGAGGCTGGCGCGGGCGACGTTCACGAGGCGCAGCTCGGTTTGGCTCGAGGTGGCAGAGGCACGGCTGCCTTCGGCGATGTTCTGGCGACCGCTGCGGGCGGCTTGCACCATTTGGTCGACCAAGCGCGAGCGCGGGTCCACGAAGCGCTCACAGAACGCGACCGTCGCATCGTAAACGATGGTCGCCGTCTGGAAGCTGCGCAGGTCGCGGTAGCCGCCGCTGGGACGAATGCGGGAGCGAGCCGGCTCGCTCATGCCGCCTCCTCATAAAGCGCTTCTTCGAGCTCGCGGATGGCGGCCACGTAGCCTTCTTTGCCGCCGAAGAGATTCACGATCTCCACCGGAGTGCCGAAGGTCTTGAGCGGGTCGACTTTGAGGATCTCGAGCGACTCGACGCTGGTGATGCCGGTGTCGGCATATTTCTCGAGCAGAGCTTCGAGCACGGCGCGGGCTTTGGCGCCGTATTTGCCGAATACGTTGCGCTTCTTCACTTTTTCGGCGCGCTCGCGGCGGGTGAGTGGCGGCTGGTCGAAGGCAATGTGGCAGACCAGATCGAAAGCGTCGTAGTCCTGACCGACTTGCTCGGCGAGTTCGTCGACAAAGACTCCCTGCTTGGCCAGTTCCTGCAAGATGGCTTCTTTGCGGTCAGCCGAGTTCCACTGGTTCAGGAAGTCTTCGAGGGAGCGATAGTTGTCGCGGACCTTTTTCCGCGAGTAGTCGGTGAGCGACTCGGTGATGAGCTTGCCCTTCTCATCGAGATATTGGACTCGCTCCATGACAACCGAGACGGGCACCTTGTCCACGTAGTATTTCACGGATCCGCCCGGCGGCAGGTCTTCGATGATGGGTCCATCCGGCGGAAGCTCCTCTTCCTCGTCGGAGGGAAGCAGCGGCTCGTCGGGTTCGCGCTCCAAGATTTGCACGGGATCGTCATCGAAGCTCGGATCGGCAAACAGTGCGGTTGCCTGCCGGAAGTCCATGATGGTAAAGAAGAGTTTCCCGTAGTCTTCGTTGATGCGCGTGCCGCGGCCGATGATCTGCTTGAACTCGGTCATGGAGGCGATGCGGCGGTCGAGGACGATGAGATGGCAGGTCTGGGCATCGACTCCGGTAGACATGAGTCGCGACGTGCAGGCGATGACCGGATAAGTGCTCTCCGGGTCGATGAAGTTATCGAGCCGGGCCTTGCCCTCGTCATTGTCGCCGGTGATGCGCATGACGTATTTCGGGTTGGCCGCAGCCAAGTCGGGGTTGGCATTAACCAGCGCCTGCCGCATGTGCTCGGCGTGCTCGATGTTTTCGCAAAAGACGATCGTCTTGTGGAAACGGTCGGTGGCTTTGAGGAATTCGGTGATCTTGCGCGCCACGACCTCGGTTCTTTTCTCGAGGACCAAGTTACGGTCGAAGTCGCGGGCGTTGTATTCGCGGTCCTCGATGGGCTGGTTGTATTTGTCCCGCTGCCCAGACTCAGGACGCCAACCGTCGAGGTCTTTATCGAGGCCGATGCGGATGACCTTGTAGGGTGCAAGGAAGCCGTCGGCGATGCCTTGGCGCAGCGAGTAGGTGTAGATCGGCTCGCCGAAGTATTCGATGTTCGAGATGTCCTTCGTTTCTTTGGGCGTGGCGGTGAGGCCGATCTGCGTGGCGGAGGAGAAGTATTCGAGCACCTCGCGCCATGCGGCATCATCGGCTGCGCTACCGCGGTGGCACTCATCGACGACGACGAGGTCGAAGAAGTCGGGCGAGAATTGCTTGTAGATGTTTTTGTCTTCTTCGGTGCCGGTGACGGCTTGGTAGAGGCTCAGGTAGATCTCGAATGACTTATCGACGCTGCGGTTTGTGATCTTGGTCATGGCCGATCCGAACGGCTTGAAGTCATTGGTCTTGGTCTGATCGGCGAGGATGTTGCGGTCGACGAGGAAGAGGATGCGCTTCTTCACGCCGGCTTTCCACAGGCGCCAAATGATCTGAAATGCGGTGTAGGTCTTGCCGGTGCCGGTGGCCATGACGAGCAGGATGCGGTTTTGTCCGGCGGCGATGGCGTCGACTGTGCGATTAATGGCGGTCTGCTGGTAGTAGCGAGGCCCCTTTTGCGAGCCGTCTTCGTAGTAGGGCTCGGTGGCGATGCTTTGTTGTGAGGGGGTGAGTTGTTTGGCTTTGCAATAGCGAGCCCAGAGCTCGGCGGGTCCGGGAAACTCGTCGAGCGGTATCTCGCGGGTCACTGGACCGTCTTTGGCCGTGCGATCGTGCTCGAGGAAAGCTTTGCCGTTGGTGCTGTAAGCAAACGGAACGTCGAGGGTCTCGGCGTAAGCAAGTGCCTGCTGCATACCGTCACCCACTGCGTGCGTGGTGTCTTTGCACTCCACAATGGCAAGCGGGACATTCGCTTTGTAGGAGAGCAGGTAGTCCACTTTGCTCGCCTCGCCGCGCTGAACGGTTTTGCCGCGCACGATGACACGACCCTTCGTGAAATAGACCTCCTCGCGCACCTGCGTGTGGAGGTCCCACTTCGCCGCGATGGCGGGTGTCACGTAGCGCGTGCGCACATCGGTCTCGCTGGCTTTGCGAGGTGAGATGCGCACGCGAGCGACTGGTTGGGGGTTGGACCTATCGGGCGGATCAGTCGGATGAGGGTGTTTTTGCTTCGGTGCGCCAAGAAGGCTGCGGCAGCCATCGGTGATGCGAGACAGCAGAGGATCAATGCGGCCGTCGGTGGCGGAGATCCAGTGGGCGACGTTGATGTAGTATTCGATGTCGCGGCGAAGCGGTGTGTCGTCAAGCCGCACGGGCAAGATCGGCACCTTTTGTTTCACCGCGAGGTCGACCTCGCGCAGGACGTGATCCGAT
>CAZVPK010000199.1:0-3954 GCA_964628505.1 uncultured Chthoniobacter sp.
TCCCCGCTTGCCAAGTGGCGTGCTTCGCGGAGAGATTTCAATCCTCCACTTCACCTTCCCCGTTTTCATGACCTCTCCAAAGATCAAGGTTCTCGTCGTCGATGATTCGATGATCGTCCGCAAAATCCTGACCGATCTGCTGTCCGCGGATCCGGGCATCGAGGTGGTGGGCGCGGCTCCCGATCCCTATGCGGCCCGCGACATGATCCTCGAGTTGGATCCCGACGTGCTCACGCTCGACATCGAGATGCCCAAGATGGACGGGTTGACGTTTCTGAAGTTGCTGATGAAGCACCATCCGAAGCCCGCGATTGTTTTGAGTTCGCTGTCGACCGCCGGTTCCGCGGTGGCGCTGGACGCGCTGGCCTCCGGCGCGGTGGATGTGATGGCCAAGCCGGGCAGCAGTTCCTTCACGAAGGATCTCGGCCCGGAGTTGATCGCCAAAATCAAGGGCGCGGTCGGGGCGAAGCACAAGGCGTTCTCCCCGGCGCCCTCCGCGCCGGCGGCGCTCTCCGGCGGGAGCGCCTACTACGATCCGAGGCAAATCATTTTGATCGGCGCCTCGACCGGAGGCACGGAGGCGCTCAAGGAGGTGCTGGCGCGGTTGCCGGGGAACCTTCCGCCGATTTGCATCGTCCAGCACATTCCCGCGGCGTTTTGCGGGGCCTTCGCCAAACGCCTCGACGAGGTCTGCCCCTTCGAGGTTCGCGAGGCGCGCGAGGGCGATGTGCTGCGGCGTGGGTTGGCGCTCGTCGCCCCGGGGGATTTTCATATGGTCCTGCGCAGAACCGGCGACCAGGGCTACGGCGTTTCGCTCAAGCACGGGCCGAAGATCAATTTTTGCCGTCCCTCGGTGGACGTGCTTTTCGAGTCCGCCGCGCCGTTTGTGGGAAGGCGCGCCGTGGCGGGAATCCTCACCGGCATGGGCGAGGACGGCGCCGCCGGGCTTCTCAAACTCCGCCAGGCCGGGGCCCGCACCTTCGCGCAGGACCAGAAAACCTGTGTCGTCTACGGAATGCCGCGCGTGGCGGTGCAGGTCGGCGCCGTCGAATCCATCCTGCCCCTCGACAAAATCGCCGAGCACATCGTGAGGACCTGCGCGTCGATTTCCGCCCGGGCGGCGTGAGGTTTTTTTAGAATCCCACGCTCACTCCGGCGTTCGCCCAGAAGACATCGCCCTGGCCGATCGCATCGAGCGCCGCGAGGGCGATGCTGTAGTTGATGCCGGCGAAGAGGGTGAGGTGCGTGTTGACGTTCCACTCCGCCTGCGCGCCGAACTGGAAATTGTTCAGGCCGTATTCGGCGGTGGTGTTGTAGCCGAAATTCAGGCCCAGCAGCGCGTAGGGATTGAGGGTGACCACGTCTTCCAAAACCGGAATGTCGCCGTCCAACCGGAATTCCAGAAAACCGCCGGGGGCGTCGTTGAGGTTCCATATGAACGCGGCCGACGGAGTGACATAGGGAATCGCATTCGTGCCGAGAACCGCGAAGACCTCGTTGTTGTAGGTGAGGTGCGCATGCGAGGCCTCGTCCCCGTGTTCCTCATGATGCCCGTGCTCCTCTTCCTCGTGGGATTCATGGCCGTGGGACTCCTCCGAGGAGCTCGGCACGTAGCGGAAATTGTAACCCGGGATGAGGAAAAGCGGGCCGACCTCGATGTTGTAGGAGGCGGTGAAATCCCATTCCTCGAACTCGTTTCCCAGCCCGAAGCCGTTCCAGGCCGCCAGGCCCAGATTCCCGATCCACAGGCCCAACTCGGTGGTCCAGGCGCCCGAGTCGCCGGTCTCGTTCACGCCGTAGTGCACATGGCGGCCCTCCCAGCCGGTGGTGAGCATGGCACCCCAATTCCGTTCCGGGGCTTCGACGACGGTCTCCCGGAAGGACTTTCCGCTGGAGGAGGTGGAGGAGCCTGCGGCGGGTTGGGATTCGGGAGCCGGGCCCTGCTCGTCGAGCAACGCGTCCACTTCGGCCGCTTGGTTTCGATGGACGTGCCCCGGCCCGTGGGCCAGGCCAACCACCGCGCTTCCGGTCACCGCCAACAAAAGGAATAGGATTTTTTTCATGATCGAGGCCGGGAGTGAAATGCAAGCGGGTTGCGTTAGTCAAAACAAAAATGCAAATCGCTTGCGTAAAAAAATGCTGGGCGCCTAGTCGTCGGGGTGGGGCTTGTGCTCGGGATGACGGGTGGAACGGTCCTCCGCGGCGGGGAGGTGGACGCAAATCCGCCAGGCGTGGTAGCCCACCCGGTCGAGCCAGCGCAGGGCGTCGAGGAGTTGCAGAATGCGCTCGGGAGATTCCCGCGTTTCCCTTTCCAGAATCGCCACGCGGCCCGCGCGGCGGGACTCGGCGAGGTTGGTCGATGCGGTTTCCACGAGGTGCTCCCAACCGGCCGGGGTGGAATCCACGAGTCCGGTGATGGCGGTTTGAAGAAGGGATTTGGCGAGGGCGAGCGGTTCGTGAAATTCGGGTTCGCCGAGGGTGGTTCGGACCGCGGGGGGAGGCGTCACGCGGCTTCGGAGGCGGACCAGGTGGTCGATCACATGAAGGAGTTCGATGCGGCGGGGAGTTCCGGGGCGCGGCGTGAAATCCTGGGGGATGCGGGAGAGGAAGGACTGGATGTCGTCCACGGCCTGGAAGAGATCCCGGTTTTCGATTTCGGAATCCCGGTCGATTCCGGGCCGGTCCAGATCGGCCATGATCCGTCGCATGGCCTCGAGCGCGGTCTCAAGAAGGGCGCGGCGGACGGCTTCGAGCGCGATGGACGGGGTTTGGAGAAGGGATTTGTCGAGGTAGCGGGTGAGGGCGGGGCGGTGGTCCGGGACCAGGCGCTCGACCAGGCGCGCGTAGGATCTCGCCAGCGGGAGGAAGACGGCGACGCCGAGGGCGGTGAATGTGGTGTGGAACGCCGCCAGCGAAACGGCTCCGCCGTGGAGTCCCAGCCGGGCGCTTTCCCAATCGACGATTGATAAAAGAACCGGAAGGAGCGCGATGGCCAGAAGTCCGGTCGCCGTGTTGAACATCACAAAGGCGAGGGCGGTGCGTTTGGCGGGAATCGTGGCGCCAATCGATGCGAGGAGCGCGGTCAGCGTGGTGCCGATCGAGGCGCCGACCGCCACGGCCGCGGCTTGCTCGAAATTCAGGGCGCCGGAGTGGAGGGCGGTCATGGTGACCGCGATCGCGGCGCTGGAGGATTGCAGAACCAGTGTGGCGAGGATTCCCGCCAGCATGGCGGCGAGTCGCGCGGGAAGTCCGCCCGAGGGCAGCGAGGCGGTGAGGGAGGCGGAGGAGACGCCGGCCATTCCCTGCTGGAGAAAATCGATTCCGAGAAAGATCAACCCGAAGCCCGCGATGCCGAGACCCAGCGCGCGCCAGCGTCCGCGGCCCAGCAGGCGGAGAAACGCGCCCGCGCCGACAAGCGGAAGGGCATAGAGGCCGAGCTGGATTTTCAGGCCGAAGACCGCGACGAGCCAACCCGTGCCGGTGGTGCCGAGGCTGGCGCCGAAGACGACACCCAGAGCCTGCGGAAACGCCAGCAGGCCGGCGCTCACGAAACCGATCACCATGACGGTCGTGGCGCTGGAGGATTGGACGAGGAGCGTGGCGAGCGAACCGGAGAGAAAGGCTTTCCACGGCGTGCCGGCGAAGCGCAGCAGGGCCTGGCGGAGCGAGTCCCCGGCAAATCCCTTGGCTCCTTCGGTGAGAAGGGTCATCCCGAGCAAAAACAATCCGATGCCGCCAAGGAGGGACGGAATCATCGTGGTCATGGAAGGACTCAACCACAAATCCCGGCGGCGCGATACGCGAGGATCATGCGGGCATGTCAAAAAGATGAGCCGGGCTTTCAGCCCTGGTTTTTTTGCGTTTGGAAACCCCGGGGCGCTGCCCCGGGCTGGGATTGGGCGCGCCTATGGCGCTGTTTTATACCGAATTCGAATGTTGATTGGACCCTTTGCA
>CAZVPK010000200.1:0-3911 GCA_964628505.1 uncultured Chthoniobacter sp.
CGTCGGACCAGCGGCGGCCGGGCATTTTGCGGCCGGTGAAGGTGTCGACGATGAGGACTTTGTTGTCCTCGACGACGTATTCGACGTCTTTTTCGTAGAGGCAGTAGGCTTTGAGGAGTTGGGTGATGTTGTGGATGCGCTCGGCCTGGGCGTCGCAATGCTGCTGGCGCTCGGCTTTCTTGGCGGTTTTGTCCGCGGTGGAAAGGGCGGGGTCGTTTTCGATGTCGGCGAATTCGGTGAGGAGGTCGGGGAGTGTGAAGGCGTGGGGGTCGTCGGGGTTGAGATAGTTGCGGCCCATCTCGGTGAGGTCGGCGTCGTGGGATTTTTCCTCGATGGTGAAGTAGAGCTCCTCCTTGAGGGCGACGAGCGCGGCCTTGCCTTCGGTGTCCTTGTAGAATTCGAGTTCCGCCTTGTCCATGAGCTTGCGCATCTCGGGATCCTCGAGGTGGCGGAGGAGGGCTTTGGAGCGGGGTTGGCCGAGCTTGAGTTTGAAAAGGGTGCGTCCGGCGGCGGCGGAGTCGCCGGCCTCGAGGAGGTCCTTCACCTCGCTGGCGAGTTTGTTGCAGAGCATGGTTTGCTTGCGGACGAGCTGGTCGACGAGGGGCTTGAAGCGGTCGTATTGATGGGTCGAGACGGTGGCGGGGCCGGAGATGATGAGCGGGGTGCGGGCCTCGTCGATGAGGATCGAGTCCACCTCGTCCACGATGGCGAAGGAGTGGCCGCGCTGGACCTGCTGGTCGCGGGAGGTGGCCATGCCGTTGTCGCGGAGGTAGTCGAAACCGAACTCGCTGTTCGTGCCGTAGGTGATGTCGCAGGCGTATTGCTCGCGGCGGTGCGAGGGTTGCTGGTCGTTTTGGAGAACGCCGACGGTGAGGCCGAGGAACTGGTAGAGCTGGCCCATCCACTCGGAGTCGCGGCGGGCGAGGTAGTCGTTGACGGTGACGACATGGACGCCGCGGCCGGAGAGGGCGTTGAGGTAGACGGGCAGGGTGGCGACGAGGGTCTTGCCTTCGCCGGTGGCCATCTCGGCGATGCGGCCCTTGTGGAGGACCATGCCGCCGATGAGTTGCACGTCGAAGTGGACCATGTTCCAGGTGAGCGGGTGGCCGCAGACGTCGAAGGATTTTCCGCAGAGGCGGCGGGCGCCGTTTTTGACGACGGCGAAGGCCTCGGGGAGGATGGCGTCGAGTTCGCGGGCGAGTTCGGCGGAGTCGGAGATTTTCGAGAGGCGGTCCTTCCACTCGAGGGTCTTCGCGCGGAGCGCCTCGTCGGGAGCGGACTGGAGGGCGGCCTCGAGTTCGTTGATTTTTCGGACGGTCGGCAACATGCGGCGCAACTCGCGCTGGTTTTTATTGCCGACGATTTTTTTCAGGATCCAAGCAAACATGGTGGAAAGGTGAGCGGGGTATCTAAAAGGCAAGGGAGGATTTTTGGAATGCGAAATGCGTGGCGGGCGGCGCGAGGCATCGGAAACGGAACGGCGGAGTCATAGGGCCCGGAAAAGTTACAGCCCGCTGCAACGAATGTCGCAGCGGGCTGTTGTTCCCCCCAGAACGATTCGCAAATTAGCGGTGACCGCGCGGGAGGCAAGAGTTTTTTTTGGAATTTTTTTTCGGGGGGGGAATGGACCTTGCTGACCGTGTTGACCGGATTGACGGATGGAGCGGACTGTGATGCGGGGATCGGTGAGGTGGCGGGAGCGGAATGAGGTCGGGCGCGCTCCCCGGGACCATGTGGACAGGGGGTCGATGAGTTTGCGGGGCGAAAAGAGATGGCGAGTCCGGAGGCCCGAGCCCTACCTTTTTGAGGTGCGGAGGTGGCGGCGGATTTGGAATTCGTCGGTGGCGAGGAGAATGGCGCCTTCGTCGAAGTCCGACTCGAAGGGCGGGAAGAAGGCGTCGCCGGGGGTGTCGAGGTTCACGCGGGTGAGGAGAATCTCGGTGCAGCGGGGGAGGAGGGCGGCGTAGAGTTCGGCGCCGCCGATGAGGTAGAGGTTTTTTCCGGCAGGGGGCTCGGGGATTTCGTCGGGGCTGTGGAGGACACGGACGCCGGGGATTTTGGCCGTTCGCGAGAGGACCCAGTTTTCGCGGCCGGGGAGGGGTTTTCCAATCGAGTCGTAGGTTTTGCGGCCCATGAGGACGATGTGGCCGAGGGTGGTGCGTTTGAAAAATTTCAAATCCTCGGGCAGGTGCCAGGGGATGCGTCCGTCGAGGCCGATGGCGCGGTTGCGGGACATGGCGGCGATGGCGATCATACGGCGATGGGGGCCTTGATGGCGGGGTGGGGGTCGTAGCCTTCGAGCGTGAAATCCTCGAAGACGAAATCCTCAAGGCGGCGGCGGGCGGGGTTGAGGAGCATGCGGGGGAGGGGGCGGCAGTCGCGGGTGAGTTGGAGTCGGGCCTGGTCGAGGTGGTTCGTGTAAAGATGCAGGTCGCCGAAGGTGTGGATGAATTCGCCGGGGCGGAGGCCGCAGACTTGCGCGACCATCAACGTGAGGAGGGCGTAGGAGGCGATGTTGAAGGGGACGCCGAGAAAGAGGTCGGCGCTGCGTTGGTAGAGTTGGCAGCTGAGCTCGCCGTCCTGCACGAAGAATTGGAACATCGCGTGGCAGGGGGCGAGGGCCATGAGATGGAGTTCGGCGGGGTTCCAGGCCGAGACGATGTGGCGGCGGCTGTCGGGGTTTTTTTGGAGGTCGGAAACGACGCGGGCGATTTGGTCGACGAAGGTGCCGTCCGCGCCGCGCCAGGAGCGCCACTGCGCGCCATAGACGCGGCCGAGGTCGCCGTTTTCATCGGCCCATTCGTCCCAGATGGTGACGCCGTTTTCGCGGAGGTAGCGGATGTTGGTGTCGCCTTGGAGGAACCAGAGAAGTTCGTGAATGATCGAGCGGAGATGGAGTTTCTTGGTGGTGACGAGGGGGAAGGAGTCGCGGAGGTCGAAGCGTTCCTGGGCGCCGAAGACGGAGAGCGTGCCGGTGCCGGTGCGGTCGGATTTGGGGCGGCCTTTTTCGAGGACGAGCTGGAGGAGGCGGTGGTATTGCTGCATGGGAGGCGGACGGGATTTATTCGGGGCGTTTGCGGCCCAGCAAGATTCCGCAGCCGAGGGTGACGAGGCAGGTGATGGGGTAGAGCCAGGCGAAGTTGAATTTCGGGCGGAGGGAGGCGGCTT
Organism: uncultured Chthoniobacter sp.; assembly: GCA_964628505.1. Taxonomy (GTDB): domain Bacteria; phylum Verrucomicrobiota; class Verrucomicrobiia; order Chthoniobacterales; family Terrimicrobiaceae; genus UBA967. Next base: position 3,169 of record CAZVPK010000200.1, read on the forward strand.
GCTCGGGGGTGAGGAGTTGGAGGGCGGCGAGGATGTTGTAGAGGTCGGGGCGGACCCAAAGGACGAGGGCGATGGAGAGGGCGGCGCCGATCAGGACACCGCGGATGTCGCGGCGCACGGGGCTGATGGCCAGAAGAAACGCGCCGAGCATGGGGCCGTAGGTGTAGGCGACCATGCCGAAGGCGAGGCTGAGGAGGTTGATCTCGCCGCGCACGGCTTGGAGGCCGATGGCGACGGCGATGAGGGCGAGGCCCCAGAGGACGACGGCGATGCGCGAGTGGCGGAGGAGTTTTTTCTGGTCGGTGTTTTCGATGCCTTCCTTGGCATGGAGGAGGGAGAGGGAGGTTTGGGAGAGGGCGGCGAGGGCGGAGTCGAGGCTGGAGATGGCGGCGGCGAAGGCTCCGGCGAGGATGAGGCCGGTAAGGCCGGGCGGGAGGACGGTGGTGATCCACACCGGGAAAACGGAGTCGGCGTCCTTGGCGAATTGCGCGGCTTCGGCGGCGCTGGGGGGGTGCTGGAGGTAGTAGACAAATAGCGACGCGCCGACGAGGAGCATGAGGACGGTGACCAGAAGCGAGACGCTGCTGGCGATGATGGCCTTCGAGGCGTCGGAGGCGGAGCGGCAGCAGAACATGCGCTGGGCGTTGAGTTGGTCGGTGCCGAAGGCGGCGAGGTTCTGGAACGGCATGGCGAGCAGGCCGACCCAGAGGGTGAATTGGGCGTCGGGGTTGGTGCTGAGGTTG
>CAZVPK010000201.1:0-3882 GCA_964628505.1 uncultured Chthoniobacter sp.
CGTTTTTGAGTGTTTCAAGTTCCTCGATTCGTTGCAAAATATCCGCCACCCTGTGCAAGGCGCCTTCCTGGGTTTGCAGGAAGGATTGGCTGTTGGACAGAGTGTTGGCGAAGGCGTTGAGATTTTTGAGGCGGGCATCCATTTGCATTTGCATGGACTGCGCGCCCACATCGTCCGAGGACGAGACAAGTCGCGAACCGGATGAAAGGCGATTCAGGCTCTTCTCAACATCCCGGCGGGCGTTTGAGAGGTCTAATGAGGATTGGCGTGCAACGGGATTGGAACCGAGGGTCGTCATGGGTGATGGGTGTGGTGCGAAAAAGCGGGTGTTGCGCAGCAAAAATCGTGCCGAATACAAAATGATTATGTGCGCCTGAAATTTTACTGTCCTCGGCAGGTTTGCTTGTAGCGGCGGTCTATGACCGCCGACTGAAGTTTGGCTCGATTTTTGCAGCGGTCTATGACCGCCGGGCGGGAAACGAATCTTTCGGTGCTCATAGAGCGCCGCTACAGGGGCGGCAGTCGTAGACAGTCGCTACAGGGTAGGCGGCCTGTTTCTTTTCGGGAAACAGGCCGCTTGGGAGGGGCGGGTTATTTTCCGCTGCGCAGGAGGGCGAGTTCTTGGCGGAGTTCTTGGATTCTCAGGCGCAGTTGTTGTTTTTTCATTCTCAGGGTCTTTTTGCCGGAGGCGTTGAGGGATTTGAGTTTTTCGCGCAGGTTGGCGATGCGGTTTTTGAGTTTCTTGATTTCGCGTTTTCTTTCCTTGGCGGTGAGTTGCTTCTGCGGCTCGGGATTTCCGCCGGAATTCACCACCGCCGGGCTGGGGAAGGTGGTGAGGTAGATGCCGGACAGGCTTTCCTCGGTGCCTTCGGCGAGCATGGAGGCGGTGACGGCGAGCCAGGTGCCGCGGAAGGATTCGCGTTCGATGGCGAGGGTGGAAATCAAGGATCCCTCGGGCGCGGCGGGGTCGAGGGCCTGGCCGCTTTGTTTGGTGTCGAGCAGGGAGCTGACTTCGGCGGAGTTGCCGACATAGAGGCCGTCCACAGGATCGATGTAGTTGTTTTCCACCGGGTCGATCTCGCCTTGGCGGGCCTTGAAGGCGGCGAGGAAGGCGCCGTTCACATCGCGGGAGACGGAAACGAAGGCCGAGGAGCGCCAGCGGGGCGGTTCGCCGTCCTCGCTTTCATCCTCGCTGCCGCCGACGCCGGGAGGTCTGCCGGAGAAGTTCCAATAGAGGAAATCGGAGAAGGCTTCCCCGGTGCGGGCGACCTTGGTGATCGTGCCGGTCTGGGTGTCGGCGACGAAGATGCCTTGGTTCACGGGAATTTCGACGGGGAAGTTGTCGCCGACGAAATCGCGGCAGTAGGCGAGGCGGTCGGCGTTGCCGTCCGCCGGGCAATCCAGCCAGAGGGTTTTTGTTTCGTTTCCCCAGGCGGCCCAGAAGCCGACATAGCGCCCGTCGAAGGAGAGGGCTTCGCCGAAGCGCTTGAAGGTTTCGCCCTCCTCGCCGGGCACGGGTTGGCCGATTGCCGCCACGGGCGTGAGCATTGGCGAGGGGCTGAGCGGCGCGAGGTAGATGCCGCCTTGCGTGGGGTTCTCCTCGTTGTCAACACCCACAAAGACCATGCGCGAGCCCGAGGCGCTTGGCGGGGCTGTGGAGCCGAAGGGCAGGGCGTCCTGTCCCTCCGGGGGATTGGGAACCATGGAGGAGGTGTTGGCGATGAGTTGCACGGCGGCCTGGCCGCCCTGGCCGAGGGTGTCGCGGTAGAAGACGCCGGTTTTCCCGACATTGTCTTCGGTGTAGTTGGCTTTGAAGACGACGACATCGCCGTCCGCAACGGCCGGCGAGCCGGGGAAGACATCGAAGCGGGTTCCCTCCGCCGCGCCGGGGACTTGCCAGTAGGGGAAGTAGTTCACGCCAATGGTGGCGCCATCGCCGCCGGGCACGGCCCCCAGAAGGTTGACGCCGGTTCTGAACGAGGTCCCCGAATCCAGAAAGAGGCCGGTGGTGCCGACGCGCGTCTCGAGATCGCCGGCGGTGTAATTCCAGACCGGTTCGGAATTGCCCCGGGTGGCGATGGTGCGTCCGTTCTCGGCGATTCTCGGGATGGACGGGAATTCGTTGAACGAGGCCATGGTGTTGTTCGGCGAGGGCACCTCGGTGGTGCGGTCGGCGAGTCTTTGGATCGGGCCGCCCGATCGGGCATCCTTGAAGTAGATGCCGCTCATGACCTCGGGCCCCTTGCTTCGCGCGCGGAAGACGAGTTGGCCGGATTTGTTGATCGAGGGCTGGTTGTAGCTGTTGAAAAGCTTGCCGTCGGTGCCCGGCACCGTGTCGAGGTTGTTCACGACGGTTTGCCAGGCGAACGCCTCCGGAAGCGGTGCCGGTGTTTGGGAGAGGCCTTCCTTGGCCGATACGAAAATCGCCGCGACGGCCAGAAGGCCGGCGAGCGACTGTTTGCACCCGGAGCCGGGTCGGGGGTGGCGGGATGGATGGTGAGTATGATGTGGTTTCATAATAGTCGGCCGTTTGGGCCGAGGACACCGTGTGGATTTTTAAAAGGCCATCCATGGGGGAGATCACCCCATTCGAGCGGGAGGGTTGGGCGCGGGTTTCAAAAAAACCGGCGGCTGACATGCGCTGCGAGCGTTTGGCACAGGCCAAGGAGCGGAATCTTTACGCGATGTGGAATGCCGCAGGGCGGTCACACATGCGGATGCAGGATGAATCCGCCGCTCCAGAGGGCCTGGCCGTCGTTTTCCAGCATGTGCAAACGGACGCCTCCCCAAAACGAGGCCCAAAGGGTGAAAGTGCTCGGAGGTCCCATGAGGAGGTCGCACGAGGCGAGCGAATACAAATCCTCAATGACTCCGCCCGGCCCCGGGGAGATGCGCGCGCCGTCGAGGGCGGGAAGACGGTGCGGGGTTTCGTTCGAGCACACCAGAAAGGCCACCTTCCTGCCGGCGTGCAATTCCACGGCCTGGCGCATCCAGTCGGCGTAGCCCTCCCAGTCGAAAAAATAGCGGCCGCCTTGCCAGCCCGCGTAGTCGCCCCGGCGCACATGGACCCCGATCAACAAATCGGCATCGCCCTTGGCTTTCGAGGCGGACTCTCGGGCGCTCTCGAGGAGGCGGCTGTGAGGCGAGAAAATTTCGCGCAGCTTTTCCCGCTGCCTCCAGAGGGCTCCGCGGGCCCGGAATTTCCAACCGCAGGCAATCAAGAGGCGGCTTTGTTTCAAATGCCGCGCGAAGTCTTCGGACTCGAGGTCGTAGTCCAGATCGTTCGCATCATGAGTGGAGGTGATATCGAGCACGCGTCCGCCAAAGGGCCGCAGCAGCCCGCGGAGACGCCTGCCCGACAGAGTCTCGAAGAGGAGGCGGGCCAGTCGGCGGTTTCCCGCCAGAGGCCGGGTGTGGAAGGGGCGGCAGAAAACATCCTTCGCCACCGCGGGAAAATGATTCGCGTAGTCTCCGAAGGCGGGGTTCCAAAGGTCGAACCCGGCCTCGAGCGAGGCCGCGTGGAATGTGGCGAATTGGAACAGGCGGTTGCCCAGCTGCCCCTCGCCTTTGGGAAGGATGACCGTGGCCATGGAGAGCCGGGGAGCGTGGCGGATTTGCCCGATGATTCCAAGTCAACCGTGGCGGGAAGATTCCCGCAGCGATGGAAAGGGAATCAAACCAATAGCCGATAGATTTTGGACTTTGTATGAAGAGAGACTGACTTCGTGCGAAGGTCTCGGGGAGCGTGCCCGCCCTCGGGCGCACCGCCACGCGCCCTCGCGGGGCGATTGAAAAAAATCCGGCCATGGGCCGCTCGAACCTTTCCATGTCGGGCGCGGGGCGCACCCGACGGCACCCGAGGCGGGCGCGCTCCCCGGGACC
>CAZVPK010000202.1:0-3844 GCA_964628505.1 uncultured Chthoniobacter sp.
TGTCGTGGGCCGGGTTCCGAGCGGGCGCGTTTTATTTCAGCGGGTGCGGGTGTCGAAGGCGTCGCGGAGGGCGTCGCCGAGGAAGTTGAGGGCGAGAAGTGTGAGCGACATGGCGGCGGCTGGGAAGACGAGGAGCCACCAGAAACTGCGGACGGGATTGATCGCGCCGGCGCCGTCGGCGAGGAGCGAGCCCCAGCTGGCTTGCGGGGCCTGGATTCCGAGCCCGAGGAAGCTGAGGAAGGATTCGTCGATGATCACGGCGGGGATCGTGAGCGTGAGCGAGACGAGGACGATTCCGGCGAGATTCGGGAGCAGGTGGCGGACGAGGATTTTCGGATGCGATTGGCCGAGGGCCCGGGCGGCGGTGATGAATTGGCGCTCTTTCAGCGAGAGCACCTGGCCGCGGACGATGCGAGCCATGGTGAGCCATTCGATGAAGCCGAGCGTGACGATGAGGATGGCGATGCGGGAGGAGCCGACGAGCCATTGGAGGCCTTCGCGCGAGGCCCAGTCCTGCAGGCCGGCGTTGAAGGCGTTGATCGCGATGAGAATGAAAATGAGGCGCGGGACGGAGTAGAGGATGTCGACGAGTCGCATCATGAGCGCGTCGACTCGGCCGCCGACATAGCCTGCGACGAGGCCCCAGGCGGTTCCGATGAAAAGGCTGACGAGCGCGCCGCAGAGGCCGACGAGCAAAGAGATGCGTCCGCCGGTGAGGACGCGGTAGAGAACATCGCGTCCGTTGAGGTCGGTGCCAAAGGGATGACCCCAGGAGGGCGGCGCGTATTGCTCGGGGCCGGGATCGCCTAGGCTGGCGGGCAGGAACATCGGGCCTGCCACGCAGGCAAGGACCATGAAACCAAGGATAACCGCCGACACGACGGCGGCGGGATTTTTTTTGGCCCGTTTGAGAACGCGCGGATCAAGCATGGGATTTGATCCGGCGGTCGAGCAGGCCGTAAGCGAGGTCGACGAGGAGGTTGAAAACGACCAGGAGCGTGCAATAGACGATGACCATTCCGCCGAGGAGGAAGCCGTCGCGGTTGAGGATCGAGTGGACGAAAAATCCGCCCGCGCCGGGGATGTGGAAGACGGTCTCGACGACGATGGAGCCGGTGAGGAGGTGCGCGGCGAGCGGGCCGAGGTAGGAAACAACGGGAAGAATCGCGATGCGGAGCGCGTGGCGGTAGACGACAGCGGTTTCGCGGAGGCCTTTGGCTCGGGCGGTTCGGATGAAATCCTGCTCGAGGGTTTCCACCATGCTGCCGCGCATGAGGCGGGCGATGACCGCGGCGGCGGGCGCGGCGAGGACGATGGCGGGAAGGATGAGGTGCGAGAAACTCCCCCACCCTCCCGCGGGCAGCCAGCCGAGCGTGAGGGCGAAGATCAAGACGAGGAGAGGTCCGGTGATGTAGGTGGGGAGCGAGATGGCGGCGAGGGCGGCGAACATCGCGGCGTGGTCGCGCCACGAGGCGCGGTGCATGGCGGCGAGGGTGCCGAGCCAGACGCCTGCGAATGTGGCTAGGAAAAACGCGGCTCCGCCGAGCGCGAGGGTGACGGGCAGGGTTTGGGCGAGGATTTCGTTGACGGAGCGGTTGCGGTATTTCGTGGAGAGGCGCAGGTCGCCGCGCAGGAGGTCGCCGAGGTAGCCGGTGTATTGCTGCCAGAGGGTGCCATCGAGTTTGTATTTCGCGAGGAGTTGCTTCTCGATGGCCTCGGGGATTTTTCGTTCGCCGTCGAAGGGGCCGCCGGGCGAGATGCGGATGAGGAGGAAGGTGATCGAGACGACGCAGAAGAGGACTCCGACGAGCGAGAGGAGGCGCTTGGCGAGGGAGGTCATCGGGGGGGGCGGGTTTTCAGGATTTCCTCGGCGACGGGGAGGTCGGAGGGATGCGTGATTTTGAAATTCGGCGCGCCGTGGACGACGGGGAACGGGTGGATGTTGGCGGCGATGAGCGCGCCAACCTCGTCGGTAGCGGAGGGTCCGTGGGTTTGCAGCGCGGCGAGCAGATCGAGGAACCGGGCGGCTTGCGGGGTTTCCATGGCGAAGAGGTTTTCGCGCGGGATGGTGGTGTGGAGGAGTCCGTCGGAGCCGGCGCGGTGGAGGGAATCGGCAACCGGGTGGGCCGCGGAGGCGGCACGGTGGGTGGCAGCGCAGGCGAGGACTTGCGAGAAAAGCGAGGCGGTGACGAGAGGGCGGGCGGCGTCGTGGACGGCGACGAGGTCGGGGGATTTTTCCGGGAGGGCGAGGAGACCGTTGAGAACGGAGGCAGAGCGCTCGGAACCGCCCGCGACGACGCGATGGATTTTGGGGAACGGCTTGGCGAGTTCGGTGAACTCGTCGAGTCGATGCGGAGCGGCGACGAGGATCGCGCTGGAAATTTCCGCACAATCTTCGATGGCGGCGAGGCTCCAATGCAGGAGGGGGTGGCCGGCGAGCGGGGCGGTGGGTTTGTCGAATCCCATTCGGGAGCTGGATCCGGCGGCAACGACGATGGCGGCGGCGTGCATGGGATTCTCAGGCGAAATCGAAGAGATCCTGTTCATCGGCCCCGGAGGACTTCTTTTTCCGGCGTTTCGCTACGGGCGGCTTTTCGTGGGGTTTGGCGGCGGGTTGGTCCCATCCCGGGGCTGTCGACTTGGGACGTCGCTTGCGGGCTTTTTTGCGATCGGATTCCTCCTTCCATCGGGCGACTTCGGCTTCGAGATCGGCCAGTTGGATTTTGGCCGACTCGACGCGTTTCTCGACGGCGGCTCTGAGTTTTTTTTCGGCGGACGGGCGGTTCTTCGCGTGCCAGAGGGTCCACGCGGGGGATTTTCTCGCTTGGAGGAGACGGAGCTTGAGGCCGTCGAGTTGCGTGCGGAGTTGGCGCGCGACCTGCCGGAGGTGGAATAGCGTGGATCGCATGGCGGACCCGCTTTCGTGGAGGTCGGTGATGGCCAGAAGGACCTCAAGGCGCTCGAGATCCTGGGCGGCGTAGGCCTCTTGTAAGTCGTCCCACAGTCGGCGCGTCTGGGGATTCGAACGGTCGCGACCGGTGTCCGGATGAAGGCGGCGGACGAGGATGCGATAGATTTCCTTCACTCTCGAGGGGATGTCCTTGGAATCGGGCCGGGCGGCCGGGCGGCCGGCGCCCATTTTTTCGCGCCAGCGGCGGTAGTCCTCGAAGAGGCGCTGGTATTTCCTCTTGCCGATGGAATCGGGATCGTCGCCGAAGACGAAGCGCACATACGAACGGAAATCCCGCTCCTCGGGGTCGAAGCCCTCGTCGGGATCGGGTTCCGGCTCCGGATCTGGAGGCGGCGAATCCTCGGATTCGTTGCCCGAAACGCGCGGGGTGTCTCCGGCAAATTCGCGCTTGGCTTCCTGGAAGATCTCGTAGGGGTCGCGGCCAGTGAAAAGCGCCTCGAAATCGGCGAACTCGAGAAGACGCTCCATCTCGCCAATCTTGGTGTTGAGGCGGCGTTCCTCGTTGAGGAGCGAGCCAAGGTTTTCAGCCTCCCAGCGCTCGAAGGCGGGAAGAATGGTGCGGTCGAACTCGGCGAGCTTTTCGGCGTGTTCGTTAACCTCGCGCATGATTCGTTTCGCCTCGCCGCCCGCTTCCTCGCGGAGGGGTTGCTGGTCGAGCAGGACAATGCGGCGGTCTTTGGAATACCGCACATGAGGCAGAGGCGGGACGCCGTAGGATTTCGGGCGTCGGCGCTTCATGGGTGCGTTTCACCCGGGAGGACGACGAGCCCCTCGGAGGAGAGACCGGTTGCCTCCGAGGAGTGGATGTTTTCGTTCTCGAATTCTTGGATTGGCCGCGTGCCCATGGACGTCGGAGGATAGAATATTGGCGGT